>CBEUNJ010000102.1:0-5793 GCA_965544465.1 uncultured Chlorobaculum sp.
TTCATGCCTGCCGTACCGGTGTGTTGTTGCTGGCTGCTGGTTGATGGCTAGAGCCGGAATCGAGTGGCAATAATCTACGAAAAATAACGTTTGAACCATGTTGGCGCGCTTAACGGCTCACTGCTTCTGTCGTGACCGGCAGAACTCGACGATTTCGCGTCCCATCCGCTCCATCGAGAAGCGCTCGATGATCCGTTCCCGCGCTTTTGCGCCGTATCGCGCCCGCAGCTCTGGCGAGTCGACGAGCTGTTGTAACGCGCTGGCGAGTGTCTCCTCGTCGCCGTAGTCGAGCATGAGGCCGTTCTCGCCGTCGTCAATCGCTTCGTCAGCGCCGCCCGCCCGTGTGCTGATGGGCGCGGCTCCAAGGTACATCGCTTCGAGCAGCGCGTTCGGCAGCCCCTCGTTGGTGGAGGTGATGGCGAAGATGTCGCTCGCCGCGAGCCACGGGTAGGGATTCTGCTGAAAGCCGGGGAAGAGCACGCGGTCGGCGAGGCCCAGCTCGCTCGCCAGTTGTGCGAACTCCTCTTTCTGCGCGCCGTCGCCGATGATGACGAGCCCTGCGTCGCGGTTGCCGGTGCGCTCGACAAACCGTGCGAAGCTGCGAATGAGGAAGTCGTAGCCCTTGTTCCAGGTGAGCCGCCCGAGCCCTGTAATGGTGACGGGAAAGGGTTTTGCGATCGGGCTTTCGGCGCTTCGCCGGTCGAGTTCCGAGGTGTCGAGGCCGTTGTAGATCACCCGGATTTTCTCTTCAGGAATGTAGCCGGTCTGGAGCAGGGTAGTTTTGATTTTGCTTGCGTTGACGATGATGCCTCGGCTTAACGTGTGGTACATAAAGCGTTGCCATGGCCACTTCAGTTTGCGGTCCGCTCCGAGGCGCAGCACCATCGGCACGCCGGTCAGTTTCGCGGCAAGGCCGCCGAGCAGGTAATCTTTGCGCTTGGTCGGTATGACGATCTCTACGCCGTTTTCGCGGATGATCGAGACCATCCGGACGAGCGTGTAGAGATCGATATGCGAGAGGCAGGGGAGGCGGAATTTCGGGATGGCGAAGTTGCTTCCCACCACCTCCTTGCGGTAAATCAGCGAGACCTCGTGCTGTTCGGCGAGTTTGGTGGCGGCCATGCGCGTCCACTTCTCGGTTCCACCCCATTCACGCGCGGAGTTGATGAACAGCAGTTTCATTCTTCAGAGTCTGCCGTCAATCGCGCCGGTTGGCAGCACGCCCTTCACGTCATAGACCACGGCATTGTCGCCGGAACGGAGCTTGCTGATCGCCAGATCGGCGAAGGTGGTGTGCGCCACGGCGAGGATGATGGCGTCGTAGCTGCCCTGTTGCGGCGCTTCGATGCAGTCGAGGCCGTACTCGCGGCGCACCTCCGCCGGGTTGGCCCAGGGGTCGTAAATCTCGACTTTGGTTCCGTATTCTCGCAGCTCGGCGACAATATCGACTGCGCGGGTGTTGCGGATGTCGGGGCAGTTCTCCTTGAAGGTGATGCCGAGCATGAGCACCTTTGAGCCCTTGACCTTCAGGTTTTTCGAGATCATCAGCTTTACGACCTCCGAGGCGACGTAGCGGCCCATGTTGTCGTTCAGGCGGCGTCCGGCGAGGATAATCTCCGGGTGGTAGCCGTACTCCTGCGCCTTCTGGGCCAAGTAGTAGGGATCGACGCCGATGCAGTGGCCGCCGACAAGGCCGGGCCGAAAGGGCAGGAAGTTCCACTTTGTCCCGGCGGCTTCGAGCACGTCGAGGGTGTCGATGCCCATGCGGTTGAAGATCATCGCCAGTTCGTTGACGAAGGCGATGTTGATGTCGCGTTGCGAGTTCTCGATCACCTTGGCCGCTTCGGCTACCCTGATCGACGAGGCCAGATGCGTGCCGGCGGTGATGACCTTGCGGTAGAGTGCATCAATCGTTCGCGCTGATTTAGGCGTGGAGCCGGAGGTCACCTTTTTGATGTTGGCGACCGTGTGCTGTTTGTCGCCGGGATTGATGCGCTCCGGCGAGTAGCCAGCGAAAAAGTCGCGGTTGAAGGCGAGCCCCGAGACCCGTTCGAGTACTGGAACGCAATCCTCTTCGGTTGCGCCAGGATAGACGGTCGATTCGTAGATGACGATGTCACCTGTTTTGAGCACCTTGCCGACCGTTTCGCTTGCCCGGATGAGCGGGGTGAGCACCGGGTGGTTGTGCTTGTCGGTCGGTGTCGGCACGGTGATGATGTAGATGGTTGCTTTCGCGATTTCCTCGACGTCGGCGGTGACGAACAAGCCCGGCTTGGACAACGCTGCCGTCAGCGGGTTGGCGGTGGCAAGCACACGCTGGAGGGCCTCGTCCTGGACTTCGAGGGTCGAGTCGGTTCCGGCGCGCAGCTCGGCGATTCGCGATTCGTTAATATCAAATCCCGCAACCGGGAAGTGTTTGGCGAACTCGACGGCGAGCGGCAGGCCGACGTAGCCAAGGCCGATTAGCGCTATTTTAACGTTTTCCATCTCCAGTGCCTCAGGCGTTGAAAAAGTCGCGGTACCACGCCACGAAGCGGTTGATGCCCTCCTGAACCGAGGTCGAGGGTTTGTAGCCAAGGTCGTTGACCAGGTCGGTGACGTCGGCGTAGGTCGAGGGCACGTCGCCCGGCTGGATGGGCAGCATGTTCTTTTCGATGGTTTTGCCGAGCGCTTTTTCGATGGCCTCGATGAACTCCATCAACCTGACCGGCTGGTTGTTGCCTATGTTGTACACGCGGTACGGGGCCGACGAGGTACCGGGGTCGGGCGTTTTGGCGCTCCAGTCGGGGTTCGATTTGGCCGGATTGTCGATGACGCGCACGACGCCCTCGACGATGTCGTCGATGTAGGTGAAGTCGCGCTGCATGTTGCCGTAGTTGAACACGTCGATCGGGCGGTCTTCGAGGGCGGCTTTGGTGAAAAGGAACAGCGCCATGTCGGGCCGTCCCCATGGGCCGTAAACCGTGAAGAAGCGCAGGCCAGTGGTCGGAATGCCGAACAGATGGCTGTAGGTGTGCGCCATCAGCTCGTTGGACTTCTTGCTGGCTGCGTACAGGCTGACCGGGTGATCGACGTTGTGGTGCACCGAAAAGGGCTGGCTTTCGTTCAGGCCATAGACCGACGAGCTCGACGCATAGCTCAGGTTTCGGACGCTGTTGTGGCGGCACGCTTCGAGCAGGTTGATGAAGCCGGTGATGTTGGACTTGATGTACGCTTCCGGGTTGGTGAGCGAGTAGCGCACCCCGGCTTGGGCGGCAAGATTGTTCACGGCGTCGAACTTCTCGTCTGCAAACAGCTTGTCGAGCGCGGCCTTGTCTTCGAGGTCGAGCTTGATGAAGCGGTAGTTCGGATACTTCGTTGAACTGACCAGTTTTCCGTACTCAATTGCGTTGCGGTCGATGCCCGCAAAGGCGAGCCGTCCGTACTTGACGTTCTGGTCGTAATAGTCGTTAATGTTGTCGAGTCCGACCACTTCATCGCCTCGTTTGGCGAGTCGTTCGGCGAGGTGGAAGCCGATAAATCCGGCGGTGCCGGTCACAAGAATTTTCACGAGGGGTACAGAATAAGGCCCGTTTTTGCTGGGCGATTACCGGTAGTTGTCCAAAACGTCCAGAGTTGTGTTGACCGCACGGGTACTCGGTTTTTTGGAGTTGACGGCTATAAAGATAAGCAGTAATCGCTTTTTTTGCAGAAAAGCCCTGATTTTTCGGATGAAAAAGCGTTGCATGTTAGTTTATTGTACGCTGGATGTGGCGGCGGCAGTGATCGGAATTCTTGCGCTTGCCGCCGAATTGCCCGGCTTGCAGGACGCGTTTGCGTGTACCCTGTAACGTTCACCTTTCAATTGGCACAATGTGGAGCATGAGTTCCTTTGACCATTCCGATGTTTCGCGTCGCCCGACGCTGTCCGGCACGATGCTGGTGCTGCTCGGCATTCTGGTGCTCTACCCGTTGGCAGGGTGGCTGTTGACGCTTCTGGCAACCGGTGGTCTGCCGCTTGAGCGTGTGCTGCGCCATCCCACCGCATCGTTGTTGCACCGGATGCTTCTGGCGCAGTTGGTCGGCCAGATGCTGACGCTCGCCTTGCCGGTGATGTTGCTGGCCACGCGCTGGAGCGGCGGCTGGTCGTTCGGGCGGGTCAATCTCCGGTGGCTCGGCGTTGGCAAGGGCGGCGGCTGGCGTCCGGCGCTGCTTGGCGGTGTGGGGATGGTGCTGCTCCAGCCAGTGCTCTACACCATTGTGGAGGCGCAGACGCGCTTGTTGCCAATGCTTGGCCAAACCGGGCGGGTGCTGTTGCAGGAGCAGGAGCAACTCGACCGGTTCATCCGGCTTTTGGCTGGTGAACTGTCGCTCCGGAGCGTGCTGGCCGCTTCGCTGGTGTTCGTGCTGACGCCGGCCATTTGCGAGGAACTGCTGTTCCGGGGCTATGTTCAGAAAAGCCTTGCGCTGAACATCAAGCCGGGCCGTGCGGTGCTGTTTACCGGCGTGGTGTTCGCGCTCTTTCACATGGAGTGGTTCAATCTGCTGCCGCTGACGCTGCTCGGGTGGTATATCGGGTATCTTTACCTGAAGACAGACAATCTGCTCGTGCCTGCCGTGGCGCATGGCGTCAACAATCTTGGGGCTCTGGGAATTGTGTATTTCGGCGGCGGACAAGCCCAGAGTGGCTACGTGGCGGCGTCATCGCCCGTTTCTTCGTGGTTGTGGTGGGTGCTGGTCGTTGTTACGCTGTTTAGTTTTTCGCTGCTGATCCGCTTTTTTTCTGACAACCTGGCATCCGGAAATGCCAAAAAACCAATGCCCGACGGGCGTTGATGATACAGGTCTGATCTATGTCTTCCCTGACGCAAAGCAATCTTTTTCAGCGAGTGGCGGTGGCCGTCGTGGGCGTGCCGCTCTTGCTCTGGCTCAACATGCAAGGCGGGCTCTTTTTTTTCGCGCTGGTGCTCGCGCTCAGTCTCGTGGCCACTGTCGAGTTTCGGCGTCTGGCCGTTCACCACGCTCATCCGCTGTCGCTTGCGGTGTTGTTGCCGCTGACCGCGCTGCTCCAGCTCAATTTCTATGTTCGCGTGATCGATTACTGGGAGGCGGTGCTTGTGGCTGTGATGGCTTTGCAGGTGATTGAACTCTGGCGAACCCAGGGCTCCCGGTTGATGAACATCGGTTCAACCCTGGTTGGCTTGCTCTACGTCAATCTCTGCTTCGGCTCGCTGCTCCGGTTGCGGCTTGCCGGAACGGCGGGCAGCGGTTCCGGAGAAGCGCTGGTACTGCTGCTGTTCATGTGCGTCTGGGCCGCCGATATTTTCGCTTACTTCGGCGGTCGGTCGCTTGGCGGAAAGTTTTTTGGACGGAAATTTTTTGCCCGCATCAGTCCGAACAAAACCTGGGAAGGCTATCTGGTCGGCATCGCGGGCAGCGTGCTGGCCGCTTGGTTCTGTTCGGCGTTCATCTCCGGTTGTCCCGATGGACGGGCGCTACCGATCGGCCTGTTTATTGGCGCGGTCGGCCCGATTGGCGATTTGATGGAGTCGATGTTCAAGCGCGATGCCGGAGTCAAAGACTCTTCGGCGCTCATTCCGGGCCACGGTGGCGTGCTCGATCGTTTCGATACGATCATGTTCATGGCCCCGCTGCTCTATTTGTTTGTGACCTACGTTTGATTTCCGGAGATCGTTTGGTTGCCGCCAGTCGCTCAGGCGTCTTCCCATTACCAACGTTGACATCTGGCTGGCGTGTGCATGTCGAATCCGGCGGCGTGCTTTTTTACTGAACGCGCCGCCGGATCGCTCTCTT
>CBEUNJ010000103.1:0-5698 GCA_965544465.1 uncultured Chlorobaculum sp.
CTTTTATACAGGCGCACCACTCAAGACAAAAAGAGATTCCGCAAAAACACAACGCGCGATCACTTAGGCCACAACACTAGTTTATAGCGCCTGTACGGCAATTCCGGTCGCGCCCAACCCAAAACTATATAGAAATATAGGTATTCCTATATAACATCAAAACGAACCAAGAATATTGCTGTAAAAAAGCGAAAACGCCCCGAATGAAGGCGTTTTCGTTTCGTAAATAACCAGCAAAGCTGATTAACTCGTCAAGCCGGAGGTGTAATCGATGGCATTGCGGCGGCGGAACTGACAAAAACCGTCAAATCTGCACCTGCATACCGATTTCAATCACCTGACCGGGAGGCAGATCGTAGTACGCTGTGGCGCTCAAGGCATTGCGCGACATCAGGGCAAAAAGCTGTTTACGCCAGGCGCTCATTTTCGATTGCATGCCAGTTACGATCTTTTCGCGGTTGAGGAAGAAGCTGATCGCATCGGGCTTGAACTGCATCCCTTGCTGGTTGGCCAGGGCAAGCACCTGCTGGATGTTGGGATACTCCATGAACCCGTACCGGGCAATCACTTTGTAGAGACCGTACTTAAGTGGAACCACCTCCACCTTCTTACTGTTCGGCACCCGCGGCACCCGCTCGGTGGAGAAGTTCAACAAGCAGACCTCGGAATGGAGAATCTTGTTGTGGCGCATGTTATGCAACAGTGCAATCGGCACCACATCGGGATTGGACGTCAAATAGACCGCCTGCCCCTTCACGCGCTGCGGTTGCTGCAAAGCGAGACTCTCGATGAACTCACTGACCGTAAGCGTACGATCATCAATCTGCTTCATCAAGAGGACGCGCCCATTTTTCCAAGTCATCATAAGCATGAAAAGGGCCAAGCCCACGACCAGAGGAAACCACGCGCCATGAAACAGCTTGCTCATACTCGCGGCGAAAAAGGAGAGATCGATCACCAGGAACATGCCCAGCAGGCCGAACGACGCAAACGGGCCCCACTTCCACATGTGCCTTGAAACGAAAAAGAACAGAAGGGTCGAGATCAGCATCGTAGTGGTTATCGATGCACCATAGGCTGCCGCCAGCTTGCTCGAAGAGCCGAAGCCAAGCACAAGGCTAATCGTAGCAATCATCAGCCCCCAGTTGGTTGCTGGAACGTAGATTTGACCGATATGGCTAGCCGAAGTATGCCGCACCGTCAAGCGCGGAAGATAGCCGAGCTGAATAGCCTGCTGGGTCAGCGAGTAAAGCCCGGTGATCAGCGCCTGCGAGGCGATCACCGTGGCGACTGTAGCGAGCAGCACCATCGGAATCAGCGCCCATTGCGGCACCATCGCGTAAAACGGATGGTGCGCAACCGAGGGATCCATAAGCAACAGCGCGCCCTGCCCGAAATAGTTCATAAGCAGCGCCGGCAGCACAAACAACGCCCAGGTCAGCCGGATCGGGCGTCTGCCGAAGTGGCCCATATCGGCGTACAACGCCTCCGCACCGGTCACGGCCAGCAACACCGCACCGAGCACCATAAAGCCGTACACCTGATTGTTCATCAGAAACGACAGGGCATACCAGGGCGAGAAGGCTTTGAGAATCGCGGGATAGTGAAAAATCTGAACCGTCCCAAGTACTCCGAGCGAGAAAAACCAGGTCAGAATGATCGGGCCGAACAGCGCCCCGAGCCGCGCTGTGCCGTGATGCTGGAACAGGAACAGGCCCGCGAGGATGCCGACCGTCACAGGAATCACCAGATCGGAGAAGGTCGGCGCGATCACCTGAAGCCCCTCGACCGCGCTGAGCACTGAAATGGCGGGGGTAATCATCGCATCGCCGCACAGCACTGCAGCACCGAACAGCCCGATGCCAACCAGGAACCACCGTTCGCTCTTATTCTTCTTACTGTGAGAGATGATCAGAGAGGTCAGGGCGAGAATGCCGCCCTCGCCCTCGTTATCGGCCTTCATGATGAAGGTCAGGTACTTGAGCGTCACGATCAGAAGCAGCGACCAAGCCAGGAGCGACAGCACGCCAAGTACGTTTTGCGGCGTCACAGGAATGCTGTACTCACCATGAAAGCACTCCCGGATCGCGTACAGCGGGCTGGTGCCGATATCGCCGAACACCACGCCAAGTGCCGCCAGCGAAAGGGAGGCGAAACGCTTAAAATCGGAACTGTCGGACGGCACGGATAACCGGGACTCTTCAGATGTTGTTGACATAGCACAGAAATGTCTTGTTACCACAGGGCCAGCTCAAAAGCAGGTGCGGCCACCGCATACAGCCTTGTTATCCGAAGTGTATAACCTGGCTGACACAAATACGCAATATTGCAATGCGCATTGGCTGCGCAATACTAATCCAAGACGAGGAATATACACAATAGTCCTCAATTGCGAACCGGGGGCTCCAGCGCCGCGCCAACGGCCATTCTTCAGCTCAAAGCTCCGGCGCTTTCATCGCTTGCGGCACCGTGACTGCCAACGAGTCGCCGAGCGCCAAAGTCTGCTCCAGAGCGACAATCGCTCCCTGGCGAGATCACCTGCGGGTATGGCCAGCGACCCCCGGCCAATAGTAGCGCCCCCTCCCCTTGGCACAACGATAAAGACATGCCGATAAGTGATCGCCGATGATGCCAGCAACAAGCATCAAACATGAGCCGTCAGAGCACAGAAAAAAACAGGAATTTCTTTTTTAAAAATCTTTTTCTTATAATCAAGGACTTTCTTCAAAAATAAAAGGAACCCAGCGCACTACCGGAAAAGCCTTATTCGAAAGACCCAGACACAATCTATGCACAACCTCCAACACGGTAGCAGCGCAATGAACCGAATACGATTATGCACAGTAAAAATATTATGTTACCGGGCCTGATCGCCCTGATGTTCTCACTCAGTATTCTCCTTTCTCCCAACGGCGCATTCGCTCGCCAGACCTCTCACAAGACCAAAGCCAAGACGCCGAACAGCACAAGCATTCAGCTCACAGCCACGAAAGGAACTCGCGCCAACGGCAATAAATTTCTTGTCGCCACAGGCACAGCCTCCTACTACGCAAGCGCGTTCCAGGGCAAAACCACGGCAAACGGCGAAACCTTCAACATGCGGAAGTTCACTGCCGCGCACCGCTCACTGCCCTTTGGCACCATTGTGCGGGTCACGAACCTGAACAACGGCAAAATGGTCTTCGTCACCATCAACGATCGCGGCCCCTACGTCAAGAACCGCATCATCGATCTCTCCAAAGCCGCAGCAAAGCAGCTCGACCTGGTTGACCGCGGCATCGCCCGAGTCAGAATCGAAGCGTATAATTGACCGGAACAGCTCAACCTTGGCCTCATCGCCGGAAACCCCGGCGATGAGAGCCGGGAAATCCCGCTCCTCCCCCTCACCCGAAAAGTTCACACACCGTTCACGCCCCGTTCCTGCGGTTCGCCGTACCTTTCGGCAAAACCTTACCCGAACGACTATGCAGTGGCTTTATTGCGATTTTCACATTCATACGACCTGGAGCGACGGAGAGTATTCGATTGACGAAGTGGTTGATCTGTACGGTGAAACCGGCTTCGACGTCATCGCCAT
The DNA here is from genome assembly GCA_965544465.1 of uncultured Chlorobaculum sp. Lineage (GTDB taxonomy): Bacteria > Bacteroidota > Chlorobiia > Chlorobiales > Chlorobiaceae > Chlorobaculum. Next base: position 3,578 of record CBEUNJ010000103.1, read on the forward strand.
CACCGATCACGTGCTCGACTCGGCAAGCATCGAGCGTTCAGGCCGCCCGGTTTCGGAACTCTACGTCATGGACAGCTCGCGGTTTGGCGAGTATCAGCAGGCGTTGTGGCAGGCGACCCGTCGGGCGTGGGAGCGGTACGAAATGCTGCTTATTCCGGGCGTCGAGCTGACCAACAACACCACCCGCTACCACATTCTGGCGCTCGACATCAAGGAGTACATCTCACCCGACCTTCCGGTCGAACAGATCATCGAGGCCATCCGGCAGCAGCAGGGCATTTCTGTGGCGTGCCACCCCTACCTCCGAAACCACTCTGGCGAAGACCCATCCTTCCACCTCTGGGAAAACCACGAACGGCTCGCCTCGATGTTCGACGCATGGGAGGTGGCCAATCGCGACGACCTGTTCAACGTGGTCGGGCTGAAGAAGTTCAACTACATCGCCAACTCCGACTTTCACGAACAGCGCCACCTGCTCTCGTGGAAAACGCTCTTGCAGTGCGAAAAGAACGTCGAGTCGGTCAAGGCGGCCATCCGAACGAATGACAAGGTTGCGCTGTTTCTCTACCGCGGAGGAAACATCCGGCCATGATTGCCGGACGGCTCCGAAGGAACATTGCGTAACCAACCGAAAGCAGATGAACGCCCTATCCCGAACACTTGTCAGCCTGTATGAGTTTTGCGAGCAGCACTGGGAGCACAAGCGCACCGAGCACTTCATCGCGCGGGCGCTGATCACGGTCTTCCTCGGTGCGCTCGTCCTGATCGAGCTCTCCCGACAGGGATTGCTGCCCGCGCGACTAACCACGCTTCTGCCGCACAACCACTTTTACGCCATCAACGTAGCCTTCTCCATGCTGCTCGGCCTCGAAGTGTTCGGGCTGGTCTTTAGCTTGGCCAAATCGGTCTCCGTGTCGGTCGGCAAACAGTTCGAAATTCTCTCGCTCATCCTGCTCCGCGACTCCTTCGAAGAGCTGATCCATTTCAACGAGCAGCTGCAGTGGGAACGCTCCACAGCAACCGTGCTGCACATGCTCTCCGATGCCGGAGGCGGCCTGGCGATCTTCGTGCTGCTCGGCATCTATTACAAAAGGCAGCACCACCGCGCCATCACCTGCGGCAAGGAAGCTGAGTCTGACTTCATCGTCTCGAAAAAGATCGTCTCGCTGCTGCTTCTGCTGCTCTTCACCGTCATCGGCACCACCGATGGCATCCGGTATCTGTCGGGCAACTTGCTTGAGAACTTCTTCTCGCAGTTCTACACGATTCTGGTATTCAGCGACGTCTTGCTGGTGCTGATTGCATTGCGCTACAGCTCGAACTACCCCATCGTGTTCCGCAACTCGGGTTTCGCCTTCGCCACGGTGCTCATCAGGCTCGCCCTCACCGCTCCGGCCTACTTCAACGTACTGATCGGCATCGGCGCGGCGCTGTTCGCCATCGGCATCACCTACGCTTACGACCGCTTCGAAAAACCGGAGGCAAGCGGCTCACCGTGTGAGTGAACAACCGGAGCCGTTCCCGAAAACGCTTCGCCGGATCGGGATAATTCCGTTTCTTTAAGGTCTGACAGTTGAACACACAACACAACGAGCCATGAAAGATCAGAAGTCGGTAACCACGCTGGCGCTGCAATTCCTCGCCGAAGTCATCGGCCAGTGCCCGGCCGGACTTGAAAAAAGCACCAATCAGGACGTCATCTTTGCCGTGGTCGGCTTCCAGTTTGGCGCCGTACAGAGCGCCGCCTACGTCGCCGGGCTTGACGAACAGAGCTGCACCAGCATCGCCGGAGAGGTGCTCGCCCGTATCAACGGCATGGAGCCGGAGCTGGTTGCGCAATTCCTCTCGGTCATGCCCATGCTCGCCCACAAGGAATACCCGCCAATCGGCATCGGCGGCCAGGCGATCATCCGATTCTACAACGCCGAAGATGACAAGGCAAAACTGGCTGCCGCCGGAGCGCTGCGCGAAATCCTGCGGCAGATCGACGAAATGTGAACGGCCAATTCGAAATGAAGGCAAGCACAGTCCGAATATCTCTCTACAGCTACAACAACACCGGGTGGGTGCAACAGGATACGCTCTCACCAGATGAACGGAATCAGGTGCCGAAGCATACCC
>CBEUNJ010000104.1:0-5681 GCA_965544465.1 uncultured Chlorobaculum sp.
ACCGCCGCATACCCAACCCAATGCCGCAGCGTAGCAATTGCCGTTTCGCCCATTTGCAGGTCATCGACCTTCAGATGCGGCTGGGTGATGCTTGTAGCATAGGCAATCGGCACTCCCGTTAGTGGCGTGCTGTTTTCGAGTTCCCCGAGATCGAGCGCTGTCAACAGACCAACAGGAATGGCATAGTTGCCACACCACGTCCAACGATATTCCCTGAAATTATCCTTGCGTGTCGTATAACCATAAAATCGCGCGATCTTCTTTTCGGTCAATTTCGATTCAAAACAGTTGCTAATGATTTCCCGATCATAGTCCATCGCACGCTCGTTGGCTGCGCTGCCGGTTCCAACGTAAGCATAGTTGTAGCTGCCCCATGCTTCATCACCATAATGCACAGCGTCGGATGACATCAGGATAGCAACATCCGCTCCCCATTTCAAATTCTCCTTTTTCATCACCGAAAAGAGCGCCTTTGAAAGATGCTTGCTGATGATTTGCATCCGTTCAAAGTCCATATACGGAACCAGAATGCTGATGATTTCAACATCGCGATTCTGGTATTGCAGAAATGGAATCATCGCTTCGACAGAATATTCCTCGCTCTGCATCGCATCATGCACGATGGCCATATCCGCCGGCAATTGATCGATGATTTCATCCCGCAGCGGCGACACCGTAACCTTTCCGTACGGGCCGCGCCACGTGCTGAAGCTGTCAAAAACGAGTTGGTTTTCGAGATTGTAACGCCATGCCTTGTGCGCCACGCCGAAGATGATGACCGTTTTTGCCTTGATGTTGCGCAGAACCGCCGGATAGAGCCAGCCAGCGTACGTATAATCGTCATGCGGGCAGATCGCCGCACGCCACGCCGTTCCCTCCGGCTGACGGGTGCGAGCCAAATCGTTACCGTTCAGCGCTTTGATTCGCGTCATGACGGAGTCCATCTGCCACGACCGATGCGCAAAGCCAACCGTATCGGCAAGTGCTCGCGTCGATGCCTCGGAAGCAATTCGAGCAAACGATGAACTGCTTGCGAATACAAGCGCGAACAACAAACAGATTTCAGCGAGAAAGCGCATAGCAGGTCGCTTTATTCGGGCTTTCAGTAAACGCTGTGGATATGATGAACTTGTGGACACGGCGGACAAAACGTTGCCCACGGTGCCCAAAGCCCTCTCAGTCCTGCGTGGTTACAGATCGTTCTGCACGAGCTGCTCGTAGGTTTCGCGGCGGCGCGTCAGTTTGGCTTCGCTGCCGTCAACCATCACTTCGGCGGGGCGGCGACGACCGTTGTAGTTGGTGCCCATGACCGCGCCATAGGCTCCTGAGGAGAGCACGGCAAGCAGTTCGCCTTCGGGCGCGTCGCCGATGGCACGATGGCGGGCGAAGAAGTCGCTCGATTCGCAGACTGGGCCGACCACATCAGCCACGACGGTGTTGTCATGCTGCTTGACCGTCAGCACTTCGTGGTACGACTGGTAGAGCGCAGGGCGAATCAGTTCGGTCATGCCCGCATCAACGATGAAGAACTCCTTGCCCGCATGGTTTTTCTTGCGGTAGAGAATTTTGGTAACCAGCACAGATGAGTTTGCCGCGATGAACCTGCCCGGCTCGAAGATGACCGTGACGCCTTTATCCTCAAGCATCGGAATGAGCTTTTCGGCAAACTTCGTAATCGGCGTTGCCGGTTTCTGTGGATCGTAGGTGGCCGGGAAGCCGCCGCCGAGGTCGAGCCATTTAATATCGAAGCCAAACGAGCGGGCCGATTCAAGCACCTCAAGCAGCTTCTGCGTAGCGGCCACGTAGAATTCGGGATCAAAAATCTGCGAGCCGATGTGCATGTCCAAACCATGCAGCTCAATGTTCGTCAACGTTTTAAGCAGATCGAACACCTCGACAAGCCCCGCTTCGTCAAAGCCGAACTTCTCCTTGCTGTCGCCAGTAGTGATGTAGGGATGGGTCTCGGCGGTCACGTTAGGCGTGACTCTGATACCAACCTGAGCAACCTTGCCAAGGCGGGCAGCGACGCGATCGATCGCCTTGAGTTCCGACATCGACTCGGCCTTGATCATCTTCACGCCGGTGTTCAAACCGTACTCGATCTCCTCGTCGGTTTTACCAACGCCAGCCATGATAATCTTTTCGGCAGGCACGCCCGCCTTGAGCGCGCGATAGAGTTCACCGCCAGAGTTGACATCGCATCCGCACCCTTCGGCGGCAAGCGTGCCAATCACCTCAAGATTGAAGTTGGCCTTGACCGAGTAGCAGGTAAAGTGCGGAATGGCCGCGAACGCCTGTTCGAAAGCCCGGTACTGCGCGACCAGACTCTGGCGGCTGGTCACGAACAGCGGCGTGCCGTACTGCTGGGCCAGGTCGTCGATTTTGAGAGATTCACAACAGAGCGTTCCGTCGGAGTATGAGAAAAAGTGACTGTCGAGCACGATGCGTTTGTAATTTGGTGGTTCATTGGGAAACTGAATCAGAAAAATAGCCTTTCTTCATTCCTGAAACAAAAAAACAACGACCCTTGCATAATAGGAGTCCAAGGTGTATATTCGTTGCTCATTAAATAATTAACTGATCGACGCTACTGATGGCAAAAGGAAAAGAGAACAGGATCATCGTGACGCTTGAGTGCACCGAAGCCAAAAAAGAAGGCAAGCCGGTTTCAAGGTACACCACGACCAAGAACAAGAAAAACACCACGGAGCGACTCATTCTCAAGAAGTACAATCCGAGTCTCAAAAGGCACACCGAGCATAAAGAGATCAAGTAATTAGCATAATCGTCAAAAAGAGCTTACCTTTCTAAGTATGACTTTTTGACAATTTGCAATGCCCGAATGGCGGAATTGGTAGACGCACTCGTTTCAGGGGCGAGCGCCGAGAGGTGTAGGAGTTCGAATCTCCTTTCGGGCACCAACTATCTGCAAAAGCTCAATGTGCAAGAGGATCGGAGTTAAGAATGCCGCAACACCGTCCGTGATGGATACATAGTTTTACTTACTTGGGTAAGCACCTTCAGATAAAGGTGCTTTTTTTTTCCTTTTTTTACACCTTTTTTACAATTAAAACCGGTGCAGTAGTGGATCATACTAAAATCAATCTCATCGTTCGCCTTCAGCATATCGACAATCAGATCGAAGAGATCATGAGCCTGCAGAAGGGCCTTCCGGAAGAGATTTCTGCGCTTGAGGAAGATCTGGCTTTCACGGTTCGCCAGATCGAGGCGCGCAAAAAAATCGCCGAAGAGCATCAGAAACTGCGGCAGAAGCTGAACGGCATCATTAACGACTGCAAGGAAAAAATCAAATCATTCAAGGAAAAGCAGACGCTAGCGCGCAATAACAAGGAGTACGATGCGCTGTCAAAGCAGATTGAATACGAGGAAAAAGAGATTGCCCAGGCTGAAATCCAGCTTCAGGATATTGCGCAAGCCGAGCACCACGCCGAGGAGTTACAGAAAAAAGGACGCGACCTGATTGCCGAGAACCGGTACGACGAGATGTCCGAAGAGATGATGCCCAACGACGTGCTTGAACAGCAGATGGAGGATTTGAGCAAGCAGGTCAAGCTCAAGAAACAGGAGCTGAATAGCATCGAAATCGAAACCTCTGAAGAGATTGCCAAACTCAGACAAAAACTTGAAGAGCAACGGGCCGTTGTAACCAAAGAGGCCAAGCGCCTGCTTGACAAGTACGACCATCTCAAGAGTGGTTCGTTGCAGAACGCCGTGGTCAAGCTCGACCGTCAGGCCTGCTCGGGCTGCAACACCAGGGTCCCGACCAACCGCCACACCCTGATTGTGCAGGGCGGGTTTTACGTCTGCGAATCGTGTGGCCGCATCGTGGTTCACGAACGCCTGTTCGAGGAGGCCGCCAGCGAAGACAACAAGTAATTGTTTGCTGACAACAGCCGAACGAAAAAGCGCTGTTCGGCTGTTTTTTATTTTTAAGCCTCGAAGGGGGCTCACTGTTGATTGTTAAAGCTGAAACCGCAAGCGTGCAGTCGCTGTATGGCTTCGAGCCATGCAGAGGAAAGTCCGAACTTCGCAGGGCAGGGTGCCGGTCGAGAACCTGGTTCAAGGCCGGGGGCAGCGGCGCAAGCCGTCTGTTACAGAGAGTGCAACAGAAAGCGAACCGCTCCGGCCATTTTTGGCTGGAGTAAGGGTGAAAAGGCGGTGTAAGAGACCACCAGGTGCGTCAGCAATGGCGTACGCTATGAAAACCTCCCCGAAGCAAGGCCGAATAAGGAAGCTTTTTCCGCAAGGAAAGCAGGGTTGCCCGCCCAACTCCCGGAGCAACGCTCCTGGGAAAGTTTTCGGGTAGGCCGCATCAGATAAATGACTGCAACGCCGCTACTTGATAGAAGCGTACAGAATTCGGCTTACAGCTTCGGTTTCGGCTTTTTTCTATCCTTCGTTTCCCCACCTTTCTTTCCGTTCTGAAGCACGTACCTGACCTTGTCGAGTAGCACCGGCACGGCGAATGGATTCTGCAAAAAGGTCAGCCCTTCATTCAGGATTCCCTGACTCGAAATAATATTTTTGGCGTACCCCGACATGTAGATCACCCTGATCGACGGAAGCATCTCGTGAATGTTTTCATACAGCTCGCGCCCGTTCATGCCGCGCATGACCAGATCGGTCAGAAGCAAGTCCGAGATAAATCCATCCTTCTCGGTCAGTGCGAGCGCCTCCCCCCTCCCCCTTCGGCTTCCCGAATGGTGAATACACTTCCATCAGCGCCGGGACGACAACCTTTCGCACCAACTCGTCATCCTCGACAACCAACCCCTTCGCGCCCCCTTCCGACGGCTTGACGACAGGTTCTGAAACGGGAATCTCCTGAAGCTCGTGCTGCTGAATGGGCAAACAGATGTTGAAACAGGTGCCCTCGCCGCGCTCGCTGCCTACCTGGACAATGCCGCCATGCTGACGCACGATGCCCCATACACGGTGGAAAGCCCCAAACCAGTCCCCTTGCCCTTCGGCTTGGTAGTGAAAAAGGGCTCAGTTGCGCGAGCGTCTGCTGATCCATCCCCTCGCAGTTGTCGGGATGGGTCACGTCGATAACCTTGCTGCCAAGCATCTGGTCGGGAGATGATGCGCCAAACAAGGCCAGCGCCCAGTCGTTCAGATCACTGAAACACTCGTTGGTCTGAATGAAAATAGCATCCGGAACCGACTGCACCACCGAGCAAAACCGCTCCTCGCTTTTGCGCAAAGCCAGTTGCGATTTGAGCCTTTCGGTAATATCCTGCACGGTAGCCACCCGATACATGAGCTTGCCGTCATCACTCCGGACACTGACAACATCCATCTGCACGCAAAACGTGGGGCTGCCGGCGCAAAACATTCTGGCTTGGTAGCTGACAAAGCCGGTACAGTCAACAGTTCTGATATTGCTCATGACCGTTGCCCGGTCTTCGGGAACGTAGAGACTCTCGATCCCAGCGCCCTCGATCTCGATGACCGACCGTCCGCACAGGCGGGCAAACGCCTCGTTCTTGAAACCTCGGCTGTTGTGGTAGCAACATCATCGGGATGAATGACGTTGATAGACGGAACCGCGAGCAACTCCTGTTCGGAATACCCAAGCGTTTGAGTCCAAACCTTGTTGACTTTGGTGAAGTAGCCGCTGGAAGAGACGATACAGGCCATATCCAGCATGAGATTGAATA
>CBEUNJ010000105.1:0-5633 GCA_965544465.1 uncultured Chlorobaculum sp.
AGACGCAAAGCCTGCCCATACCAATCGCCTCACATCTCTTCCCAACATTATCAAGGGCGCATCTAAACAGTGTCATGAAAGCGCTGAGTGCCAAGCGAATGGAGCGCAGAAACCGGAGTGTACGCACTTGTAGCACGCGAGATTTCGAGCACCACCCAAGCGCCGACAATCGAGCCGCGCAATAAGTTTTTAGCGGCGCCCTCAATTATCCACTGTCAATGATCAATTCACGCCCCCAAGCCTTCCTGCCGGCGTGCAACTTTCAGCTGTAAAAATTTATTGTATTGGTATGAACGAAGCTTGAATTTTTGTTATATATGGTGATTAAAATCAAAACATAAAAACCAAACATTGGCCATGCCATACAGCTCGTCAGGTGTAAGGCATAATGGCTTTGATAAAGCGGATTTACACATACACACCAAATGTTCGGACGGTCTGTTCACCCCAGAAGAGATCGTACGCAAGGCGATTCATGCCGGATTGAAGGCCATCAGCATCACCGATCATGATACCGTTGCGGGTATAGACAAAGCAAAGCCATTAGCACTCGAATTGGGTCTTGAGCTTATCCCAGGTGTGGAGATGAGTTCAGCCTACAAGGGACATGATATCCATATCTTGGGATATTTTTTTGACTATCAGCACTCCGAGCTGAAACACTATCTCGACACTTGCCGCCGCCTTCGCACCGAGCGGGCGGAGCGCATGGTGCAAAAGCTCGGTAAAATGGGCGTCAAGATCGAGATCGAACAGATCATCATGAAGGCCCAAAACGGCAGCGTAGGGCGTCCGCATATTGCAGCGGTACTTCAGGATGGCGGATTCGTCAAAAGCTTCAGCGAAGCGTTCAGCAAGTACCTCGGCTCGCACAGTCCGGCTTACGTCAAAAGCATCGAAACGCATCCACAAGAGGTCATCCGGCTGATCAACGAGGCAGGCGGGTTGTCGTTCCTCGCCCACCCGGCCCAGAACGTGCCCGATGAAATTCTGCGCCAGCTCATCTCCTTCGGACTTGACGGGATCGAAATCATTCATCCCTCGCACGACACCTACCGACAGAACTACTACCGGAAGATCGCCAACGAGTACTTCATGCTCTTTTCGGGCGGATCGGACTTTCACGGCCTGAAAGACAACGACAACACCTTCGGCCAGGTCTGCATCCCCTACGAGTGGGTCACCAAAATGAAAAGCCGGCTCTATCCGGTGATGAAGAGGTGAGATTTTTTTCCGCCCATCGCTGAAGAAACGCGCAAGTTTACTATACTTGCACCACTGCAGCGCTCCGGATGCCGGATGGCGCTTTTTTGTGATGAAACGAATCTGGAACTATGGCATCGACCTTCATCGGTGACTTTGTGGACAGCAAGATGCTCCGGCTCAAGGCGTTTGTGCTGACCATGCAAGACTTTTTCTATTTCGCGCTCAGAGCTTTTTCCACCCTGCCAAAAGCCAAGCGATACTGGCGGGATGTGCTCGACCAGGCGCTCATCTGCGGTGTCGAATCGATCCCGATCGTGCTGGTCAGTTCAATCTCCATCGGCGCTTTGATGTCGATGGAGGTGGGTAACCTGCTCGAAGAGTTCGGCGCCAAGACAATGCTGGGCCGCTCCACCTCCAACGCCGTGCTGCGCGAACTCGGCCCGCTCTTGATGGGGCTCATGCTCTCGGCGCGCTACGGATCACGCAACGGCGCGGAGCTCGGCGCAATGCAGATCTCCGAACAGATCGACGCCCTGCGCGCCTTCGGCACCGACCCCATCGCCAAGCTCGTCATGCCGAGGCTCTTGGCCACGCTCATCATGTTCGTGCCGCTCATCGCCCTCTCCGACTTCGCCGGATTGCAGACCGGTGCCCTCGTCGCCCAGTTCTACCACAAGCTCGACCCAGGCATCTTCTGGAACTCGATCTATCCACGCCTGTTGCCGAAGGACTTCGTTGTCAGCTTCCTCAAAGCTCCGGTCTTTGCCATCATCATCACGCTGGTCAGCAGCTTCAATGGCTTCTCGGCACGCGGTGGCACAGCGGGCGTTGGGCGCTCAACCATCAAGGGCATCGTCGTCTCGTCAGGCCTGGTGCTGGTAGCCAACTTCTACGTCTCGAAACTCGTGCTCGACATTATGCACTGATATGATTGAACTCCGGAACGTCACACTCAGATACGGCGAAAAGGTGATTCTCGACAAGGTTTCGCTGACCGTGCAGGACAACACCATCAAGGCGATACTCGGCCCCAGCGGCGTTGGCAAGAGCACCATCATCAAGCTCATGCTCGGCCTCATCAAGCCCAACGGTGGTCAGGTCTTCGTCGACGGAGTCGATATAACCCCGCTCAAGGAGTCCGACCTCTACCCGATCCGCCGCAAAATGGGCATCGTCTTTCAGGGCAATGCGCTGTTCGACTCAATGACCATAGCCCAGAACATGAGCTTCTTCCTGCGCGAGAACCTCCGTCTGCCCGATGAGGAGATAAACCGGCGGGTGGCCGAACAGATTCGCTTCGCCGGGCTCGAAGGCTACGAGGAGCAGCTCCCCGAAAGCCTCAGCGGCGGCATGAAAAAGCGCGTAGCAATTGGCCGGGCACTGATCTTCAATCCGAAAATGATCCTCTTCGACGAGCCGACCGCCGGTCTCGACCCGGTCAGCTCGCGCAAAATTCTGAACCTGATCGCCTCGCTCAAAAAGAGCAACGACCTCGGCGCGGTGTTCGTCACGCACATCATCGACGACGTCTTCGCCGTCGCGGACGAAGTCTCCGTGCTGTACCAGAGCAAAATCATCTTCGACGGCCCGACCGAAAAGCTGCACGACTCTGATCACCCCTTCATCAAGTCGATCCTGTCGGACAAAATTCTCGAACTTTAATTTTTTTCAAGACCCCCTGCCATAGCATGAGAAATCTGAAAGAACTGAAATGGAGCGACCTGAAAACCGGCATCTTCTTTTTGCTCGGCATCGGATTCGCTGCCTGGCTCGGCCTGGTAATTGGCAAGAACACCAGCTTCTTCACCGGCGTGACAACCGTCAGGTTCATGACCCGCAATATCAACGGCCTGGCCGAGAACAACTTCGTCGCGGTCGCAGGTAAAAAGATCGGCACCGTCTCGGGCCTCAGTTTCACCTCACAACACGACTCACTGTACGTCGTGGCTGACCTGAAGCTCCAGAACGAATACGCGAACCTGGTCACGAAAGACTCGAAAGCCTCCATCCGCTCGCTCGGCGTGCTGGGCGACAAATATGTTGACATCAAGGCGGGCACCGGCCAGCCAGTCAAGAATGGTGACTTCATCCGCTTTCAGCCAGAAGACGGCCTGTCGGCTATTACCTCGAACGCCAAGCAGACCATCGAAAAACTCAACACGCTGCTCGACAACCTCAACCACGGTGAAGGCCCGGCGGGACGACTTATTTCGGACAAAAAGATGGGCGACGACCTGAAAACAGCAGTGGCTAACCTGCGCAAAAGCTCCAATGAACTTCAGAACGTCAGTACACAGATTGCGCACGGAAAAGGACTGCTATCGAAGTTGCTGCACGACAAGTCACTGGCCGACAACACCGAACAGACCATCGTGAACCTGAAGCAAGCCGCCGCCGAAACCGAAACGCTCATGAAGCAGCTCAACGACGGCAAGGGTACGCTCGGCAAACTCAACAGCGATCCGGCACTCTACAACCACCTGAGCAGCACGCTGGTATCGCTCGATTCCCTGCTCACCGATCTGAAGAGGAAGCCCGGCCGCTACGTGCGTTTCACCCTCTTCTGACAAATTCCGCCACACCGTATGCGCCTGTTCCGGACACTGTTCACCGCCTGCCTGCTTCTGGCCGTTTCGCTGACGGCCACCGCCATTCCGGCAAGGGCAGGAGGCGCGCCGGATTTCAAAAAGCTTGACAACGTGATGACCGGTGCAGTCTGCGACGGCGTCTTTCCAGGGGCGAGCCTCGCGGTGATCTACAAGGGCAAAACGGTGTATCACAAAGCCTTCGGCAACCTGACCTACAATTTGAAAGACCCCGTTGCCGATACGACGACCATCTACGACGTTGCATCGTTGACAAAAGCGGTCGTCACCACCAGCATCATCATGCAGCTCGTCGAGCGCGACTCGCTTGACCTGCATGCGCCCGTGGCGAAATACCTGCCCGGCTGCGCCTGCAACGGCAAGGAGCAAATCACCATTGAGCAGCTCATGCGCCACACCTCCGGCCTGCGCCCGCACGTTTTTTACGCCAGAACCTGCCGCACGCCCGGCGAAGTGTACCGCGCCATCGAACAGGATTCGCTGATCTGCAAACCCGGCAGTAAAACGAAATACAGCGACCTGAACTTCATCCTGCTCGGCAGAATCATCGAAACGGTAACCGGCCAGAGCCTGCCCGCAAACTTTCACGCCCGCTTCTCGGGGCCGCTCGGCATGAACTCAACGATGTTCAATCCGCCGTCGAGGCTGCTGCCGCGCATCGCCCCGACCGCGCCCGACACCACCTGGACACTCCCGACGCCACGCCCGCTAGTCAACGACCAGAACGCCGCCCTCCTCGGCGGAGCCGCCGGACACGCCGGGCTGTTCTCCACAACAGGTGATTTGATGAAAATGGTGCGAATGCTCATGAACGGCGGCCAGTACCACGGGCGACGTTACATCAAGGCAACAACGCTCAGAATGTTTCTAAAAAAAACCGATGCCCCGAGAGCGCTCGGTTGGGATATGGTCACTCCCGGCCATTCATCAACGGGGCAATATTTTTCCGACCACTCATGGGGCCACCTCGGCTACACCGGCACCAGCATCTGGGTTGATCCGAAGCGCAATCTGGGGGTCATTCTGCTCAGCAACAGAGTCTGGCCGACAGAGGAGAACATAAAAATCCGTAAATTCCGACCTCTTCTGCACGACACGGTCATCGAGTGCCTGCGAGGCGGTTGAGCTGAAAAATCGACGTCCAACGCTCCTGAATCCACCATCATTGCCAGAAGCATTGCGACGTGGCAATCCACCATACGAAAGCAGCCAAAGGAACGAACCGCTCCAACATGCGCGCCCCGGCTTTCCGGAATGAAAAGCGGCGCGTATTCTGACGCAGGAATCGAGCCGTGCGACGCGTTTTGGAGACGACCACAAAAGAGCAGCATGATAAGCACCTCCCGCAAAACAGCAGGAACCATCATAACCGGTATCGGCTGGTTCATCCTCGGCATCGCCTTGAGCATCGTCGCCTTGCAACGCCCGCTGTTCGAAGAGAACCAGAACACCAAGTTCCTGCACGCCGCCGCTGAAACCGGCTACGGATTCCTTTCCCACGACTGGGTAGCCCACACCATCGATCCGCTACCCGCCTTCACCATGCTCATCGAAACCCTCTTCAGGCTGCACGCCATCCAGTTGGTGTACCTGCTCTTTCCCGTCATGCTGGCCATTCTGCTCTGGGGCACCTCTAAAAACTTATTGCGCGGCCCGATTGCTGCGTTGGGTGGTGCTCGAAATCCTCATGTACACTGCGTACACTCCGGTTTCTGCGCTCCATCCGCCTTGTACTCCGGTCGCTCATAACACTTTTTAGAGGTGCCCTCTGGTCGCTGACCGGTATTGCGAATCGTCTGTTCGGCATCAGGCGTCACGCAG
>CBEUNJ010000106.1:0-5521 GCA_965544465.1 uncultured Chlorobaculum sp.
CATCCAAGTTGTACGTTGGGCCGTCGGTCTCAAGGTCTTCAGGGGAGCTAACGCCCACAGCGCCGCTGATATAAAAACCTTCGTCACAGGTATCTACCAATGGAGCGGGAGCGGGAGCCGGCGGTGGCGGCATGTAGCGTACTGGTTCTGGTTTCGGGGCGCTTGTCCCATTGGCAAGCGCAGTACCACTGACGCCGGTGGCAAGCAGGAACACGCCAAGCGTTGCCATTCTTGTGATCTGTTTCATAGCTTTCTCCGTTTGGTTGTGGTGTATCGGTACTACGTCAATCATTGAGAATCTGTTGTCAGAAGTCTCTGTGTTCTTTTGAGCGCTTTTTGAAAACAGGTTCTTTTGTAATGGTTTAGTAAATAATAACAGAGTGTTCGCAATCAAAATCATCAACAAAGTTGGAACAAGGTACATGTTGCCAGAGTTCCCTGATGTGTTTTTTTTTGAGAGGAGGAACCGGGTATCCATAGAGGGATGTGGGGGGATTTACCGGTGGGGATTGTCTGTGTAGAATCTCCACCGGTAAGTACGGGTCAGTTTTTTGCGGCGGCCATCAGTGCGGTGAACTCCTTGAACAGGTAGTGCGAATCGTGCGGGCCGGGAGCGGCTTCCGGATGGTACTGCACCGAGAAGCAGGGCCGCTCGCGATGCCTGACTCCTTCGACGGTGAGGTCGTACAGATTCTTGTGGGTCAGCTCCAGCTCACCGGGCAGCGTCTCCATATCGACGGCGAAACCGTGGTTCTGCGAGGTGATTTCGATGGTGCTGTTCAACAGGTTTTTGACCGGATGGTTCGCGCCGTGGTGGCCGAACTTGAGTTTGTAGGTCTTCGCGCCGAAGGCCAGCGACAAGAGCTGGTGGCCAAGGCAGATGCCGAAGATCGGTAGCTTGCTGTTGCGTGCAGCCAGTTCGCGGATGGTGTCGATGGCGTAGGTGACGGCGAACGGGTCTCCGGGGCCGTTTGAGAGAAAGACGCCATCCGGATTCAGTGCAAGTACCTGGTCGGCGGTGGTTTTGGCTGTGACCACCGTGACCTTGCACCCCTCGGCGTTGAGCTGGCGGATGATGTTGGTCTTGATGCCGTAGTCAAAGGCGACGACGTGGTAGCTCGCCTCTGCGTTGTCCACCGTGTAGCTCGCGTCGGTCGTGACTGTACTGACCAGGTCGAGGCCGGTCATTTCGGGGATGGCGAGCGCTTTCGTTTTTAGCGCCTCGACGTCGTCGGTCAGGGTTGAAATGACGCCGCGCATCGCGCCCTTCTGGCGAATCTCCCGTACCAGCTTGCGGGTGTCGATACCGGCAAGGCCCGTCACGCCAGCCTCCTTGAGGGTTTCGTCGAGGCTGCGGGTCGATTCGTAATTACTATAGACATTGGAGGCCTCACGCACGATGAGCGCCGAGGCCCAGATTTTTTTCGACTCGTTGTCGTTCGGCGTGATGCCGTAATTGCCGATGAGCGGATAGGTCATGACGACCATCTGCCCGGCGTAGGAGGGGTCGGTGAGAATCTCCTGATAGCCGGTCAGCGAAGTGTTGAAGACTACCTCTCCGGCGGCCTCGGAGGTATGGCCGAAAGCGGTTCCGCGATAGACTGAACCGTTTTCGAGAACCAGCATTGCGGGCGTTTCCTGCATCGATTCCTGTTACTCCTTTGGGGCGAGCTTGTCGCCGGTTTCCTGTTTTTCTATGTTGGCGATCGCCGTGCGTTCGAACTTCATTTTGAGCGAATCGGCAACCTGTACAAGAACCGTTTTTTTCTCCGTATCGATCCCTGCGACCGTTCCGTGGATGCCACCGATGGTGACGATTCTGTCGCCACGCTTGATATCGTCGAGCAACTTTTCGCGCTCTTTCTGTTTTTTCTGCTGCGGGCGGATCATGAAGAAGTAGAAGACGACGAAGATCAGGACGAGCGGTACGAGCTGGATGAATGGATTCGGAGCCGGTCCGTTGCCTGTCGGTGGAGCGAAAAGCATCAGGGCGAGGATGGTGTCGTACATAACAAAGGCTTGCGGTTGGTAATCGTAGCTTGGCCTTCAGAACGGCGTTTCGGCCATTCCGGAGGCATTTTTTTTCGAACTTTAAGATAATCTATTTCCCAAACTATTTCAACGAGCTCCTTTCGCCGCCGCCCTGAAACGGGCGAAGGGCGCGACGCCGTAAGCGTTTTCGCGATACCGGCCACGCTCCATCATCAGTTGCGCCATCGTGGCGATCATGGCCGCGTTGTCGGTCGAGTAGGTCGTTTTGGGAATGAACAACTCGAATCCGTGCCGGTTGCACGCCGACAGCATCGCCGAGCGCAGGCCGGAGTTGGCGCTGACGCCTCCCGCGACCGAGACGGCGCGAACGTTATGCCGCAAGGCCGCAGCGATGGTTTTTTCGACCAGCACGCTCACGATGGCATCCTGAACCGAGGCGGCGAGGTCAGTGAGGTGCTGCTGCGCAAAATCGGCGTCGTGGCGGTTGAGCCAGTTGAGCACAGAGGTTTTCAGGCCGGAGAAGCTGAAGTCGAAGTTGCCGCGGTAGCTCTTGCTGGTTTGCGAGCTGGAGGTAAGTGCGCGGGGAAAGCGGTGGAACGTCGGATCACCTTCGCGTGCGAGCCTGTCGATCTCCGGGCCCGCCGGATAGCCGAGGCCAAGCATTTTACCGGTCTTGTCGAACGCCTCGCCCGCCGCGTCGTCGATGGTGCGCCCGATCACCTCGTAATCGAGTGTCTGCTGCACGACCGACAGCAGCGTGTGCCCGCCCGAAACGGTCAGCGCAACGAAGTCGCCAGTCGGCACGTTGTGGCCGGGCTCGTCGCTGATGAAGGGCGAGAAGATGTGCGCTTCGACGTGGTTGACCGGCACGAACGGCTTGCCGAGCGCCCAGGCCATTCCCTCCGCGAAGCAGAGCCCCACCATCACCGCGCCGATAAGGCCCGGCCCGGCGGTGGCAGCTATGACATCGAGGTCGTTTTTTGCTATATTTGCTTCGGTTATGGCGGCCTCGACAATCGAGACGATCAGCCGCTCGTGCTCTCTGGAGGCCAGCTCCGGAACCACCCCGCCGAAGTCGGTATGGCAGCGCTGCGAACTGACGACGTTCGAACGCACCCGGCCATCGCCGAGCACCGCCGCCGAGGTTTCATCGCAACTGGTTTCTATCCCTAAAATGTTCATCGCTCAAAGAATCGGAATGTGCTATGGCCAAAGCTAAGAAAGAGGAGAAGAATAGCAAACCGCGCGTCAAGGTCAGCTTTTTAAGGGCGTTGTTCATTTTGATCGGCGCGGATCTCATGTTGCTGTTCGCGCCGAAGTACGGAATGCTCAACGGGGCCTTCATCATCGGCGACGCCATCTCCTGGTCGTCACTCGTCATCGGTCTGGTGATGCTGGTTGTCGGCTTCAGGGGCGTCTATCGGAAGGAGTAACAGGGGCAGGACGCTCTGCAAGGACTGGCGGAAAGCCAGACAACGTAACCCTTGTCTGGCTTTCCGGCCTCACTTTCCCTCAGTCCGGTACACCTCGATTCGCTCGACCTCCAGCCGGAACTCTCCTTCTTGCCTGCTGGAGATAAGCAGCCCGATCTGCACGATGTTTCCGCTATCAAGCGGCGGAACATCGGCCAGCGTTCGGCCTCGGAATGACGGAATGAAACCGGCAAACGGCAGCTCGATTTCAATCCATTCCCCCGGAATGGTATCGAAATTGCATGTATAGACGACGCCATCGAACCGGTCATCGTTTCTCGTCCTGAAGCTGTAGCGCTTGCCGTCTCCCTTCACCCTGATCAGGAACCCGGCGAATCCGTCATAATTCCGACGTTCAAGCACGGTGCGCACCGAAGCGAAGCCGCCGGAATTTTCCAGCGACAGAGTTCCGGCAAACACAGCGGTTCCGTCCGAAGTCAACTGCATCGCGCTATCCGAAACGCCGCCCATCACGACGTCATCAACGTTCATCCAATTCAGGCACGTTGTTTTGAAATCACAGATCAGCATGGCGGTAAGGTTGTCAATGTTTCTGTTCACTTTCCGATACAAAACTGCGCGAAGATCGTATTCAGTACCTCTTCATGTACCACCTTTCCGGTGATTTCGCCGACGTAGTCGAGGGCGGTTCGGAGTTCGAAGGCGATGAGTTCTGTTTCGCTCTGGTGCTCGATGAGTTCGAGGGCGTTTTGCAGGGCGTCTGCGGCGTTGCGCAGGGCTTCGTAGTGGCGGAGGCTGGTGACGAGCACGCTCGCTTCGTGGAGTTTGTCGAGCCCTTTGGTGAGCTCGCCCATGTGCTGCTTGAGCGTGTCGATACCGTCGCCGTTGAGCGCGGAGATGCCGATCACTTCCGTGCCGGTGCCGTCGCTGATGGCGCGGATGAGGGCGTTGGCGTTGTCAGCGCGGTCAAGCTTGTTGGCGACGGTGAGGAATTTCGCGGCGGGGTGGGCGGTTTTCAGCTCGCGGATTTCGGCGAGTTCGCCCGCGAGCCGCTCCTTGCCGAGCTCGAGCAGGTAGAGAATCAGGTCGGCTTCGGCCATCTTCATGCGGCTGCGGCGGATGCCTTCGTGCTCGACGTCTTCGCCCGCTTCGCGCAGTCCGGCGGTGTCGGTGAGGCGGAACATGGTTTTGTCGTGGATGAAGCACTCCTCGATGTAGTCGCGCGTGGTGCCGGGCATGTGGCTGACGATGGCGCGCTCCTGGCCGAGTAACGTGTTAAGTAGCGTGGACTTACCGGCGTTCGGCTTGCCCGCTATGACCGTCGAGACCCCCTCGCTGACGAGCCGTCCGTGCTGGTAGGAGTCGATGAGGCGGTTCACTTCGCCCCAAAGATTTTTGATCTGCGCGGTCAGTTCGTCGCGGCTCTGGAACTCGACATCCTCCTCGCTGAAGTCGAGTTCGAGTTCGATGAGCGCCTGCGAGCGGATGAGCTGTTCGCGAAGTGCGCCGAGCCGCGCCGAGAGGTCGCCCTTCATCTGGCTGACTGCTGTGCGGTAGGCCGATTCTGTGCGGGCGTGGATCATTTCGCCAATGGCTTCGGCCTGCAACAGATCGATGCGCCCGTTGAGGAAGGCGCGGCGGGTGAACTCACCCGGTTCGGCGAGGCGACAGCCGTTGTCGAGCATCAGCCGCAGCACGCGCCCGACCACCACCGGTCCGCCGTGGCAGGTGAACTCCACCATCTGTTCGGCGGTGAAGGAGCGCGGCGCACGAAACACCAGCGCGATCACCTCATCGACCATCTCTTGGCCGTCGTAGAGCCTCCCGAAGTGCGCGGTGTATCCGGCGGCATCGGCGAGCTTTTCGCTGCTGTGAACCTTGCGGAATACGCGGTCGGCCAGGTCGAGCACTCCCGCGCCGCTGATGCGCACGATGGCCAGCGCCCCGACGCCAACCGGCGTGGCGATGGCGGCTATTGGGTGATCGGAAACGGGAACATTGAGATCGGAGGGTGACATAACTCAAAACGAAATTATGGGCACCTCTAAAAACTTATTGCGCGGCCCGATTGCGGCGTTGGGTGGTGCTCGAAATCT
>CBEUNJ010000107.1:0-5386 GCA_965544465.1 uncultured Chlorobaculum sp.
AGTTTTTAGAGGTGCCCTTTAGCCGTAATGTTGAATACAGTCACCATTGCCTGGAATTGAACGGGAATGAATACATTGTTCCTGTGATTGTTCAAACGAACTGGTTCGGCGGAAGATCGGGACATTTCTGCATTTCTGAACACCAACATTATGTCTGAAAAACAACGCATCAGCATTCTCGGCTGCGGTTGGCTCGGCCTTCCGCTTGCCCGTTTTCTTGTCGGCGCAGGGTATGCCGTCAAGGGCTCGACCACCAGTGAGGCGAAGGTTGCGACTCTGAAAGCTGCGGGCGTTGAGCCGTTCCGGATTGCCATTGACGAAGGCATCGAGGGCGATATCCGCTCGTTTCTCCAGAGCGACACTCTTGTCGTCAATATTCCGCCAAAGCGGCGGGAAGATGTGGTTGAGTTTCACGTTGGCCAGATTTCGCTGCTGATTGATGCGCTTGTCGATTCGCCGGTGAAGCATGTGCTGTTCGTCAGCTCGACCTCGGTTTATCCGTCGCTTGGCAGGGAGGTGGTCGAAGCAGATGCCGCCGACCCCGACGAGGCGGACTCTCTGGCGGGCCGGGCGTTGATGTACGTCGAACAGATGCTGCGTTCGGAGTCCGGCTTCAGCACCACGGTGGTGCGGTTCGGCGGACTGATCGGCCCCGGCCGCAATCCGGCAGAGTTCATGCAGCGCATGACTGAGATCACCAGCCCCGACCAGCCGGTAAACCTCATTCATCTCGACGACTGCGTGCGGATCATCGCTGAAATCATCGACAAGTCGGCGTGGGGCGAGACCTTCAACGCCTGCGCGCCGCTGCACCCGACGCGGAGCGAGTTCTATGCCGCCGCCGCCGAAAGCCACGGATTCGACTCACTGCCGGAAGAGGCGTCAAGCGACAGCCGCTTCAAGATTGTCAACAGCGACAAGCTCACCCGGAAACTGGCTTATAAGTTTCTCCACCCCGAACCGCTCGCGATGGCACGGGGAGATAATTAATAGTGGATAATGGATACTTTGACAAGTAATTGATCTGTAGGGGCCAAGCCTTGCGCCTGCCCTGTTCCGGAATCGGATGATCGCTGTTGGTTTTGTCGTGGCTACAAAATGAATTCCAGATCATATCCCCCATCCTCAGTCTTCTCTGCGAAATTCTTCAGCTTTCTCAGAAACTCAATCGTCCTTTCAGGATTGATTTCTCGCCAGTAGGCGATTCGTTCCGGATCGTCCTGCCAGCCGAGCATTACCTTTTCGGTGCTCCCGCCATCGATGTCGCTCATACAGCGTTCGATGATTTTATTCATCCTGCCAATCGCTTCGGTGGGCAGAAAGGCTTCGTCCCAACTGTCGAGCCCGTTGTTCGATTCAGAGATGAAGGGCAGCGCGTTGAGCTGTTCGATGACACCGTAGTGGAACAGCGCGGTGTAGTCGTGAGCGGAAATCTCCATCGAATCATAGACCTTGTAGCGCTTGTCGGCAAGCTTTACCGCGCCGATGTTGCCGCTTCGGTAGATCGGCAATTCGCGGTGCAATGGGTTTTGGTCGTCGAGGAGGATGTGGGTGACTCTCATGGCGCAAGGGGCGGGCTGAAACGTTTAATTTCGCGTTACTGTTTTCAACGTAAGAATTGGTTTGAGATGACGTCTTAATAATAGTTATTTTAGCAAATGTAGCGAATAGCGGACAGGTTGTGCTCGTGCTGGCTTTTTTTTGAGCAGCGTGACAGCGCATTTCGCAGAGCTCACCGTCAATTTTAGCGATACAGAATATAATGGAAGGAAATTTTTCGAATAGAGTTCAGGACGTGATCAGGCTCAGCCGCGAAGAAGCGCTTCGTCTGGGACACGACTATATCGGCACCGAACATCTCCTGCTCGGATTGATCCGCGAAGGGGAAGGCATCGGAGCCAAAATTCTCAAGAACCTCAAGGTCGATCTGTTCAAGCTGAAGCAGAAGATCGAGGAGAATACCCACCCCAAGGTTCCGGCCACGCAGATGGGCAACGTGCCGCTTACCAAACAGGCCGAGAAGGTGCTCAAGATCACCTATCTGGAAGCCAAGATCTGCAAGTCCACCATCATCGGCACCGAGCATCTTTTGCTGTCGATTCTGAAGGGGGACGACAATATCGCCTCGCAGATTCTTGAACAGTTTGGCGTCACCTACGACCAGGTACGCGACGAGCTGATGACCATTACGACCGGGCGCAGCGAGGCGGAGGAGCCGCCGATGGAGGGCTCTTACTCAACCGGTTCGGCTAGCGCCGAGCGTCCGTCCAAAAAGTCGGAGCAGAAGCGCGGCGAGCGCACCAAGACCCCGGTGCTCGACAATTTCGGGCGCGACATCACGCGCCTCGCTATGGAAGACAAGCTCGACCCGATCATCGGTCGCGAAAAAGAGATCGAACGTGTGGCGCAGGTTTTGAGCCGCCGCAAGAAGAACAATCCGGTGCTGATCGGCGAGCCGGGCGTCGGCAAGACGGCCATCGCCGAAGGGCTCGCGCTCAAGATCGTGCAGCGCAAGGTTTCACGCGTGCTTTACGACAAGCGCGTCGTGGCGCTCGACCTTGCTGCCCTGGTGGCTGGCACGAAATATCGCGGCCAGTTCGAGGAGCGTATGAAGGCGCTGATGAACGAGCTGGAGCGTTCGCGTGACGTGATCCTCTTTATCGACGAGCTGCACACTATCATCGGCGCGGGCGGCGCATCGGGTTCGCTCGACGCCAGCAACATCTTTAAGCCGGCGCTCGCGCGCGGCGAGTTGCAGTGCATCGGCGCGACCACGCTCGACGAGTACCGCCAGTATATCGAGAAGGATGGCGCGCTCGATCGTCGTTTCCAGAAGATCATGGTCGAGCCGACCACGGTCGAGGAGACGATCCAGATTCTGAACAACATCAAGAACAAGTACGAGGCGCACCACCACGTGCAGTACTCCGAAGAGGCGATCGAAAAAGCGGTCAAGCTTTCGGAGCGCTACATCACCGACCGCTTCCTGCCCGACAAGGCGATTGATGTCATGGACGAGGCGGGCGCGAGGGTGCACTTGAGCAACATCCACGTGCCTCAGGAGATTCTCGAACTTGAAAAGGCCATCGAAGAGATCAAGACCGAGAAGAACAAGGTGGTCAAGATGCAGAATTTCGAGGAGGCCGCCCGCCTGCGTGACAAGGAGAAGAACATGCTTGAAGCGCTCGACCACGCCAAGCAGGAGTGGGAAGAGCAGTCCGCCGAGAGCTTCTATGACGTTACTGAACCCGATATTTCGGCGGTGGTTGCCATGATGACCGGTATTCCGGTGGACAGGGTGGCGCAGTCCGAGTCCAAGAAGCTGCTCAACATGGAGGCGGAGCTCAAGAAGGAGGTGATTGGCCAGGACGAGGCGATCAAGAAGATCACCAAGGCAATCCAGCGCACCCGCGCGGGGCTGAAGGATCCGCAGCGCCCCATTGGCTCGTTCATCTTCCTCGGCCCGACCGGCGTCGGCAAGACCGAGCTGGCCAAGGCGCTGACCCGCTACATCTTCGACAGCGAGGATGCTCTGATCCGTGCCGACATGAGCGAGTACATGGAAAAGTTCTCGGTGAGCCGCTTGGTTGGCGCGCCTCCTGGCTACGTCGGCTACGAAGAGGGCGGTCAGCTCACCGAAAAGGTGCGCCGCAAACCCTACTCGGTGGTGTTGATCGATGAGATCGAAAAGGCGCATCCCGACGTGTTCAACATCCTGTTGCAGGTGCTTGACGAGGGTGTGCTGACCGACGGGCTTGGCCGCAAGGTCGATTTCCGCAACACGATCATTATCATGACTTCGAACATCGGTGCCAAGGATATCAAGAGTTTTGGCGCAGGTATGGGCTTCTCGGCTCCCGAAGACTCGACGGGCAACTACAAGTCAATGAAATCGACCATCGAAGACGCTTTGAAGCGCGTGTTCAATCCGGAGTTCCTGAATCGCATTGACGATACGATCGTGTTCCATCAGCTCGAAAAGTCTGATATCTTCCAGATTATCGACATCACGGCTGGAAAGCTCTTCAAGCGCTTGAAGGAGATGGGCATCGAGGTCGAGATCGACGGTAAGGCCAAGGAGTTCCTTGTCGAGAAGGGCTACGATCAGAAGTATGGTGCACGCCCGCTCAAGAGGGCTCTGCAGAAGTATGTCGAGGATCCGCTCGCCGAGGAGATGCTCAAGGATCGCTTCACCGAAGGCAGCGTGATTAAGATCAGCTTCGACGAAAAGGAGAAGGAGCTGCGTTTCGATGAAGGCAAGCCATCCAAACCGTCCAAAAAGAGCAAGTCGGCGGAGAAGCTCGATAAGGAGTGAGGTTCAGGCGCAAAGAAATTAACTCCCCCCGAAGCCCCGCTGGAATCAACGTTTCAGCGGGGCTTTTTGTGTGGATCTATAAATTTTGGTCAGCACCGGACTAGTTAAGTAAGCCTATAGCCTGTTTTGCGTTACAACGTGTTGTGAATTATTGAAAGTGGCTTTTAGTTTCTTTATATTCAAGAAGTGCCATTGCCAAAAGATGTCAGGCGTTGTCACTCAACACATCAGCACTTCGAACAAAAACACAAGAACATGAAAAAGAAACTTTTAGTACTTACCGCAGTACTTCTGGCAACGGGCGCTTGGTCGTCTACCGGTTATTCTGCTGATGACTATGTCAGCGCCAATGCAGGCATTTCCTGGTTTGGTGATGCAAAACTTGCCGACAATGCGGACGATGAAGAACATTTTGATGTTGATCTTGATTCAGGGATTGCGCTTACCGGTGCTTATGGACATGACTTTGGTGACTATCGTATAGAGGCAGAACTTGGTTACCAGCGTAATGATATTGACAAATCGGTTGATTATTACGAGGGAAGTGTCGAGGATGAGTATTCCATGACTGGCAACATGTCGGTTATCTCTCTTATGGGGAATGCTTATTACGACATTAACCTTAGTGATGACCTGGAATTGTTTCTTACTGCAGGTGCAGGTGCTGCATTTGTCAGCTTTAACGATGTTGGGGATGTTGATGATGATTTTCGTTACGATAAAGTCACTGCGACAGCTTTTGCTTATCAGCTTGGTGCTGGACTCTCTTATAAGGTTGCAGAAAACTTAAGGCTTGAAGCCCGCTACCGTTACTTCGCAACCGCTGATTTCACCATCGACGATACGGCAAATTTCTGGGATGATTATGCTACAAGTGATTATATGAATAGTGTGAGAAATATCTCTTCTAGCAGTGTTATGCTTGGCCTTCGCCTTTCGCTGTAACGTTTTTCAGATAAGTTATGCATAGGGTGTGCTGAAAACAGCACATCAACGACAACAAGGGCTACCTTATCTTGGTAGCCCTTTGCGTTTTCATGGGGTTATTAAAAAGACGGGTTGTCTTATCTA
>CBEUNJ010000108.1:0-5307 GCA_965544465.1 uncultured Chlorobaculum sp.
TGCCGTATGAGGACAACATCCCCGGCACGTACCGAAACGGCATGGTCAAGGTCGGCGACAAAGCTCACGGCGGTATCTATACACCTCCAAAAATCATCGAAGATGTCCAGATGCTCATGCGGGAGTTCATCGACTGGATCAACAGCGACGAACTCCTCAACGAACATGTTTTCATCCGGGCGGCGCTGGCCCATTACCATTGTTCTTTGATTCACCCCTTTTGGGATGGCAACGGGCGTGTAGCTCGTTTGATCGAAGCCAAACTGCTCCATTCAGCAGGAATACGCTATGTCCCCAAGATGCTCTCGAACTACTACTACCGGCATGTGGACGACTATTACCGCGCTTTCTCCGAAACAATCAAAGCAAAAAAAGATGTCACGCCGTTCCTTGAGTTTAACCTGCGCGGCGTAATCGAGTCGTTGCAGCAGATGAAAAGCCGTATCGCCTCGTTTATCAGAGTGCTGGCGATGCGGGATTACCTCCATTTTCTCGTTAGCAACAAGGCAATCTCAAAGCGTCAAAACGATCTGCTCACCCTGCTGCTCGATGATTCATCGGGCAAACCGTTCACCCTTCACGAGCTTCAGACCGTCTTGCCCTACTCGATGCTCTACCGGAAAGTCTCCGAGATGACCGCACGGCGTGACCTGAAAAATCTGCTCGAACGCAAGCTCCTCACCGTCGATGCTGACGGGCGCTATTCGCTGAACCTGCGCGGCTTCGACTCGTGATGGCTTACCCACCTGCCTTCATCAATCGATCAAGCTCCGCTGGTATCTCGGGGCGGCCTCGTTCGTTGAGCGCGGTGCCGATGATTTTTGCCTTGACGGCGGGCTTCATGTCCGGCAGGCGCAGGATGTCCTGATAAAAAGCGAACCTGAGCGGAGACTCGCGCACCATCGTCAGACCGACCGTCAAGCGGTCGCCGCTTTGAAGCGGGGATTTATAATCTAGCTCGGCGCGGACGACGACCAGATTGATGCCTCGTTCGGTGAACTCCCGGAAATCGATGCCGACCGTTTTGAGATAGACGTGGCGGGCGTGTTCGAGGTAGTTCTGGTAAACGCTGTTGTTGACGATGCCCTGCATGTCGCACTCATAGTCGCGCACCTCCATTTCAAGCGTGAAGGCGTAAGCTTGCTGATTCATCCGTGTTTCGTTGTCGTTGATACAAAACTCACCGCTGCCCTAGCGCAGCCGTCAGCGCGGGCAAAAACTCCGCCACGTCCGACACCACCAGCACGTCGGCTACGCTCGTGATGGGCGCATCGTGGTCGGTGTTGACGGCGAGCACGAAGCCGGAGCCTTTCATGCCCGCCAGGTGCTGGATCGCGCCGGAGATGCCGCACGCCACGTAGAGCGCGGGCGAGACGCTCTGGCCGCTCGTGCCGATCTGGCGGCTCCGGTCGAGCCACCCCGCATCGACCGCCTGACGGCTCGCGCCGACCTCGCCGCCAAGCGCCAAAGCCAGGGCCTCGACAAGGGCGACCTGTTCGGTGTTGCCCACGCCGCGCCCCGCACTGACGATCACCTCGGCGCGAGTGAGGTCAACGCCTGCTTCAGGCTGGCAGCAACCGACGAATTCAATCGCGCTCTCCGATGACGCTTCGATGACGATGACTTCCGGCTGGCCACTCATCGCCGGAGATTTGAACGCGCCGGCTTGAAGCGTCAGCACGGCAACCGGCGTCTGCGGCCGCACCGTCCGGCGCATCTTGCCGTTGCAGCTCTCGACGACGTAGCCGCCATTGTCGAGGCCGACGACGCCGGAAACCTGCGCCGACTGCAACGCGGCGGCAAGGCGCGGGGCCATGTCCCAGCCATAGGATGAGTGCAGCAATACGACGGCATCAGGCTGCTCGCGCTCGATGGCGGCGAGCACTAGCCGCTTGTGCGCGTCGGGGCGAAACTCGCCGTACGTTTCGAGGTCGGCCAGATAGAGCCGCCCGTCGAAGGCGGGAAGATCGTTCGCCGATCCGACCAGCACCATCGATACTTCCGCATCAATCCGGGCGGCGAATCCGAACAGCTCACCGGTTTCAGCGGCGAGCCGCCTGTCGCGGCACTCACCAACAAGCAGCAAATTCATCGTGCGCCTCCTTTGCCGAGTACGGCGGTCTTGGTTTCGAGAATCGACAGAACCTCGCCAGCAAGCGTTTCGGCGTCACCTTCGAGAATCACGCCAGCCGCTTTGCGCTCGTGCGGACGGAAGTTGGCGGACGACACTTTCGGCGATTCAAGGCCGACCTCCGAGGGTTGCAGGACGATCAGCTTGGCGCGTTTGGACTTCATGATGTTCGGTAGCGTCGGGTAGCGAGGCGAGTTAAGGCCTTGCTGGCAGGTGAAGAGCGCTGGAGCGTTCAGGCGGAGCGTACAGTAGCGGCCACCTTCGATTTCACGCTCGACCGTTATCTCGCCATTACGCCATTCGAACGCCGTAATGCCGGTGACGCAGTTCAGACCGAGCCGTTCGGCCACCAGCACCCCAACCTGCGCGGAACTGCGGTCTTCGGACTGCATTCCGGTGAAAACGAGCTCGAACCCGCGCCCGGCGGCGAACCCGGCGATCATCGAGGCGATCTGCCACGGATCGCGCTCCGGAGCTGCGTTGTCGTCGATGTGCACGCCGTGGTCGCAGCCCATCGAGAGCGCCTTGCGGATCGATTCGACCACCCGCGCCGGGCCGATGGAAAGCGCCGTTACCTGGGGTTCACCGCCAAGCTGCTCCTTGAGCTGCACGGCCTGTTCAACCGCGAAGGCGTCGTACTCGTTCATCCGCCAGGCGAGCCCGGTTTCGTCGAACCAGGAGCCAGCCGCATTCGGTTCAAAGCGCCCCTCCATGTCGGGCACCTGTTTGATGCAGACAAGAATATTCATGCGTTAGTCTTCATAACGTTCAACAATCTGAGCGTTTCAATGGTCATCACGATGTTCACGAGATGCCCTCAAGAAGATAAGAAAGATTGGATTCTGCACATTATTTGGCCTCCCGCGCCATGCCCGGTCTCTGATGATTCGTCATGGTTCGAGGTGTGGTTTCGTGAGCGGAAGATTGTTAAATTACTGCAGGCTGAGGCGCCGTATCGGGACTCGCCATTTTTTTTCACCAAAAGCAAACTGTAGCGATATGGATCAGCAAGCATCGGGACAGAACATTCTCGACCCCATCGAGCGGGCCCAACTCGGCCTGAAGGTTTTCAACCTGTCCTACCCCCAAGCTGAAGCTCTCATCGACGAGTACGTGCGTGGCAAGAACTACGACCAGTCGAGCGTCGATTATTTCAAGGATCAGGTGGCAACCCAGATCCACATCCGTGAGAAGGGGGCCGACCTTCTGGTGACGGGCGGCGAAATCGTCAAGCTCATCGCCGGGTCGGTCATGAAGAACCTGCCGAAGGGATAAGCCAGAGACTCGATGTTTCCGGCTCATTCAGGATTTGCGGCGGGTAACGTTTTGACTTGTTTTGTGGTTGTACATAGCACGTGGCGGCACAGTGGCTTGCGTCCCGTTGCCGCCTGAATGTGTAGCATCACTGAAAACGCAAGACACGAGTAACCATGAATTTCGATCCGAATAAATTCACTGTGAAGGCGCAGGAAGCGCTTCAGGCTGCTGCCGTGATGGCTGGCAGCAAGCAGAACCAGCAGGTTGAGCCGGAGCACCTGCTCAGCGTCATGCTTGGCGACAACGACAACATCGCCTGCCAGATCGCCCAGAAACTCGAAGCTCCCATCGCGATGCTGCTTGATGTTCTCGACCGGGAGATCGACCGAATTCCCAAAGTGACTGGCGCTTCGGCTTCCGGCCAGTACATTTCCAGTGATCTCGGCAAGGTGTTCGACGTGGCGCTCAAGGAGGCCGAGCAACTCAAGGATGAGTACATCAGCTCCGAGCACCTGTTTATCGCTATGAGCGAGGCGGGAGTGAAGGTCTCCAAAATGCTCAAGGACGCAGGCATTGATCGCAACGCCATTCTCAAGGTGTTGACCTCCTTCCGTGGTTCTCAGCGTGTTACCAGCCAGACCGCCGAAGACCAGTATAACTCCCTCAAGAAATACTCCCGCAACCTGAACGATCTGGTGCGCAAGGGCAAGCTTGATCCGGTCATTGGCCGCGACGACGAAATTCGCCGCGTGCTCCAGATTCTGAGCCGCCGCACCAAAAACAATCCGGTGCTCATCGGCGAGCCGGGCGTCGGCAAGACGGCCATCGTCGAGGGCATCGCCCAGCGCATTGTGGGTGGCGACGTGCCGGAGAATCTCAAATCGAAGCAGATTGCCGCGCTTGACATCGCTGCGCTGGTGGCGGGCACCAAGTTCCGGGGCGAGTTTGAGGAGCGCTTGAAAGCGCTGGTCAAGGAGGTGCAGGCCTCAGACGGCGAGGTGATTCTCTTTATCGACGAGCTGCACCTGCTGGTTGGTGCGGGCTCCGCCGAAGGTTCGATGGACGCGGCCAACATCCTCAAACCTGCGCTGGCGCGCGGCGAACTGCGCTGCATCGGCGCCACCACGCTCGACGAGTACCGCAAGCACATCGAAAAGGACGCCGCGCTCGAACGGCGCTTTCAGACGATCATTGTCGATCAGCCGAGCGTGGAGGACACGGTCTCGATTCTGCGCGGCCTGAAGGAGAAGTACGAAATCCACCACGGCGTGCGCATCAAGGACGCTGCGCTGGTCGCAGCTGCCGAGCTGTCGAACCGCTACATTGCCGACCGCTTCCTGCCCGACAAGGCGATCGACCTGATCGACGAGGCCTCCTCGCGATTGAGACTTGAAATCGACAGCGAGCCCGAGGAACTCGATCGCATCAATCGCGAAATCCGTCGCCTCGAAATCGAGCGCGAAGCGCTGAAGCGCGAGCTGGAGGCGAGCGGCGGGTGAGCCCCCCTCCCCCAAGGCGCAAGTACAGTACGAAGAGGCGGCTGAAGCTCCTACAGCCGCCTTTGCTACGGGGAAAGCAATGCTCCTCCATTGAGAGCCGCACCTTATGACCGAACCATAGTCGCTACATACGCCGATCATCATTTCGCCCTGGCCTTAATTTTCGATAGATCAGAGAGCACCTCTAAAAACTTATTGCGCGACCCGATTGCTGCGTTGGGTGGTGCTCGAAATCCTCATGTACAGTACGTACACTCCGGTTTCTGCGCTCCATCCGCCTTGCACTCAGCTCGCTCATGACACTTTTTAGAGGTGCTCCAGACTGTGAACACCAAAAGATTCAGACCGCTTTAGCGTCCAAACCTTTTCAGACTGTTCAGGTGCAGCCATTTGCGGGTTTTCAGACTGGAAAGTCGTACA
>CBEUNJ010000109.1:0-5245 GCA_965544465.1 uncultured Chlorobaculum sp.
AAGGGCTTAGCTGCAGTTCAGAACATTGCAGACTACAGCTTTTCATTCCTCGCCATTCAGGCGTTGTTGAGGCAATAGTTGCGGACAGTTCCGAGGTCAAGATTCATGCTGGCCGAAAAGTTTGATCAGGCCCTCCGGTGAGTGAGCATCCGTGCCGGAGTGCGTGTAGATGCCAAGCTGTGTAAACTTCTGGGCTGTGGCTTGTACCTGTTCGCCGTAAGCTCCCTGCAAGCTGGGCAGGTTTTGCTGGAACGCGCAATGGTGATCAATCAGCCAATCGAGCAGCTTGTTGTCGCGGTTTTCTGGAGTAAACGACGATTGGTCGTTGAGATGGGGTAAATGAAAGAGTGTTTTAAGTTTCGATAGTTTTTGCGGTTGCGCTGTGCTTTGCTGCTCATGGAACAGTTCGGAGCGTTCGGGATGGGCAATCATCGGAATGAGGTTTTTCCGGATGAGCGCCGAGAATGTGTCCTGAACCATACCGGGGTAGGTATGGGGAGGAAACTCGATCAGCAGGTATCTGGTATGTTCGAGCGGCATGAGGTCGCGCATGAAGTTCATGAAATGACTGTCAAGAAAGTACTCCCTGCCACACAGTAGTCGCAGAGCGATGTTTTCTTGATTCAGCACCTTCTGAAGGTCTCTGACGGCTGTTTTTACGGTGTTATTGTCGGCCTCATAGAGGCCTTTGATCAAATGAGGGGTGCAGTACACCGTATCGTATCCAGCGTTGGCAAGTAATGTTGCCATTTCGATCGATTCGTCGATGGTTTCCGAGCCATCATCGATGGCTGGCAGCAAGTGGCAGTGATAGTCGGTCATGTTGCACTAAGGAATACAGCTTTTGTTGATCCTAAAAACAAAAGCATACTAATAATTCTTGGGACTTTCTACAGGAAAGCAGCCTGGCTGTGTACAGCATAATGTCAAACATTTCAGGATGACCTTCAGCTCTGCAGAACGATGAGAGGGGAGACTGCTTTCAGTCTTTTTCTGCCTTGTGTGCTGAAGGGAGGGCTGGAGGATTGGCCGACGCGGGAGATATAACCCCGTAACTATCCGTTAAAAGACTATGGAACTATGGATAGTTACGGGCCTGTGAAATAGGAATGACACCTGGCTGACGGCGCATTCCGTCGAGCGTTATTGTTTCTCGTAGCGGAAGCTGTCGAGGAAGCTGGTGTCGAACTCGCCACTCCTGAAAACCGGGTCGTGCATGACCTGCTTGTGGAACGGGATGGTGGTCTTGATGCCCATGACGATGAACTCGTCGAGCGCCCTCGACATTCGGGCGATCGCTTCGTCGCGGGTGTGGGCCGTGACAATGAGTTTGCCGATCATGGAGTCGTAGTTTGACGGCACCACGTAGCTGGCGTAGCAGTGGGAGTCGATCCTGACGCCCGGCCCGCCCGGGGTGTGGAACACCTGCACCTCGCCCGGTGACGGACGGAACATGTGCTCCGGGTCTTCGGCGTTGATGCGGCACTCGATGGAGTGGCCGCGCGGCTCAAAGACTTTGCCTTCAAGACTTTTCCCGGCGGCGACCCGAATCTGCTCCTTGACCAGATCGACATCGTAACGCTGCTCGGTCACGGGATGCTCCACCTGGATGCGGGTGTTCATCTCCATGAAGTAGAAGTTCTTGTGTTTGTCGAGCAGGAACTCGATGGTGCCCGCGCCTTCGTAGTTAATTGCCTTGCTGGCGGCAACGGCAGCTTTGCCCATCTTTTTGCGCAAGGCCTCATCCACAACCGGTGACGGGGTCTCCTCGATCAGCTTCTGGTGGCGGCGCTGCACAGTGCAGTCACGCTCGCCGAGATGCACGACGTTGCCGTGCTGGTCGGCCAGAATCTGGATTTCGATGTGGCGAGGATTTTCGAGGAACTTCTCGATATAGACGCCGCTGTTGCCGAACGCCATGCCGGCTTCGCTCTGCGCGGTCTTGAGATTCTTTTCGAGCAGCTCCTCTTCATAGACCACGCGCATACCCTTGCCGCCACCGCCTGCTGTCGGCTTGATGATGACCGGGTAGCCGATCTGTTTGGCGGTTTCGATGGCGTGAGCAACATCATCGACCAGCCCTTCACTGCCGGGTACGACCGGCACGCCGGCGGCGATCATGGTGGATTTGGCGGTGTTTTTGTCGCCCATCCGATTGATCATGTCAGCCGATGGTCCGATGAACTTGATGTTCGAAGAGTGGCAAACCTCCGAGAAGTCAGCGTTCTCGGCAAGGAAGCCGTAGCCGGGATGGATGGCATCGGCGTTGGTGACTTCAGCTGCAGCGATAATGCGCGGAATGTTCAGGTAGCTCTCGCGCGAAAGAGGCGGGCCGATACAGACGGCTTCGTCTGCGTACTTGACATGAAGAGAATCGGCATCGACGGTTGAATAGACGGCGACGGTGCAAATGCCCATCTCTCGGCAGGCATGCATGATCCTTAAGGCGATCTCTCCACGGTTGGCTATGAGTATTTTCTTGAACAAGGTGCAGTGCTGGTTGAAAGTTATGGCTTGATTCGGAACAGAACCTGGTTGTATTCGACAGGCTGTCCGTTTTCAACGAGAATTTCGACGATGGTTCCGGAACCCTCCGCTTCGATCTCGTTCATGAGCTTCATGGCTTCGATGATGCAAAGTACATCGCCGGCTTTTACCTTGTCGCCTTCGTTGACAAATGCATCGGCGTCAGGTGAAGGTGAACGGTAGAATGTGCCCACAATCGGAGAGTGAATTTCAATGAGTTCACCGGCTTTGGCAGGCGCGGAAGGGGCGGGCGCTGTCGGCTGTTCTTGCACGGTGGCGGGTTGTTGCACCGGCGGCTGGGCGACTTGAACGGGTTGCGCAACCGCAGGCGCTGCCGGGATTGCCCCCTGAGCCTTCGAGCTGTTTCTTTTCAGCGTGATTTCGGATTCGCCTTCTCTGATGACGACTTCATCAAGAGATGAACCGTTGACGATCTCAATCAGCCGCTGGATTTCCTTGAGGTTCATGAGTGTGTTCTTAAGATTATTACGCGCAATTCGGTTATGAGTGGCAAGTTACTTACTACTTTTTAACTCTATCCATGTACTCGCCGCTCCGGGTGTCGATCCGGATGATGCTGCCGGTCTGGATAAACATCGGCACGTTCACCTCGGCGCCGGTTTCGACGATGGCCGGTTTGGTGCCGCTGGTGGCGCGGTCATCCTTGCTGGCGGGGTTGGTTTCGGTCACCTCCAGTTCAACGAAGGTCGGCAGCTCCACTTCGAGAATCGAGCCGTCGTCGGCAAAGACGATATCGACCATTACCGAATCCTTGATGAAGCGGGAGGACGAACCGATGGCCACTTCAGGAACGTTGATCTGGTCGAAGGTCTCGGTGTCCATCATGACGTAATCTTCGCCGTCGCGATAGAGGTACTGATACTTCTTTCTTTCGGTGACGATGACATCGACCTGCTCGGTGGCGCTGAAGCGGTACTCGACGTTGCGCCCGGTCTTGAGGTTTTTCATGCTGGCCTGGTAGAAGGCGCGAAGGTTGCCGGGCGTGCGATGCACAAGGCTTTCGATGCTGTGAGGCTCACCCTTCCAGCGGATGATCGCCCCTTTTGAGACGTTGCTTATTGAAACCATGACGTGATTGAGTAAAACAGGTGATACAGAGCGGCGTCTGTATAGCGATGGTTAAAAGAAAAAAGAAATTGAATATAACACCGCAGGCGTTCAATACCAATGACGGGCTGAAACCCTTCTCACACAAGGGCAAAAACAAATTGGATGTTTGTTGGTCAGTCTGTAACTTAATGTTGCAGTAGTAATTGGGAATAGATAAGCTATTTTTCCGCCAACGTAAATTGTACACTTCTTATGTCGAAAGCCGAGTTAGTAGAACAAATCGCCGCAGAGACCGGCATGACCAAAGCTGAAGCTGAACGAGCGGTGAACGCCTTCATCAATGTTGTGACCTCGACCCTGAAAGGTGGAGATGATGTGACTTTGGTTGGCTTCGGAACGTTCGCGACCGGTGAGCGCGCCGAGCGTCAGGGCCGCAATCCGAAGACCGGCGAAACCATCACCATTGCCGCTAAAAAAGTGGTCAAGTTCAAGCCTGGTAAGGCGCTCAAAGATGAGGTTTGCTGTTAACCAACGACCGAAAAAGACGTTATTATCGATCGAATGTTAAAAGTCCATCATATGCTCGCGCAGTGATGGACTTTTTGTATCAGGAGTACGCACGTTATGGCTGCCAAAGTTGTCCTTGATTTTGAAAAACCCCTCTATGATCTCGAAGAGAAGCTCAGCGAGATGAGGGTCTATCTGAAAAGCGGAGAGGCCGATACCAGCACCGAAAGCCGTGAGGGGTTGCGAGGCGAGATCGAAGCTCTCGAAAGCAAGGTGGAATCGCTTCGCAAAATGATCTACAAAAACTTGACCCGCTGGCAGAAGGTGCAGCTTGCCCGCCATCCGGAGCGTCCCTACACGCTCGATTATATCTATATGATGACGAAGGATTTCGTTGAGCTGTCGGGCGATCGCCGGTTTGGCGATGACAAGGCGATCATCGGCGGTTGGGCGCGCCTGGAGGATAAAGAGTCCGGTTTTTCGCAGAGTGTCATGGTGATTGGCCACCAGAAGGGGCGCGACACCAAATCGAACCTCTACCGGAACTTCGGCATGGCGCAGCCTGAAGGCTACCGAAAGGCGCTTCGGCTCATGAAAATGGCCGAAAAGTTCGGTAAGCCGGTCATCACGCTCATCGACACACCTGGCGCGTTTCCCGGTATCGAGGCCGAAGAGCGCGGACAGGCCGAAGCGATTGCTCGCAACCTCTATGAAATGGCCGGGCTCAAGGTGCCGGTCATCTGCGTCATCATCGGCGAGGGGGCTAGCGGCGGAGCGATCGGCATCGGCGTCGGTGACCGGATTCTGATGGCGGAAAACGCCTGGTACTCGGTTATTGCGCCGGAGAGTTGCTCGTCGATCCTCTGGCGGAGCTGGAACTACAAGGAGCAGGCTGCTGAAGCGCTCAAGCTCACCGCCGACGACCTGCTTGGCCAGGGTATTATCGACCGCATCGTGCCCGAACCGCTCGGCGGCGCGCACCAGAAGCCCGATGTTATGGCCTCGACCCTCAAGTCGATGCTGATTGAGGAGTTGCAAGGACTGCTGAACAAAGACGCCAGTACTTTGGTGGACGAGCGAATCGCCAAGTTCTCATCGATGGGAGTGTGGGAAGAGGCTGAGTAATGGATAATGGATAATT
>CBEUNJ010000110.1:0-5201 GCA_965544465.1 uncultured Chlorobaculum sp.
TTATCAGTTGCCATCAAATGTGACCTGCGATGACCTCCTTCGCGAAATGTATGTTCAGAAAGTAATTGAAGAAGGCTTGTTTGATAGTAAAGTGTGTGCGACAAAAGGGAATCTCTAAAAAAATATGACGTACCTCGATTGTCGGCGCTTGGGTGGTGTTCGAAATCCTCACGTACTGCAAGTCCGCTCCGGTTTCTGTGCTCCAGTCGCTTTGCACTCAGGTCTTTTATGATACTTTTTAAAAGTGCTTAAACGATGGTTGAAAATGTGGTCAAGATGCGATTTTCAGGAATAATCGTTTCCTGGATGGATAGAGCTAAAAATCAAATGAACGACTGAAAATTTCAGAGCATATGGTTGAGGAATTTATAGCATTCGTGCCTTTTATCGTTACTGTCACCGTTATTAGCGGGGTTCTGTGGGGCGTGCATTGGTTGCTTATTAAACGGCATCCTGATTTTGGCGCTGACCGCAAGTTTTCGCGTCAAATCATTATGCTGGGGTTGTCGGTTCTTGGCATACTGGTTTCAGTACTTGTGCTGCCCATTAGCGATAGTTCACGGAATCAATTGCTTACATTGATAGGACTTGTCCTGTCGGGTATTTTCGCTTTTTCCTCTTCTACAGTCGTTTCAAATCTTATGGGTGGCGTGTTGCTGCGCATCACCAAGCCGTTCAGAGTCGGTGACTTTATTCGTATCGGCGACTATTTTGGAAGGGTATCCGAGCGTGGATTGTTCGATACGGAGATACAGACGGAGACGCGCGAGCTGATTTCGTTGCCGAATAGCTATTGCATTACTCATCCTGTGACGACAACCCGTAGCTCCGGAACCATTATCTCTTCTATACTCTCACTTGGCTATGATCTTGACCATAGAAAAATTGAATCCTTACTCATTGAGGCTGCTCAAAATAGCGGACTTGCCGAACCATTTGTGCATATTCTTGAGTTGGGAAATTATGCCGTAACTTATCGTTTGTCGGGCTTGCTTGATGATCCAAAACGTCTCATTTCAGCACGATCAAATCTGTATGCTAGCGTGCTGGATTCCTTGCATGGCAAAGGCATCGAAATTATGTCGCCATCTTTCATGAACCAGAGGCGGCTCGACAATGATACGAAAATTATCCCGCCGGTTTCCGCTGTTGTACAGCCACCAGTGGAAAGCGAGGCTTCAGCTGAAGATATTGCTTTCGACAAGGCTGAACAGGCCGAAAAGCTGGAGCATGAAAAACTGCAAGTGAAGCAAGAGATCGAAAAACTGGAGGCTTCGGTAAAAGAGGTCTCCAATGAAGAGACAAAAAAGGCGCAGCAGGAGGCAATCAAAGAGTTGCAGCAGCGCTTGAAGGCTCTTGAGGAAACGCCGAAGCAGGATGAAGATGATGCTGTCGATGCAGCAGAGGCCTCCACGTCAAATGGAGGCCAACGCTAAAAACCGTATTGCGCGGCTCGATTGTCGGCGCTTGGGTGGTGCTCGAAATCTCGCGTGCTTACAGTGCGTACACTCCGGTTTCTGCGCTTCATCCGCTTGGCACTCAGCTCGCTCATGACACTTGTTAGAGATACCCAGAACAAACACTCTCTGCCACGGCCTCGCCAACCGATTCATGGCGCTGAAACCGGTATGATTGCAACTGAAACCAAAACAACCCACCGCTACATCATCACCGGCGGGCCTGGAAGCGGCAAAAGCACGCTCATCGAAGCGCTCGAAGAGCGCGGCCAGCGATGCTATCCGGAGGTCTCGCGCGAGCTTATCCGGCGCGAAGCACAGCAGCCGAACGGTGTGATGCCCTGGAACGATCTTGAAGCGTTCGCGCGCCTGGCCTTCGGCGAAATGCTGCTCCAACACGACCACGCCGCCGAGGCTGGCGAACGCTGCTTTTTCGACCGCGCCCTGCCCGACATCTTCGGCTACCTCCACGAGAGCGGACTTACTATCCCGAAGGATTATCTCGATACTCACGCGCGATGCTGCTACGAGCGCAAGGCCTTCATCCTTCCGCCGTGGCCCGACATTTACGTTAACGACACCGAACGTCCACAAAGCCCTGCGGAAGCCGAAGCCCTTTACTACGCCATCCACGCGATGTATAAATCGCTGGGGTACGAGTTGATCGAAGTGCCAAAAATGTCGGTCTATGAACGATGCGAATTTGTGCTTGGACAAGTGTAGCGATCACCGGCAGGCATGAAGAGACGCTGAATCTCTATGAGCACCTCTAACAAGTGTCATGAGCGAGCTGAGTGCAAGGCGGATGAAGCGCAGAACCCGAAGCCGTAAAGCTTCGGATTTCGCGAGGTGGTCGAAATGTTGCAGATTTTGCCGTTGCCATACCTCGGCGCGGCGATGAACTGGAATCCCGATCCTTATCCCAGACCTCCGAAGACATTCTCCGGATGCTCAATCAAACGCGTGAAGCCCTCGTCTGGCCAGTTAGCGACTATGTCATCGGCACGAAGGAAGCGATCGAAGAGACGATTCCTGATACGGTTGAGATCGGTATGTCGTGCTGCATGAACGGTTGACAGGGGAACGCCAAGCCAACTTGGTCAGACCATAAGCGCAATCAGAAAAACCAGTTGGCGAGATTGTCGCGCTCGCCCCAGTAGAGGTGCAGGTAGGAGGCGATGGTGTTGCCGACGCGGAATAGTTTCGTCTCGACCTCTTGGTTGCGGGCATTGCGTACGTTGGCGATGGTGTCGATTTCGCCTTGTCGCGAGATGCGGGAGTAGTGGAATTCGTGGCCGCGTAATTCGACGCCGTCCACGTCTGCCGGGTAAACCTTGCGGTAGCCGAGCGTGAGGCGGGCCTCTTGCATGGTGGTGTCGAGGTCGAGCACGCCGCACATCGGATGGGTCGCGCCGTCGGCGAGGGTGAGTGTTTGGCCGAGGTACATCAGGCCGCCGCACTCGGCGTAGGTTGCGCCGCCGCTCCGGCACCATTCGGCGATGGCGTGGCGCATCGTTTTGTTTGCGGCGAGCGCTTCGGCGTGCAGCTCAGGGTAGCCTCCGGCGAGATAGACGAGGTCGGCTTCGGGCACGTTTTTATCATGCAGTGGGCTGAAAAAGCGCACCTGGCCGTACCGAGAGAGCGCTTCTATGTTGTCGTGGTAGATGAAGTTAAACGCTTCGTCTCGCGCTACGGCGATCACGTTGCCCGACGTTTTCATCGCCGGACGCGCTGGTTTTTGCTTTGGCAAATCGATCCGTGCCACTTCGAGCAGCCGCTCAATATTCACTGTTTTTTCGACATGATTGGCCATCGCGTCGATGAGCTTTTCGCGGTCGTACTCCGCCGAGGTATTGAGGCCGAGGTGGCGTTCGCTGATCGTAATGTCACTGTTGCGCGGCAGATAGCCGAGCGGCTCGACGCCGACGTCCCTGGCGGCAGCTTCGAGGTAGCTGTAGTGCGACGCGCTGCCGGTGCGGTTGAAGATCACGCCCGCGACGTTGACTGCCGGGTCGAAGTGCTTGAAGCCGTACAGAATCGGCGCGGCGGAGTAGGCCATTTTCGAACCGTCGATGACCATGATGACTGGCAAGCCGAGCAGTGCGGCGATTTCGGCGCTGCTGCCATCCGAGCGCTCAGCCCCGTCGAACAGCCCCATCACCCCCTCGACCACCGAAATCTCTGCCGTCGAAGCGTGACGCGCGAAGAGCGAGCGAACGTGCTCTTTCGAGGCCATGAAGGTGTCGAGATTCAGCCCCGGTCGCGTCTCTTTGCCTGTCGATGCGGCGGCCATCGCGTGGAGCGTCGTGTCGAGGTAGTCCGGCCCGCATTTGAAGGGCTGCACCGCCATGCCGCGCCGCGCGAAGAGGCGCAACAGGCCGAGCGTGATGGTGGTCTTGCCGGAGCCGCTTGACGGCGCGGCGACGAGGAATCCCCGGCTTTCGCGGGTGTTGTTCGCAGCGTTACTGTTCATTGCTCTCGATCAGCTTTTTCATTCCGGCGATCCCTTCGAGGATGCGCGGGCCGGGGCGCAGGTACAGGCGGTTGTCGAACTTGTCGTACACCCGGTTGTTACGCACGGCGTTGATACCCTGCCAGCCCGTTCGGCTTTTCACTTGGTCGGCGGCGGGAACCGCCTTGGCCATGTACATGCAAGCGATGATGTCCGGGTTTTGCTTGATGACCCACTCTGGCGAGACCTGAAAATACTCCTTATCAACTTCGTCGCCGATGTTCTTGCCACCCGCGTAGCTGATCAGGCGCGACACGAAGCTGTTGCGCCCGCCTGTCCAGAGCGGATCGTTCCAGATTTCAAGGTAGATGCGCGTTTTGTGCTGCTTCGCGTCGGCCTTCTTGCGGTACTTCGCCAGTCCGTTTTCGATGACCGTCGCGAGGCTGTCGGCTTGCCGCACGTGGCCGGTGAGTTTGCCGAGCTTGCGGAGCACTCCCGGAATCTCTTCGGGGTCCTGGCAGCGGATGTGCTCGCGCCGGATGTGCATGTTGGCCATCTTTTTGGCAAGCTGGTCGTCAGCCAGATCGACATCGAGCACCAGATCGGGATTCATCGACGCAAGCACCTCCAGCGACGGTTGTCCGAACGAACCGACCACGGGTACCTTTTCGGCTTCGGCGGGCCAGTCGCAAGCGCTAGTGCGCCCCACGAGCTGATTGCCCGCGCCGATGGCGTAGAGCATCTCGGTGAGGCTCGGCGCGAGGCTGACAATGCGCTGCGGCGCTTTGGCGTCAGACTGCGTTGCCGTTTTGTCGCCAGCCCCCGGCTTCGAGCATCCCGCCAGCGTTTGCAGGCAGAGCGCGAGGAGGATGAAAAGGGGAGTCAGATTACTTTTCGAGCGATCGGGCATACTGTTGCAGGACAAGGTTATGGGTGAAAGCGAGTTGCATCGAGAGCGCGTCGTCGAGCGACAACCATGCCATTTCGGACACTTCGTCGAGCTGTTCTTGCAACGCGCCCGAACCGGTTCCGGCAAACGCCAGCGCCACGGCGTGGAAGTTGTGCTCCGGAAAAATCTCTTCGAACCAGCCGACGAACGTTTCCGGCGTAAAGTTGAGGTTCGTCTCCTCCTTTACCTCCCGAACGACAGCCTGTTCGACGGGTTCGTAATCGTCAATATGCCCGCCGGGCAGGCACCAGAAGCCCTTGAACGGTCTGACGTTTCGGCGGGTGAGCAGGATGGTCGAGCGCTCGCTTTCCGATGGGTGGATGATGGCTCCGACGGTAGCTTT
>CBEUNJ010000111.1:0-5119 GCA_965544465.1 uncultured Chlorobaculum sp.
TCCGGTAGCGGATGTGGTTGCGGCTGGCATGATAGTCCTTTTTCTGACTTTGCGAACTTTTTACATTATTAAGGGTATTGTGAAGTAAATCCTAAAATAATTATAGAGTAAAAGTCTTTAGGGCTAAAAAAATACAATTGTACTATATCCTGATCGACGGAGGGTCAGAAAGCACACGGAGAAACAGTGGCAAAGCCGGGAAGAGGCGTGATTTCAGCGATGCTCGACGGCGATGAACGGCAGTTCGCGGTAGCGTTCGGCTACGTCAAGCCCGTAGCCGAAGACGAACTGGTCGGAAATGGTGAAGCCGGTGTAGCGCGCCTCGAACGGCACGACGCGGCGAGAGGGTTTGTCGAGCAGCGTGCAGACGCACATGGAGGCCGGTCGCTGCTGTTCCAGTTCAGCCACGATGCGCGAAAGGGTGCGGCCCGTGTCGAGAATGTCCTCCACCAGCAGCACGTGCTTGCTTTCAAGCTCGATGGTTTCATGATGTTCGAGGTACACCTGGCCGGATGAGGTGCGCCCTTCGCCATAACTCGAAGCCCTGATGAACTCGATGCGGCAGGGTAGGGTCAGGTGCCGCACCAGATCGGCGGTGAACATGAACGCCCCCTTCAGCACGCATACCACCGTCAACTCGTCGATTCCCGCCAGATCGCTGGAAATCTCCCGAGCCAGCTCCGCGACGCGCTCTTGAAGCCGTTCGGCGGAGATCAGCTCTTTGTGGGGCAACGACATCATGATTCCGGATGGTAGTGGTTCGATGGGGCTTCACAGAATATAGCGCGTTTACCATTGTTTTTCGTTAATGTTGCTTGCAGCGCCGACAATGCTCACGCCCCCGATTTTTCAGGAACGTAACGACAGGTGGGTAGGGTTGGATTCAGTGTCGTGTATCTTTGTTTGAATCCGGAGGCCGGTAGCGCTTCATGCTGTTTGGCCCTGCATTTTTTGTCCGAGGAGGTTGCGCCATGAAACCCAAGCCTGTGATTACGATTCTTGCCCTCAATACCGGTTCGTCGAGCATCAAGTTTTCGCTGTACGAGAGCGGCAAGACCGAGGAGCTGCTGTTTTCTGGTTCGCTGACGCGGATTGGGTTGACGGATGCCACTTTTTCGGTCAATGATCCGGAGGGGCGGTACATTGATTGC
The DNA here is from genome assembly GCA_965544465.1 of uncultured Chlorobaculum sp. Taxonomy (GTDB): domain Bacteria; phylum Bacteroidota; class Chlorobiia; order Chlorobiales; family Chlorobiaceae; genus Chlorobaculum. Next base: position 1,152 of record CBEUNJ010000111.1, read on the forward strand.
CAGAAGGTCGAGGTGGCAGATCACGCGGCGGCTTGTCGGCATGTGTTCTCGTGGCTCACGCGGCACGGTTTCGGTATGCCAGACGCGGTGGGGCACCGGGTGGTGCACGGCGGGCTGCGCCACACCGCGCCTGAAAAGGTGACGCCTGAGCTGATCGATTCCGTCACCGAACTCGTTCCCTACGCTCCCGAACATCTGCCGCAGGCGCTGAACGCGATCCGTTATGCCACCACGGAGCTGCCGGGTGTGTTTCAGGTCGCCTGCTTCGATACCGCTTTTCACAGCACGATGCCACCGCTTGCCAAACTCTGTCCCATTCCTGAAAAATTCCGGAAACAGGGCGTACAGCGCTACGGTTTTCACGGTCTTTCTTACCAGTACATCCTCAGTCAATTGCAAGCCAAGGGTGATCCACTTGCCCGCAAGGGCCGTATCATCTTCGCGCATCTCGGTCACGGCGCGAGCATGGCGGCGGTGCTGGACGGGCGCGGCATCGAGACGACGATGGGCTTTTCGCCTGCGGGTGGCTTGGTGATGAGCACGCGCACAGGTGACCTCGATCCCGGCGTGGTGCTGTTCCTGTTGCAGCAGGGCGGTCTCGATTCGGACGGGCTCCGGGACATGGTGAACAAAAAGTCGGGCCTGCTCGGTGTTTCAGGCGTGAGCGACGACATGCGTGACCTGCTCGACGCCGAAGCGGAGAATCCGCAGGCGCATCTGGCCGTGGAGCTGTTCTGCTACTCCGCGCGCAAGCATATCGGCGCGCTCACGGCGGCGCTCGGCGGGCTCGACATGATTGTCTTCACCGGCGGCATCGGCTTGTACTCGCCCGAAATCCGCGAGCGCATCTGTTCTGGGCTCGGCTTCCTCGGCGTCAGGGTCGATCCGGAAAAAAATCTGAAACCTGCCGGGGTAATTTCGACAGACAGCAGCCGGGTTATCGTTAAAGTTATGGAGACCAACGAAGAGGTGATGATCGTCCGGCAGACGAGGCGGGTGCTGGAGGGGCGGTAAGGTGGTCTCAAGTGTTGAGTCGGATTGATCTTGTCGGGGAAATTCGCTTGCGTTGCGGCTTATTCTGGGCCTGGGAGTTGCCGGGTGAAGAATCCTGGGGAAACTTGTAAGATATTGCAGGGTATTTGCTTACTATGACTCGCCAGAAAAACCGGATTTTTCGCTATGCCTGGCATGACATAAAGAACCAGCATGATTTTGAGAATTATCGGATGGACACCGCATAACTGAAACAATGAAATCAAAAGAACAAGCTATGACTGAAATGACAACTCCGCTTTCCAAGCGCGAGCTTGAGTTGATGAATGCATACTGGCGGGCGGCGAACTACCTCTCCGTCGGACAGATTTACCTGATGGATAATCCGCTGCTCAAGCAGCCGCTTGCAAAAGAGCATATCAAGCCCCGGCTGCTCGGCCACTGGGGAACCACTCCCGGCCTCAATTTCCTCTACGTGCATCTGAACCGCATCATCCGGAGCCGCGATCTGGATATCGTCTATATCGCCGGGCCGGGCCATGGCGGGCCGGCGATGGTAGCGAACGTGTGGCTGGAGGGGACGTACAGCGAGTACTATCCCGACGTGTCGTTCGACGAGCCTGGCATGAAGCGGCTGTTCCGGCAGTTCTCGTTTCCGGGCGGCATTCCGAGCCACGTCGCGCCCGAAACGCCGGGATCGATCCACGAGGGCGGCGAGCTCGGCTACTCCATCGCGCACGCTTATGGTGCAGTATTTGATAATCCCGATCTCATCACGGCCTGTGTCATCGGCGACGGCGAGGCGGAGACGGGGCCGCTGGCCACGGCCTGGCACAGCAACAAGTTTCTGAACCCGAAACGTGACGGGGCGGTGCTGCCGATTTTGCACCTGAACGGCTACAAGATCGCTAACCCGACCGTGCTGGCGCGCATTTCGCATGAGGAGCTTGAAAAGTTGATGACCGGCTACGGCTACAAACCGTACTTCGTCGAAGGAGATGATCCCGACTCGATGCACCAGAACATGGCCGCAACGATGGATCGCTGCTTCGACGAGATCGCCGAAATCCAGCGCCGGGCGAGGGTCGAGGGCGTGGACGAACGCCCGATCTGGCCGATGATCGTGTTCCGCTCGCCGAAGGGGTGGACGGGGCCGAAGGTGGTTGACGGCAAGCCTGCCGAGGGCAACTGGCGCTCGCACCAGGTGCCGTTCAGCACGGTGCGCGACAATCCGGAGCACATGGCGCTGCTCGAATCGTGGCTGAAAAGCTACAAGGCCGAGGAGCTGTTCACGCCCGACGGCGTGCTTCTGCCGGAGCTTCAGGAGCTTGCGCCGCGCGGCAAGAAGCGCATGGGCGACATCCCTCACGCTAACGGCGGCCTGCTGCTCAAGGAGTTGCGTATGCCGGACTTCCGGGAGTATGGAATCGATGTGCCGAAGCCCGGATCGGTGGAGGCCGAAGCGCCCAAGCCGATGGCCCGTTTCCTGCGCGACATCATGAAAATGAACGAGAAAGCGGCCAACTTCCGTGTTTTCGGGCCTGACGAGACCGCTTCAAACCGTCTCGGTGAGCTGTTCGAGGAGACCCAGCGTACCTGGATGGCCGAGATGATTCCGTCCGACGATCATCTTTCGCACGATGGCCGCGTGATGGAAATTCTTTCCGAGCACACCTGTCAGGGCTGGCTCGAAGGGTACCTGCTTACCGGACGCCATGGCTTTTTCTCCTGCTACGAGGCGTTCATCCACATCATCGACTCGATGTTCAACCAGCACGCCAAGTGGCTGAAGGTGTGTAGCACCCAGATTCCGTGGCGTCGTTCCATTGCTTCGCTCAACTACTTCCTCACCTCGCACGTCTGGCGGCAGGATCACAACGGCTTTTCGCATCAGGATCCGGGTTTCATCGACCACGTGGTCAACAAGAAGTCGAGCGTGATTCGCGTTTATCTGCCGCCGGATGCCAACTCGCTGCTGTCGGTTGCGAACCACTGCCTGCGCTCGCGCAACTACATCAATGTGATCGTGGCTGGCAAGCAACCCGCATGGCAGTGGCTCGACATGGAGTCCGCCGTTCGCCACTGCACCAGCGGCATTGGCATTTGGGAGTGGGCCTCGAACGACGCGGGCGCGGGTGAGCCGGATGTGGTGATGGCCTGCGCGGGTGACGTGCCGACGCTCGAAACACTGGCCGCCGTCAAGATTCTGCGCAGTTTGGTGCCGGATCTGAAGATCAGGGTGGTCAACGTGGTCGATCTCATGACGTTGCAACCGAAGGAGGAGCACCCGCACGGCCTCGATGATCGAGATTTCGACGACATGTTCACCACCGACAAGCCGATCATCTTTGCCTATCACGGCTACCCATGGCTGATTCACCGCCTGACGTATCGCCGCACCAACCACCACAATCTGCATGTCCGCGGCTACAAGGAGGAGGGCACGACGACCACGCCATTCGACATGGTCGTGAGAAACGACCTCGATCGCTTCCACCTCGTCGCTGACGTCGTCACCCGCGTGCCGAGTCTAAGGCCGCAAGCGGCGTACATCAAACAATACGTCCGCGACCGCCTGATCGAGCACAAAGAGTACATCACGAAATACGGCGAAGATATGCCGGAAGTAAGGGATTGGAGATGGGAGGAGTGATTTGATTTGATAGATATGAAAAGAAAAGCGGCCTTTGATGGGCCGCTTTTTGTGGTTGGGGGGAACAGGATCAAGTTGTCAGCTTAACCGGTTTTGCCAATATCGTGGTTTTCGACGCATGTGAGCGATGGCTTAAATCACAAGGGCACCTCTAAAAACTTATTGCGCGGCCCGATTGTCGGCGCTTGGGTGGTGCTCGAAATCTCGCGTGCTACAATACGTACACTCCGGTTTCTGCGCTCCATCCGCCTTGCACTCAGCTCGCTCATGACACTTTTTAGAGATGCCCTACAATATTGGAAAATCTTGGGATGAATGCCTT
>CBEUNJ010000112.1:0-4930 GCA_965544465.1 uncultured Chlorobaculum sp.
CGCGACGGTCGAAGAGCGTGACGACGGAACGTGGCTCGCCATACTGTTGATGGATATCTGATGGAAGGCAGAAGAGTTTTTGTGGCTCTGCCCGCAGGTCGCAAGCTGGCCGCAGCGGTGGGGGCGTTCCGGCGAGCGCACGCAGGGCTGAAGGTGCGGTGGATGAAGCCGGAAAACCTGCACCTTACGATGGTGCCGCCGTGGCCGTGCGCGGATGTTGAGGCGGCTTGTCGGGTGCTGGGCGACGAGGCTGCGCGGCAGTCGCCGTTCAATCTCTTCTTCGAGCAGGTCTCGTTCGGCCCCGACAAGCGCCGACCGAGGCTCATCTGGGCGACGGGCAGCGCTCCCGGTGATATGCAGGAGTTCGCCCGCCGTCTCCACGCCGCAACCGGTGCGTCGGGCGAGCCGCGCCAATCGTTCCTGTTGCACCTGACTATCGCCCGCTTCAACTCGCGCGACTACGCCGCGATGGGCGTCCGCAAGCTTCGCGAGTCAGTCGAATGGCGCGATACGCTTGACGCCCTCTGCCTCTACGAATCGATCCTCAAGCCCCGTGAGGCGGCGTACCGCGAGCTGTGCCGGGTTCCGCTGATGGAAATGCCGCCCGTGGCACCCTTTAAAAAATAAATTCTTCTTTGGGCGAAGAAAATCGTATCATAAAATTCGATTTAGAATGATTTGATCGATTAGCCTTTCAGGCCTCACGGTCGATCAACTTGTTTTTATGATGTGGTGATGATGCCAAGAAAGAGTCAGGAATTCCGGCTGCATTAGCCCTTTTTCCTGCTGATTGTGATGGATCGATGGCAGACTCAAAGTCTGCCGCATGATTGATGTGAGACCACCCCTCTTCATTTCTCTTCTTTCCAGCATTGCGACCACGTACGCCCAGAAAGGGTTTTTTCGTGTGCCGTCAGAACGTCATCGGCCCGATTGCTGTCGGGAGGATCGGTTGCTAACGGTGCTTTTATCAATGACTTGGAAGGAGAGTATGAGCGAACAACAGCAAGACAATTCCGTGAATTTCCGCAGCCTTGCACTGGCTGAACCGCTGCTTCAGGCCCTCGAAGCGGTGGGCTACGAAACCCCGACGCCGATTCAGGCCAGCACAATTCCGCTGCTGCTCGAAGGGCGCGATGTGCTCGGTCAGGCGCAGACCGGCACCGGCAAGACGGCGGCGTTTGCCCTGCCTGTTCTGTCGAACATAGATCTGTCGATCAACCAGCCGCAGGTGCTCGTGCTTGCTCCGACCCGCGAGCTGGCCATTCAGGTGGCCGAGGCGTTCCATACCTACGCCGAGTACATGAAGGGATTCCACGTGCTGCCTATCTACGGAGGCCAGGACTACAGCGGTCAGATCCGGATGCTCAAGCGCGGCGTGCACGTCGTGGTTGGCACGCCGGGCCGCGTGATGGATCACATGCGCAAGGGAACGCTAAACCTCGACGGTTTGAAGTGCCTGGTGCTCGACGAGGCCGACGAGATGTTGCGCATGGGCTTTATCGATGATGTCGAGTGGATTCTCGCGCAGACTCCCGAAAACCGTCAGGTGGCGCTCTTCTCAGCCACCATGCCGCAGCCGATTCTGCGCATCGCCCGCAAATACCTGCAAGCACCGGTAGAGATTACCATCAAGACCAAAGCCACCACGGTCGATACCATTCGCCAGCGCTACTGGATGGTTGGCGGCCACCATAAACTCGATGCCTTGACGCGCATCCTGGAAGTGGAGCCGTTTGACGGTATCATCATCTTCGTGCGCACCAAGGCTGAGACCGTGGCGCTGGCCGAAAAGCTTCAGGCGCGCGGCTATCTGGCTTCACCACTGAACGGCGACATGGTGCAGTCGCAGCGTGAACGCACGATCGATCAGCTCAAAAAAGGGACGCTGAACATCATTATCGCTACCGACGTTGCCGCACGCGGCCTCGACGTAGATCGCATCAGTCACGTTATCAACTACGACATTCCGACCGACACCGAGTCCTACGTGCACCGCATCGGCAGAACCGGACGCGCCGGACGCAGTGGCGAGGCGATTTTGTTCGTCTCTCCGAGGGAGCGCGGGATGCTTTTCGCCATCGAGCGCGCTACCCGCAAGCGCATCGACAAGATGGAGATGCCTTCGACCGAAACGGTCAACGACAAGCGCATCGCCAAGTTCAAGCAGCGCATCACCGACACCATTGCTGCTGAAGACCTCGAATTCTACGTGAGCATGATCGGCCAGTACTGCCAGGAGCACGACGTTTCCGAGCTCGAAGCCGCCGCCGCACTGGCCAAGCTGTTGCAGGGTGACGAACCGTTCCTGCTCACCGCGCGTCCGGAGCGTGAACGCCGCGATAACCGGCAGCGCGACTCGTTCCGCGACAACGACCGCCGCGACCGCGAGCCCCGCAAGCAGCGCAAGGGGGGCCTCTACTCTGACGAAAAGATGGAGACCTACCGGCTCGAAGTGGGCCGGATGCACGACGTCAAGCCGGGCAATATTGCAGGGGCGATCATCAACGAGATCGGCCTCGATCCCGAAGCGGTCGGTCGTATTCAGATCAACGAGCAGTACAGCACGGTCGAACTGCCCGCCGGAATGCCGAATGACGTGTTCCAGGAGCTGAAGAAAGTCCGGGTTTGTGGGCGACAATTGCGCGTTTCGAAGTTCGACGGAAGCTATGGCGACAACGGTTTTGAACGTGGTGGCAATCATGGATTTCGCGGCGACAAAAAGAAGAGCTTCGGCAAGCCTTCCGGAGGACGACAGAAAAAGGATGGCAAGCCATTTTTTACCGGCTTTACCGGCAGAAAAAAGAAGCGCATGGGTGACTGATTGTTGACCCGGTTTGAGATTTGAAAGCCTGACGCGATGGTAACGTTGCGTCAGGCTTTTTTTGCTTTTGATTCGGCAGGGCCTACATTTTGATTAAGCACATCTGAATGAGCTGGCAGGCTGGTCAACCGGTTCATCAAAACAGGAGGGGGGGGCGATCATGGAAATTGAGTTCTACGGGGCGACGCAGCGGGTGACGGGCTCCTGTCACATTTTACGGGCGAACGGTTACACGCTGCTGCTCGATTGCGGAATGGTGCAGGGAAACCGCGAGCTTGAAGCACTGAACCGCGAGCCTTTTCCGTTCGAACCTGCCGACATTGACGCCGTGGTGCTCAGCCATGGCCACATCGACCACTCGGGCCGGTTGCCTCAGCTTGTCAACCGCGGTTTCAACGGGCCGATCTACACCCACCATGGCACTATCGATCTTTGCCGCATTCTGCTGCGGGATTCGGCGATGCTCTCCGAGCACGACGCGCGCTTCATGAAGAAGCACGGACACCCGCACGCCGAGCCGCTCTATACGGTCGATGAGGCGCTGCAATGCGTCAAAACCATGACCGGTATGGGTTATGGCGAGCGGCGTGAAATTCTGCCAGGCATCGCCGTGACGCTCCATGACGCAGGTCACATCCTCGCCTCGGCGTTCGTGAAGCTCGAAATCACCGAAGGCGACAACAGCCGCACCGTGGTGTTCAGCGGCGATCTTGGTCAGTACGATTCGCCGATTTTGAACGATCCCGAAGCGATCGGTCAGGCCGATACGGTAATCGTCGAAAGCACTTATGGCGACCGTTTGCACCGCGATTTCGACAAAACCGTAACCGAGCTTGGCGAAATCATCGAAACCGCCTCCCGCGACTGCGGCAACATCCTGATTCCCGCCTTCTCGATTGGCCGAAGCCAGGAGCTGCTCTATCTGTTCGGCGAGCACTACCATGAGTGGAAGCTGGGCAAATGGCAGGTCTTCCTCGACAGCCCAATGGCCATCGAAGCGAGCCGCATCTACTGGCACTATAAGGATTTGTGGGATGAAGAAGCGCGCCTGTTTCGCCGCCATCTGCACAACATGCCGCCCATCGACAACCTGCATCTGACCGACCGGGTGGAGCAGTCGATGAAGATCAACGAGCTCCACGAGGGCGCGATTATCATCGCCGGAAGCGGCATGTGCAACGGCGGGCGCATCGTGCATCACCTGAAGCGCAACATCGAGCGGCCCGAGTGCCATCTCATCATCACCGGATTCCAGGCGGAAGGCACGCTTGGCCGAGAGATTGTGGAGGGGCACAAAGAGGTGTCGCTGCACGGGCGGATGTATCGCGTGAAGGCGCAACTGCACACCATCGGCGGTCTGTCGGCGCATGGCGACCGCGCCGACCTTTTGCGCTGGCTGAAGAGCCGGGAGGGTTCGCCGCAGGTGATGATTGTCCATGGCGAGGACGGCGCGAAGCAGGCGTTTCAGGGATTTCTGCATGACGAACTTTCGGTCGGCGCGCTCATTGCTCAACCTGGCGATCGGCTCAATCTCGTCTCCAACGAACTGCGCAGGGCGGAGTCGGAGTCTGAAAATCATCCATAACGCTTATGACTTATGACGATCACCACTATCAGAGAACTCGTTCCGGTGCTCCAGACGGCTATTGGCCCGGTCATCCTGATCTCCGGGCTTGGCTTGCTGCTGCTCACCATGTCGAACCGTCTGTCGAGAATCATCGACCGCTCGCGTGAGCTTCTTGATCAGGGTGACAAGCTCTTTGGCGTTGACCGCGCTCGCATTGACCGCGAAATCGCCGTGCTCTGGCGGCGTGCCCGCTACGTGCGCAGCGCCATCATGCTGGCGGCGGCAAGCTGCCTCGGCGCGGCCATGCTCATCATCCTGCTCTTCCTGACCAGCCTCTTGCATTTCGAAGTACCACTCCTGGTTTCCATCGTGTTCATCATCAGCATGATCTGCCTGATCGCCTCGCTCGTGCTGTTCATCGTTGACGTCAATCTGACTCTTTCCGCGCTATACATCGAGTTCGAAGGGCACCGGAAGAAGAGTTGACAGCGGATAGTTGATTTGTGCAAGATTTGCAGCGGCGCTTCGACGGAGTAAGC
>CBEUNJ010000113.1:0-4913 GCA_965544465.1 uncultured Chlorobaculum sp.
ATCCAGCAAAGGGCGATCCCAACAGGTCGGGCGGCACTACAACATCAGAAGATCATCCATTATCAACTGATAAACATGCTGTCCCCGTAGCTCAGGAAACGGTAGCCGTTATCGAGTGCCTCCTGGTAGGCTCGCATGAGCAGCTCTTTTCCGGCGAAGGCGGCGGTGAGCATAAGCACCGTGGAGCGGGGGGCGTGGAAGTTGGTGAGCAGGGCGTCGATGATTTTAAACTCGTAGCCGGAGTAAATGAAGATATCCGCCTCACCGCTGACCTCCTGCGTGAAGGTGCTGCCGATGAGGCGCGGGGCGGCGTGTTCGAGCGCGCGGGTAACGGTGGTGCCGACAGCGACAACGCGCCCGCCAGCGGCTTTGGTTGCGCCAATCTTGCGGGCGCTCGATTCGGGAATATTGTAGAACTCGCGGTGCATGACGTGCTCCTCGAAGGTTTCGGTGCGAATCGGCAGAAAGGTACCGAGACCGACGTGCAGCGTGATGTGGGCGATCTCGACACCTTTAGCGCGTATCTTGTCGAGCAGGTCGGCGGTCAGATTAAGCGAGGCGGTCGGCGCGGCCACCGAGCCGGGTAGTTCGGCAAAGACAGTCTGGTAGCGCTCGCGATCCACCTCTTCGGCATCGCGCTTGAGGTAGGGCGGAATCGGCACGGAGCCATGTGCTTCGAACAGTTTGGTGAGGCTTGCCGTCGCGCACGAGAGGCGTGCGACGCCGTGGTCGGGCAACGCTTCGACGATCAACTCGACGCCGTGCGCCAGCAACCGGTCGCCAACCTTCAGCCGTCCCCGATAAAGCGCGAGGTTCTGCACGCCTTCGTGCTTTTCGAGCAGCATCAGCTCGATGCGTCCGCCGGTCGGCTTGCGAGCGATGAGCCGCGCACGGATCACCCGGCTGTTGTTCAGCACCAAGAGATCGCCCGGACGAAGCCGCTCGTGCAGCGAAGCGTAGGCCGAATGGGTAATCGAATCCGTCGCTCGGTCGAGCACGACGAGCCGCGTCGAGCCGCGTTCAGTGGGCGGGTAGGTTGCGATGCGCTCTTCGGGAAGGATGTAATCGAACTCTTCGACCCTCATAGCTTCTTCAGTCTGACGCGCACCGCCTCGGCGTGTGCCTGCAACCCCTCGTGGTCGGCGAAGCGAGCAATCTTCTCGCCAGCGCGGCTCAGTTCACCCTTCGACCAGGCGATGATGGAGGTGTGCTTCACGAAATTGCGCACCGAAAGAGGCGAGAAAAAGCGCGCCGTGCCGTTGGTCGGCAGCGTGTGGTTCGGCCCGGCGTAGTAGTCGCCGACCGTTTCGCACGACCACGACCCCATGAAGATCGCGCCGGCGTGGCGCAGGTCAGGCAGAATCTCCCACGGATTTTCGACGTGCAGTTCAAGATGCTCAGGGGCGATCATGTCCGACAACTTGCAGGCCTCCGACATCGAACTGGTGACGACGATGCCGCCGTTGTCCGTGAGCGCTTTGGTGATGACTTCACCACGCAGCATCTCGCCAGCCAAACGCGCGGCGGCTTCCTGCACCGCTTTGGCAACGGCAGGCGATGGAGTGATAAGCACCGCCGAGGCGTCCGGATCGTGCTCGGCCTGCGCGAACATATCCATGACGATGAACTCCGGATCGGCCTTCTCATCGGCGATCACCACCACTTCGGACGGCCCGGCAATGCTGTCGATGGAGACGTGGCCAAACACCTGTTTCTTGGCCAATGCGACATATTTATTACCGGGGCCGGTAACGATGTCCACCTTCGGGATCGTCGCCGTTCCGTAGGCAAACGCCGCCACGGCCTGCGCCCCGCCAAGGCGATAGACGCTCGTGATGCCCGCGACCTTCGCCGCGGCGAGGATGTGTGGATTGACCTTGCCCTCGGCGTCGCACGGCGTGGTCATGTAGATCTCATCGACGCCGGCAACCTGCGCGGGCGCGGCGTTCATCAACACCGATGACGGATAGGCCGCCTTGCCGCCCGGCACGTACAGCAGCGCCCGCTCTAGCGGCGTCACTCGCTGGCCGAGAATCACCCCCCCCTTCTGTTCGCAGAAAAAGCTCTTCTCCGCCTCGTTGCGATGAAACGCCGTGATGTTCGCGTACGCCTCTTCGAGAATGGCGATAAACTCAGGATCGGCCTCCGCGTAAGCCGCATCGATCTCCGACTGCGGCACCATCATGCTTTCGAGCCGAACACCCTGGAAGCGCTCGGTGTAGTCGAGAATCGCCTGGTCGCCCTCGGTTCTGACCCGATGCAGAATCTCGTCAACCGTCTTCTGGGTATCCGGATCGAACGACACCGTCCGGTTAAGCTGTTCTTTGAGGGCGGCCTCATCCTGCGGAAAAGTATAGATCGTTAACACGGCTGATTCGATGATGTTATGGTGATCGCCCCGTGCAAGGAGCATTTTTCTTTAACTTGTAATGTAATCAATAGCCGCATGAATCGGAACTACCCGTCGTAACGAAACCGGGAACGAAAGCCATCAGAAAAAGCCACAACAAGAGGCTCGCGAGGCTTACGATTTCATTTGAAAATGAGCCTTCATTAAGTACCTTTAAGTTTTATTCAAAAACCTTGGGATTCAGCCTGAAGGGCTTCTTGAAAAGGTCTCACGAAGCGATACGCAAACAGACCCGGAAACCGCCGGAACGATAACCGCAATCGTAGCGCGAAACACATTTTTAAAATGCCCGTAAGAAAGCTCTTTTCAAGCACTTATGCGCCATATAAAGATTTTTACTCATCATGAACTTTTTCGGTAACCTGTTCAGGGACATCGCTATCGATCTCGGAACAGCCAACACCCTTGTTTTCATTCGTAACAAAGGCGTCGTGCTCAACGAGCCATCCATCGTGGCCCGTGATCGCAATACCGGCAAGATCGTCGCCATCGGCCACGACGCACTCCTGATGCACGAAAAGACCCACCCCGGCATCGTTACCATCAAACCGCTGGCCAACGGCGTCATCGCCGACTACGAGGCGACCGAAGAGCTGATTCGAGGCTTGATAAACAAGACCAAGAAGCAGTTTTCGCTCGGCATCCGCCGCATGGTCATCGGTATTCCCTCCGGCATCACCGAGGTGGAAAAACGGGCCGTGCGCGACTCGGCAGAGCATGTCGGCGCCAAAGAGGTCTATCTGGTGGCTGAACCGATGGCCGCCTCGATCGGTATCGGCATCGATGTAAAGGAACCGATGGGCAACATGATCGTTGACATTGGCGGCGGTACTACCGAAATTGCGGTAATCTCGCTCGGCGGCATCGCCTCCGGCGAATCGCTGCGCGTTGCGGGTACGGACATAACCAATGCCATCATCCGCCACTTCCGCAAGGCCTACAACCTCGCCATCGGCGAACGCACCGCCGAAGAGGTCAAAATCAGCATCGCCTCAGCCCACAAGCTCGACAAAGAGCTGACCATGCACGTTCGTGGCCGCAACCTCGTCACCGCCCTGCCGGAGGAGCGTGAAATCAACTCCGCAACCATACGCGAAGCCATCGCAACGCCGATCAGTCAAATCATCACCTCTATCAAAAAGAGCCTTGAAGTCACCAAGCCGGAGCTTTCGGCGGATATCCTCGACCGCGGCCTGTTCCTTGCCGGCGGCGGCGCGCTGATCAAGGGTCTGGACAAAAAGATCACCGAGGAAACCAAGCTGATGGTGCACATCAGCGAAGACCCGCTGACCGCTGTAGCGCGCGGCACCGGAGCAGTACTCGAAGATCTGGAGAACTACCGTCCGGTACTGATTCCAACAAAACGCTACTGAGCCTTGCGCTCGTGGGCCTGGTCAATCAGCTTGCGGTAGAACGCTTCGTACTTTTCAACCTTCAGGGCGGTCTCGAATCGCCCTGCTTGGGTTACGGCCGCCGCTGAAAAGCGCCGCCACGCAGTATCGTCTTTGAGAATCGAAAGCGCGCTCTGGCTCATCGACTCAATGTCGCCGTGCTCGTGCAGATAGCCGTCCACCCCCTGCCGTACGAACTCCGGAAACCCGCCTGCGTCGGTCACGACGACCGGCACGCCACATGCCATCGCTTCCAGCGCCGCCAGGCCGAACGACTCGACATTGCTCGGCATCAGCATCAGATCGGCAATGGAGAGCAGCGGCACGATGTCGTCGAGCTTTCCGAGGAAGCGCACCTTGCCTCCAAGCCCATTGCGACGCACCCAGGTCTCCGCCTCGCTGCGATCCGGCCCGTCGCCCACCAGGAGCAGCGTGGCCTTAATATCGCGCTGGATGCGCTCGAACACCGCCAGCACATCCATGATTCGCTTGACCGGACGGAAATTTGAAATGTGAATCACCGCCTTACCGCCATCAAGGTCCAACATCTGTTTCGGACGATTATCGTCGAGACGCTTGAACAGCGACGTATCGACGAAGTTGTGGATCACCTCAACCGGCTTGCGCGGCCTGAACATCCGGACGGTTTCGTCACGCAGATAGCCCGACACCGCCGTAATACCGTCCGACTTGTTGATCGCCAGCCGCACCGCATCGCCCATGCTCTTGTCTGCGCCAACGATGGTAATGTCGGTGCCATGCAGCGTTGTGGCAATACGGAAGCACTCCGACTCCGGGCAGCGTTCTTCGAGCATCTGGCGAGCCAATACAGCGCTTATCGCGTGCGGAATGGCGTAATGAGCGTGCACCACATCAAGCTCTTCATAAAAAGCGACCTCGGCGATCTTTGAGGCCAGCGCCAGCGAATGGAACGGGCTTTCGAACAGCGGATAGTGCATCGCCTCAACTTCGTGGCAGAAGATGTTCTTCGAATAAAGCCCAAGCCGAAAAGGAGCCGCCTGACTGAAAAAGTGCACCGTATGGCCCTTCATGGCCAGCGCCTTGCCCAGCTCAGTCGCCACCGCCCCGCTGCCGCCATAGGTGTGATGACA
>CBEUNJ010000114.1:0-4905 GCA_965544465.1 uncultured Chlorobaculum sp.
TTAGCTCAAGTTTGTGAGCAGTGAAGAGTTTCAAGCTTATCTCAGGGTATGTTGTCAAAGCTTTTTACAGACGTGAGTGCCTACGGTAGATGAGTGTAAAGCTCTCAGTATCAAGAGTTATGCGTCCGGTTTGTGCGCTTCTGCTACCGTGATCTCTTTTCTTTCATGACACCGCTCTCATGACACTGTTTAAGGGCACCTTTAAAAATTTATTATTCCGACTTGTCCAGATTTGGTGGTCTTCAAAACCCTCATGTAGGCCGTGTACATTCCGGTTTGTGCGCTCCGTCCGCTTTGATTTCTAACCTGCTCATAACACTTTTTAGAGGTGCTTTTCATGCTTTCCTGACGCATACCTTACGGTGAATTAAGGAGTGCGGCATACCGAGGCGGGCGGGCTTTTGCGCCTCTCAATCAATCACTGTGGCGATGCGGTTTTCGTAATCTGTCCCGGAACCGGTCGCCGATCCAGCCGCTGGCGTTTGCGCTGCGTTTTTCAGCTCAAGACGCAGGCATTCTGCTGCTATTTCATTATCATTCAATTCAACTCGTTTTCTTGGGTTATCATGTTGCCTGAGAAGTCGTTATCGTATTGTCCAACTGATTGCTTCCTATGTCTCGTATTATTAGCGTACTTATGATGGCCCTCGTTCTGGTGTTTGGCATGTTCATCGGGTTGAGGATGAATCATGAAAGCGTGGGAGAGCTTTCGGGCAGTCAGTCCAAAATGGTTGATGCATACAGGCTGATCCGTTCGACCTATGTTGATCCGGTTAACAGCGACAGCCTTGCAAGCGCGGGGATTCGCGGGATGGTGCAGTCGCTCGATCCGCATACGATTTATCTCGAACCAGAGAAGGCTGCCTACAGCAATGCTGAATTCAAGGGGAACTTCGATGGAATCGGCATCGAATTCGACGTGGTTCGCGATACTCTGCTCGTTGTCACTCCTCTTGCGGGTGGGCCGAGTGACGCGGTCGGTATTATGCCTGGCGACAGGATCATCGCCATTGATTCGAAGCGAGCAATCGGCATCACTCCCAACGCCGTGCTTCAGAGGCTTCGCGGTGAGCGGGGTTCCAAAGTCAACCTCAAGATTTACCGTCCGCTGACTCATCGCACCCTTGACTTTTCGGTGACCAGGGGCAAAATTTCGACTTCGAGTATTGATGCGGCGTTTCTTGATGATGCTCACACCGGGTATATCAGAATCAGTCAGTTCGTGGCGACCACCTCAAAAGAGTTTCATAGCGCGCTGCAGAAGCTTCGCGCCAAAGGGATGACGCGCCTGATTCTTGATGTCAGGGGTAATCCGGGTGGCCTTCTCGATCAGGCCGTGGCCGTGGCCGATGAGTTGTTGCCGACGGGCAAGCTTATTGTCTATACTAAAAGCCGTCACGGTGGCGAAGACCAGTTGAGGTACACCTCCAAGCCTGGCGGTCTGTTTGAAACCGGAAAGCTTGGCCTGCTTGTTGATCGAGGAAGCGCGTCGGCGGCTGAAATTCTTGCCGGGGCGTTGCAGGATAACCACCGGGCGGTCGTTATCGGAGAGCTGACGTTCGGCAAGGGGCTGGTGCAGCGTCAATTCGCCTTTCCGGATGGGTCCGCGCTGAGGCTTACTGTTTCTCGCTATTATACGCCGTTGGGACGCCAGATTCAGCGTAGTTACAGCGAGGGGCTTCAGGGACGCGAGCGTTATTACAAGGAGCGGTTTACCAAGGAGCTGCCTGACAATTTTATGAAAAAGTACGGCGGTTTTATCTACCGCGACGGTGGAGATATTTCGGTGTACAGCACCAGCCGCATGATGGGCAACGCGCCCAGTGACAGCCTGCAGAAGGTGATTGCCCGGTTGGGCGGCATCATGCCTGATTATTGGGTTTTCAGCAAGTCATACAGTAATCTGTACCAGGAGCTTTACGCCAAAGGGGTGATTGAGGATATTGCGCTCAAACTGATCGATGATCCGAAGAGTCATGTTCAGCAATATCGAGATTCTGCTGAACAATACTTCATGGAGTATCACGGGCCCATCGATTTGAAGGCCTTGATCAGAACGGCGTGCGCTGCGCGGAAGATTCCGTTTTCAGTCATTGAATTCCATCACGATCGCAACGATATTGCCTTGGCGCTCAAAGCAAGAATTGCAAGGCAGTTGTTTGGAACTGAAGAACAGATTCGGGTGTTGATTCGTGAAGGTGATCCCGTCATGAAGGTGGCAAGGCATTTCATTGAAAAACAGCCTTCATAAGGGCGATTTGAAGAGCGTTTCGCCTCGTCCGGTTTCTTCGCAGAGTTTGCGCCGGTCAGTCCCGGAATTGTTCTGCTTACTGTGTTTTTGCGTAGATTTCTGCGTGCTGTACGCTGGTTACATGTTTTCAAAGTGCCATGAGCCGCTGACAATGTCCGGTTCGTTGTTGTGCAACGGCATCACTGAATATCAACCATCTCATACTTATCGCCTATGTCACTACTCGAAAAGATCAATAGCAATACCTGCACGCTCAGGTTCAACAACGATTGGCTGAAGATTTTCACCTGCCCGGTGCCTTCATCCGATTTTCTCTCATTTGTCGGGGTGGCGACCATTGACGCTCCGCAGCACTCCGTGCTCAGCCTTCTGTACGATATCGAGTCCGCGCCGGACTGGGTGTGGAAAACCAGTGAAATGCTTGTTTTGCAGGAGCTTACCGATGATAACGAGGGTCGCGTGGTGCTTCAGCATGTGACGGCTCCTTGGCCGGTGACGGATCGGGAGATCATTAGCCGCTCGACAGCCTACAAGGATCCCGAGACCGGCGAGGTGTTCATCAAGATCGAATGCCTGCCCGATTTCATTCCCGAGAACAGCCAGTACGTCAGGGTTCGCAAGCTCGAAGGGGCGTGGAACATTTTGCCGCTCTCCGACGAACAGTGCCGCGTGGTGTTCCGGCTGCATATCGAGCCGGCGGGCGAGATTCCATCATGGCTGGCCAATATCGCCGTCATCGATACACCGTACCACACGCTGAACAACATGCGTGAATTTGTCAAGCGCGAAAAGTATCGCACGCCGGTCGATGCGGCGTTGAATGAATCCTCGAAAGCGATTATCAGAAACTACAAGGATTTTATTACGGAATAGCGTACCGCATCTCTTCTCCTGTCATTATTATTATAATCTGCCGAGCCAATGGATGTCGCTACCGCCCTGCAGGGTAACTGGGAGTTTCGTGTCGATCACAAAGCCATCAAGGTCTATTCGTCGAAAATGAGTGGTTCCCAAGTGCTGGGCTTCAAGGGCGAGACCGAGTTCGACGTATCGCTCAGGAAGCTGATCAGTCTCTTGCACGATTTCGACAGCTATGGGCGGTGGGTGCATCAGCTCGCAGAAATGCAGGTGCTGCATCAGAACGACGAGCTCGACTACGTCGTTCGGCAGGTGCTCAATACGCCTTGGCCGATTCCTAAGCGGGAGATGATCGTGCGCACTGAGCTACACGTCTCCGAGGAGGGAGCGCTGGCCTTGACGATGAACAGCGCGCACGATTTTGTGCCGGCTAAGCCGGACATGTATCGGGTGCGCGATGCGTGGGGTGTCTGGATTCTGCTGCCGGTCAACGAGAACAGGGCGCACGTGACCTTCGTGATGCATCTCGATCCGGGCAATGACATTCCGCCTGCTCTCAGCAATGCGGCCCTGTTCGAGGTGCCGTTCTATTCACTGCAAAAAATGCGGGCGTTGGCCCAAGACTCCGCCTACGCGCCGCCATGGCCGTCGGTGGTGGATCAGCACATTCATATTGCCTGACAGATACTTGGCATAAATACGTCACGTTGTTGTCCTCGCGTTCGTCGCTGAAACGGGGATGGCGTGACTATATTTTCATGGGTTCCCTGAGATGGGCAAGGCAGGCGTTGAAGAGCTTTTCTGCTCGCACAGGCACCGCGCCAACCTCTTGGCAGACCGTGTGGGCTGCGAGATTGGCGATTTGGGTACTGGTCACCACATCGAGTTTTGAGGCTATGCCGAGCGCCAGCAGCGCAATGACCGTGTCGCCAGCGCCCGACACATCGGCCACGTCGAGCGAGACGGCCGGGATGTGGGTGAATGTGCCGTCGTACACTGTCATTCCCTTTTCGCTCCTTGTCACCACAAGACTTGCAACGTCGAGTTTTGCGGTGAGCTGCCTGCAGGCCTCCTCGACCTCGCGGTCGGTGTTGGCTACTGAAATGCCAAGCGCGGCGGCAAGCTCCGACAGGTTGGGCTTGAAGACCGTGCAGCCGTCGTAGGAGAAAAAGCCCTTGAGCTTCGGATCGACCAGCACCGGCACCTCAAGATCATGGCAGACGGCGATGACCGCTTCGACGAGCGACGGCGTCAATACTCCTTTGTTATAATCTTCCAGTATCACGGCGTCTAGCGACGGAGCGGCTTGGCGGAACATGCCAAGCAGTTGCGCTTCGATTGCCTCGTCGAGCGGATGCCGCCGTTCGTAGTCAACCCTGGTGATGTGGTGGTTTTGCGACAGGATGCGGGTCTTGCAGGTGGTTGGCCGCGAGGAGTCGGCCACGACCATGGATGTGTCAAGTTGCTGCTCCTGCATCAGCTGCAGGAGGTTGCTGCGCTCCGCATCCTGGCCGGTCACGCCGAACAGAAGCGTTTCAGAGCCGAGCGCGTGCGTGTTGATCGCCACGTTGGCCGCTCCGCCGAGCCGGCTGTCTTCGCGGGTGACATCGACTACAGGCACCGGGTATTCAGGGGAGATGCGCGAGACATGGCCGAAAATATATTTGTCGATCATCAGATCGCCGATGACGGCAATTCTGCTCTGTTTGAAGGTCTGGAAGATGTGTTCGATGATTTCGGCGGGCATAGGCAAGGGCTTAAATTGATGCCTGACTTGAGCGATTTGCCATAAAAAA
>CBEUNJ010000115.1:0-4867 GCA_965544465.1 uncultured Chlorobaculum sp.
CGTAAACGCTTGTACCTATGACTGAACTCAATCTTGATGCTCTTGTGCAGTATATCTCGGCCTTCGGCGTTCGGCTGCTGGTCGGTCTTGTCATTCTTGTTGTCGGCATGAAGCTTGCGGTTTTTCTGAGCAAGCGCCTCGTCGCAGCGCTTTCGCGGCAGGAACGGTTTGACGAAATGCTGGTGCACTTCTTCGGAAGCCTTGCACGCTACAGTATCATCGCTGTGACGGTCATCGCCGTGCTCAACCAAGTCGGCGTGCAGACTGCGAGCCTCTTGGCTGTGCTTGCCTCCGCCGGTCTGGCCATTGGACTGGCGCTGCAAGGCACGCTCTCCAACATCGCTTCCGGCGTCATGCTGATCTTTTTCAGGCCGTTCCGCACTGGCCAGTATGTGGAAGTGGCGGGCACGGCGGGCACGGTCAAAAACGTCTCGCTCTTCACCACCGAGCTCTGCACGCCGGACAACGTGCAGATCATTCTGCCGAACAGCGCAGTGTGGAGCAGCTCGATCATCAACTACTCGCATCACGAAACCCGGCGCGTCGATTTTCTTATCGGCATCTCCTACAGCGACAATATCGACAAAGCCTTTGCGGTCATCCATGGTGTTATTGGCGGCGACAAGCGCATCCATGCCGACCCGGCCCCGCAGGTCGTGGTCTCCGAACTTGCCGACAGTTCGGTGAACATCACCATCCGCCTCTGGGTCACCTCGGAGGACTACTGGGGCGTCAAGTTCGACCTCACCAAACAGTTCAAGGAGGCGCTGGACGCCAACGGCCTCTCCATTCCCTTCCCCCAGCAGGACGTGCACCTTATCCAGTCGGCGTAACGTGTGCAGCTCCGAACGGTCTTGCGGGATGTTTCAGAAGCCGGCGCGCTGCCTGTTTCTGCCGTCAGGTATCGCCTTTTGCCTTGTTGAGGCTTTTCAGCTCGAAGTGTCATGAAAGGTTTATTTTCACTGCTGTTGCTTTTGGTGATGTGCTTGCGCCCCGTTTCCGGTCTCGGCGCAATGGTTGTGCGTGATTACACGCCTTCGCGCCACGACCGGTTTTATAGCGGAGCCCACAAGCATTTTGTTGGCGGGCGCTACGATTTTTCCGGAGTCGGGTTTGGCCGTGCGAGCCATTGGGTCACGCTGGTCTCCGATAACTGTTTTCTGACCGCCTATCACCGTCGTCCATCAACGGGAGAGACGGTGACGTTCTGGTCAACCAACTCGCTCGACGGGCCAAGCTATACCTATACGGTTGCGGGCGGAGCGCGGGTCGGCAGGACTGATCTCTGGGTTGGATGGTTTGATCGGGCGGTTGTCGTCGATGTCTCAATTGCGCGCTATCCGGTTCCGGTGCTGGAGGCCTCGAAGCGCTATTGCGGCCTCGAATTGTACAATTACGGCATGAAGCAGCGGGTCGGGCGAAACGTGCTGGACAAATTTGATCGGGTCAGGATTGGCGGATCGTCGGGGTGGGTTATCTGGTACGGTTACGGCCACCGCGACCACCGTTTGGTGGGAGGCGACGAAACTGCCCTGCGTGCCGGTGATTCGGGCGCTCCAAGTTTTGCCGTATTCAACTCACGCTTGGCCCTGATCGGAATCCACTGGGCCAAAACCCTATTCCCGCCCGGCTCCTATGACACCTTCGTTCCGGAATACTATGACCAGATCAACGATATTCTCGCCGAACGCGGACAATCACTGCGCCGAAGCTGGGACTGGAAGTGAGGGGGTTTGCGAGGGCCTTATGGGAAGCTCTCGATCACGTTCCTTGTGATGAACCTGGACCGGCTGCTCGCCGCTCCTTTCCTTTTTTGCGCTTGTTCGAATGGCTCCTTTTGGGGATTGCCGAGATCGAAAACTTGCTATGGTGGTCATCTTCCCTGGGAGCCACTGAGCGCCGCCGGGCGATGGCTTGAATTCTTCAGCAGGCCCCACCTTAAACCGCTGTTCAAAAACCGGGCTCCACTATACAGGCGTTGCCTGAGTGTTCCGGCATGGCGCGATCTCCCCCTTGATTTGTATATTTCGTGTAAGAGCGGCTCCATGCTTTTTCCGCAATCACAGACTGCCATTCGTTTGCCGGCTCAGGATGTGGCGGTGGCCTGGACGCACTGCAAAAGGCAAGGCATGGGCCCCGTGCCTTCAGGTGGATTGTTTGCAGGGCGGAACGGACTCGGGCTGTCTGCAACCGCATACCATAACCCCAAGCGTGATCGTTTATGAAAACTCTTGAATTGCTGAACAAGACACGGTCGGGCGAAGTGCTTTCGTGCGACGAGCTGGTTTTTCTCTTGGCTCTGCCTCCTGATTCTCCGGATTCCTACATGGTGATGGGGGAGGCAAACCGGATATCGAAAGAGGTTTCGCAGGGAAAAGCTGAAGTTCACGCTCAGTTCGCCGTCAATCTTTCTCCTTGCAACTGTAACTGCCTGTTCTGTTCGTTTGCTGAAGTGAACGGGGTTTTTACGACCTCGGCAGTGTTGAGCACCGATCAGGCCGTTGCGTATGCGCGCCAGTTCGAGATGGACGGCGCGAACGCTCTTTTTCTGATGTCAACGGCTCACTACCCGTTTGAGCGTTTTCTCGAGGTGGCAACGGAGGTGCGGCGCAGCCTGAGGCCTGAAACAACCATGATTGCCAATGTGGGCGACCAGTCGCTCCGCAATGCCATGCGGTTGAAAGATGCAGGGTTTACCGGTGTGTATCATGCGCTGCGGCTCCGCGAAGGAGTCGATACCTCTCTCGATCCCGTCAAAAGGAAAAAGAGTATCAGACATTTTCTCCAAGCAGGTCTTGAGGTCGGAACCTGCGTTGAGCCGGTTGGTCCCGAGCACACCAATGAAGAGCTTGCCGACATGATTGCCTATACGGCATTGATCAATCCGGCTTACAGTGGCGCTGCTCGCAGGATTGCCATACCGGGCACCAGATTGGCGGAGCTGGGGATGATCAGCGAGTTGCGCATGGCTCAGATCGTTGCTGTTACCCGGCTGGGTATGCCGAGAACGGTCTGGGGCAATTGCACACACGAGCCCTGCGCGTTAGGCGCGAGTGCCGGAGCGAACCTGTTCTGGGCGGAGGTCGGCGCCAACCCTCGCGATATTCACGAAAAGACCGAGGAAGGACGAGGCGAAAGCGTGCCAAGCTGTCGCAAGATTTTTCAGGAGAGTAACTGGTCTGTGCTGCAGGGGCCCTCGCGCTTTTACAACCGTTCTGACGCTTCAGCAGAGGAACCGCTGAAAGAGGAACGCGGGGATGTTCGGCGCTGACTGGCTGTTCGATGCCGCTCTCATGCTCATAGAGCACACCCATCGGGTCGAAAACGTGACGACCGAGGAGCTCCAGGCGATGCTTGCCGGGCAGGCCGAGCCGCCATTGCTGTTCGACGTTCGTACAGCAAGAGAGTTCGATACAAGCCGGATAGCGTCGGCTGTGTTGCTCGATCCCGATATGGGTACGGATGAATTCAGGGAGCGTTACGGGGCGTTCATGGCGGGCCGTAACGCTGTGTTCTACTGCTCGGTCGGTCAGCGCAGTTCGGAACTGCTTGAGCGGGTAGAGGATGCCTGTCGTCAGGCGGGTGCAAGGAGCTGCCGAAATCTGCGCGGAGGCATCTTTCGTTGGTATAACGAGGGGCGGCCGGTCTTCGATGCATCAGGAGTGACAGACAATATCGACGGATTCGATGCCGTCTGGGGAGCGATGGTCGAACGGCGAAAATAGCGCCTTACGGGCGGAACGGTCTTTTGAGCAATGCCGGGAGCTGTTGTTTGTCGGGGTCGCTTTCATGGTCGAGTCCGATGCGGAGGTCGTCAAGGCTCTTTTTGATCAGAAAGCTGCCGAAGAGACGGTCCCACACCGAAAGCATACTGCCGTAGTTCGAGTCGTGCTCGCTTCTCAGCGTGGAGTGGTGCAGCCGATGCATCATGGGGGTGGGAACGATGAGCCTGGCCATGCGCTCAAGGGCGGGAGGAATGGAGACGTTGCTGTGGTGGAACTCGATGACCGGCGTCATCAGCAGCGAGTAGAGCAGCAGGTGCTCAATGCCTGCCCCCATCAGCATGAAGAGGGGAAGACGCAGCAGTTCCGAGAAGAGGATTTCCATGTAATGAAACCGCCAGCTGGTGGTGACGTCGAGCGCCGCATCGCTGTGATGTACCGAGTGGAATCGCCAGAAAAAGTCGGTTTCATGATTGATACGGTGCCAGGCATACATCCATAGGTCGATAAGCAGCACGATCACGATCGCCTCGGCAACGGGATGAAGGCCCAGCACACCTACTCCCGGCCAGAAATTTTTCGACCAGCCGAGCATGAATGCCATAAATATCCCCGACGGAAGCAGGATCAGCAGATTGAGTCCAGCTATCGAAAGGTTAAGCTTCGCATGTCGGCCTCGCCGCTTCTGTTCCGAAAAAAAGGGGACTCGGCCTTCGAGGAGCCAGAACAGTACTCCACCAACGATGGTGGCTCCGTAAGAGAGCGTTCCGAGGTCGGTTATCGAGAAAAAACTTTCTGTCATAAGCATTGGTGACAGGGTGAGATTACACAAGGGTGCCTCCAGAGATGCGCACTCAGGATGCCATCTGCTTTGCCTTGATGAGTCTGACTCAAGGCGCCAAAATC
The DNA here is from genome assembly GCA_965544465.1 of uncultured Chlorobaculum sp. Lineage (GTDB taxonomy): Bacteria > Bacteroidota > Chlorobiia > Chlorobiales > Chlorobiaceae > Chlorobaculum. Next base: position 4,629 of record CBEUNJ010000115.1, read on the forward strand.
ATAGAACGTTCCCAACTACGCAACCAGCGTCGCACAAGAGCAAGAGTTGCGATTTTGAAAACTCGCTGGGTGCGGGCGAAGCGAGCGGTATAGTGGAGCCCGGTTTTTGGACAGCGGTTTAAGCTGGTGGGCACCTCTAAAAACTTATTGCGCGGCCCGATTGCGGCGTTGGGTGGTGCTCGAAATCCTCATGTACACTGCGTACATTCCGGTTTCTGCGCTCCATCCGCCTTGCACTC
>CBEUNJ010000116.1:0-4836 GCA_965544465.1 uncultured Chlorobaculum sp.
CACCACCCAACGCCGCAATCGGGCCGCGCAATAAGTTTTTAGAGGTGCCCTTGAGACCCGTGATCATTCTGATTTGAAAGAACAGCATCTGATTTTAGCGTTCTTGCGCTCTTTCATGCAATCCTTCGGTGATGCGGAACTGTTCGATGTCACAACTCAACGATCGCGTCGTCAAAGTCGGTCAGCCGTTCGCCGCCGGTGTTGGTGACGGCGAAGGTGTTCTCGATACCGATGGCTCCTTTGCCGGGAATGACGAATTTCGGCTCGACGGCTACCACCTGCCCCACCCGCAACGGCATCTTGAAGCCTTGGGCCAGCACCGGAAGCTCGTCGAGTTCGAGCCCGACGCCGTGGCCGACGAAGCGCGACTGCTCGCCGGGCATCCCCATGAAGTTGCCGCCCAGACCGGACTGGTCAGCCATCGCTGCGGCTTGCAGGTAAATCTCCTCGCAGATCGCTCCCGGCACCATCGCTTTGCGCACGGCCTCCTGAATGTCGAGCGAAATCTCGAACGCGCGGCGAAGGTCGGCGTCGAGCGAACCGATGACGAACATGCGCGTCATATCGACGATGTAGCCGTCGAACACGCCAACGAAATCGACCAGTACCGGTGCGTTCTCACGGATCAGCTCCAGCGAAGCTCCCTGCGGCGCGGCGCTCGAAAGCCCTGCACCCGTGACGGCTCCATCAAAAAAGCCGTAGGTTGCCGCCCCGCCAGAAACCGCCATGCCGCCGAACAGCTCCTGATTGAATGCCCGCATCCGCACGAAGCCTTCGTGGCCAAGGCGACGCAGACGGAACTCCATTTCAGCGGCGAGGTCAAGCTCGCGCATCCCCGCCTTCAGGAAGGCTGGAACCTCGCGGAACACTGAAATCAACTCACTGGCGCTCCGCCGAATCAGCTCGATCTCAGCGGGCGATTTGACGGAGCGCAGTTCCCGCACGATCATGGAGCAATCCACGAACCGACGGCCTGGAAGCACGTTGGAGTACCAGCCATGCTGCTGCACCGGCACGGCGTCGAAGGTCATGCCAACCGTGTCGCTTTCGCTGCCGAGCAGCGCCGAGAGCTCCTTGCTCTTCGGAAAGGGGCGAATATCGCCGATAAGCCCCTCGGCACGCGCGCGTTCGCAGCTTTTGCGAACCATCAGCATCGGCTCGCCAACGGCGGGAACCCAAAGCACCGAATTCTGGCGCGTGCCGGTAAAGTAGAAAATATCGGAGGGTATCAGAAGCAGCGCAGCCTGCATCCCGCTTTCGTCAAGCCGTCCCTGCAAACGCCTGATGCGCTCGTTGATTTCGACGCGAGTAACCATGCCAATCATCAGTTAACGATTAATAAAACGGCGATCTGCTCACCCGTTGCGCTCGATGCGCTGCGCGACAATCTCCGCGAGGTCGAATGGTTTCGGCGGCTTGCTGTCGCGGGAGCGCTTGAGGCCATCCTCGAACATGCTCAGGCAGAACGGACAGGCCGAGAGCAGCATCGAAACGCCGGTTTGGCTTGCCTGCCGCAGCCGTTCATCGACGATGGGCGTACCGAGTTTCTCCTCGGCGAGAATGCGCCCGCCGCCAGCTCCGCAGCAGAATCCACTCTTGCCGAAAGCCTCCATCTCCTTCAGCTCGCAACCAGCAGCGCGGAGAAGCTCGCGCGGCTCATCGACAATATCCCGGTAACGGGCAAGATAACAGGAGTCGTGGAACGTAGCCGCGAAGCCCTCTTGTTTCAGCTTGAGCTTTCCAACCTCGATCAATCGCGCGATGAAGGTCGAGTGATGTTCGACCGGCGGCAAGTCGAGCCCGAGTTCGCGGTAATCTCGCGCGAGCGTGTTGAAGCAGTGCGGGCAGGTGGTCACGACACGACGCGCTTTGCTAGCGCGGATCGCCTCGATATTGCTGTCGGCCACCATCCGGTACAAATACTCGTTGCCGAGCTTACGCGCAGGCTCCCCGCAGCAGTGCTCCGCTCCGCCGAGAATGCTCACGCTCACTCCTGCCGCCTCACAGATTTGCACAAAGCTTTCGGCCACCTTGCGATTGCGCGGATCGTAGGCGGCGTAGCATCCCGTGAAGTAGAGAATATCCGCCTCGCATTTTCCTTTGACGATGCTTACCGGCAAGCTCTTGGCCCAGTCGCCTCGCGCCGCGCTGGAAAGGCCAAACGGATTGCCGTTCACCTCGATCGCCTCGCAGGCGCGGCGCGCTGCGTCGCCGGGAAACTCGCCCTCCATAAGCACGAGGCTGCGGCGCATCTCAACGATCTTGCCAATATGCTCGATGCTCGCCGGGCAGACCTCCTCACAGGCGCGGCAGGTGGTGCACGACCAAATCGCCTCGCGCGAAACGTGTTCGATCAGGCCATTGCCTTTCTCCGAAGCGGCCAGCTCGCCGATACCGGTAATCACCTTCATCGGCGAGAGCGGCTTGCCGGTGAGATACGCCGGGCAGCGCTGCTGGCAGCGGCCGCACTGCATGCAGGCGTCAGCATCAAACAGGTCTTTCCAGCTCAAGTCGCCAATAGCCGATGCACCGAACTGCTCGATGTTCTCATCCTCAAGATCGATTGAAGCGTAGGTGCCCTTCGGCTCGTGCGGCTCGAACAGGCTGTTCCCGCTCGTGGTGACAAGATGGCGCAGCTTCGTGCGGGGAATGATGGCAAGAAAGCCGAGGCCGAAGAGGAGATGAACCAGCCACAACGCCTTGTGCGCTCCTTTGACTACCTGATCGTCCATGCCGGTGAAAAGCCGAGCGAATACAGCTCCGACCGGTGACCACGCCGCTAACGCAGGATTGTTCGGCAATTCGGTAACGGCCATGCGACACCCTTCAACCAGAAAGCCGGTGAAAAGAATGGCGAACAGCAGAAGGTGAATGGCAACATCGGCAGCAGAAGTTTCCAGCCCTGACGGACGGATGATGAAGCGCCGCACAGCAAGCGCTGCAAGCGCCAGCATGACTATAAGACCGGCAAGATCGAGCACGAGCGAATAGAGGCGGTAGAAGTCGCCTGAGAGCAGGTTAACGCTGAAAAAAGGCGCGAACAAATCAGCCTGAAGCATGACCAGCACGGTGCCGATGAAGAGCAGCAGAAAACCCCAGAACAGCAAGCCATGGGGCAGGCCGCCCTGCTTCGCCTTCAACACCTTCCGCTGGCTGAAAGTGTCTATAATAAAGGTTACCAAACGCTGCCGGGGATGATCGAAACGCTCCAGCGGCTTTCCTTTTCGCCAGAGCGCGAGCCGCTCCCTGAAGCCAAGCCCCATAACGACAACAGCCACCATAGAAAGCAGATACATGAGAGCAACCATGCCATGCCCGATATTCCAGTAAATCTCCCTGGTTGCTTCCATTTCGCCAATACGAACCTGATTGGATTGAACAAGCCGGATGCGCAAGCGCACTGTTCAATCGGCAATATAAAAGTTAAGGGCGGAAACCGGAACGGCCCGCCCTTGTCGCATGTGTGTTGTGCGTCAAACCACTCAGCGCCGGATATGGTTTACGGGTGACGGAAAATCGCCGCAGCTCCGGACGCGGTCGGCATCCGCTCCGGCAGCAGCACGACAACCTCTCCGCCTCGCACGAGCACCGCCATGGCCATCTCTTCGAGTACATCACGGCCGGAAGCCTGTGATGCTTCATCGAGCAGAATATCACCAGAGACCGGATCGATCTGGCCGGGCCAAACCTTGTGACCATCGAGCAAGAGAAGCGAGACGTTACCCGCCACAGCGGCGGTCGCGATGGCATACGGATTGTCCGTGCCAAGATTTCCGCCCTCGACCTCTCTGAAGCGAGCGATCATCCGCTCTATCTTCCGCTCCTGATAAGGCTCCATCACCTGCCACGCTTTTTGACGCATCGCATCCGGGCCGAGCGAGCCCGGATCGGTCTCAATGCCCGCGTCGAGCAGGTGCGAATTGCGGCTGATCGAGCGAAACAACCCCTGATGTTCAGGCAAGGCGGCAAGCACCAGCGGAAGACCGAAAGGCTTGGAGTAGTGGTCGGTGATCCCCTGATCGACCGCGCGGAAAAAGCGTTCATTGTCCAGCGCCTCCTCATCCTTTCTCGACGAGTGACCGTGGCGCATAGCCGTGCCGGTGCCCCCATACGAAGCGACCGTCATGTGAGGCGGTGTAATCTCCGAACCAAGTGCTTCGGTCATGGTTTTCGGAACCCCGGGAACCAGCTCGATTTCATCGAGGTGGTCTCGCGTCGCTTCATAAAGTTTCACCGCGCTCCTCGTCAAAGCCAAAACCTGAAAGCGCTCAACGGTCTGGTAAATCCTGATCAACGGTCTGACATAAAACGCATCGGAAACACGGGCCTGTTCAAGCACGCTCTCCTGAAGATGAAAAATCCTGAAATAATCGGGAGAGACAAACAGCGCCAATCCGTCCAGCGTATGCTTCCAGAACGAAGCGTCATCCTGCACAAGGCGCAAGCGCTCGATCAAGGGAGCCATCTCGCGTTGTCCGAAAAAAGCGAGACCATCGGCTTCGGCCCTGGCGACAAGATTCTTGAACCTGACTGGGTCCTGTACATTATCAGGAAAGGTTCGACTGGTTGGCATGAAAATCGAAACACAAGGAGTGGCGTGAGCTTTGAACAGCTCTACCGGAATACCTGTAAACGCATTGTTCATAAATCACCTCCATCGTTGCGTGTTAGTCGCTGACATACAACAAAATCGGTTGGACTAAATGACAACAAAAGCCAGAGGAGCGAAGTTCATCGAGCAGCCCGTTTCAGATGATTCGCATGACTATGAATACCAAGCCAAGGCGTTGGAAAGGGGCTGGTGGAGTGGAGTGTGGGGGGGGGCAATAAACGCAG
>CBEUNJ010000117.1:0-4834 GCA_965544465.1 uncultured Chlorobaculum sp.
GCTTGGGTGGTGCTCGAAATCTCGCGTGCTACACTGCGTACACTCAGGTTTCTGCGCTCCATCCGCCTTGCACTCAGCTCTCTCATGATACTTTTTAGAGGTGCCCTAATAACTGTTAACTATCAACTCCTCAGTGGCACCCGTGACCTTCGCAGGCGCCTTGCGGTCCGATTTTCTGCAACGCGCCACTGTTGAAGCGTTCGAGTGCGTCAGCCAAGGTTGGAGCCAGCGCGGCCATGTAGATATCGACGCCGAGGCTTTGCAGCCGCTCCGCCGCTCTGGCGCCGATGCCATTGACCACGACCGCCTCTGCGCCCGTACTTGCGAACGCATCGGCGGGCGTGCACTGGCCGTGTTCATGCTGCATGTTCGGGTTGCCGATAATCTCGACCTTGCCGTCGCCGCTCTGTACCACCGCAAAAAACGGAGCGCTGCCAAAATGTTCGCACACTTTCGAGGCGAGCCCATTGTTTTCGTTCAGCGGAATAATGATCTTCATGCCTCATCTCCCGTATCACGATTGCGGCGCATCCGCCCCTGACCATTGCCCTGGCCGCTCACTTGCCCTTCGTGCTGCTGCAACCCGGTGCGATAGCCACGACAACGTCCGCCGCCACGGCGTCCTCCACCGAAACCGCCGCCGGGCGACAGGCGATGAATATTCTCGCTTGAGCATGACGGGCACGCTTCCGGGCGCGCCGTGCCGAACGGAACCGACCAGCGATGACCGCACGCCGCGCAGATAAACGTTCTCTGTTCATTCGCTACCATAATGTTTCCTCCTTTTACGTTTAAACACCTGCCCAGCACCAGCATTTGGCCGAGCTTCTGCCTGGCCGAAGCTAGAATGTTGCCGAAGGTCTGGCGAGACACCTGCATCCGCTGGGCAGCCTCCTCCTGATACAACCTCTCCACATCGGCCAGCCGAATCGCCTCGAACTCGTCGAAGGTCATCTCCAGAGGTTCAGCATCGGAGTGCTCGGCGGCAAATGGCCCGAAAGCCCGGTGCTCCGGATCCTCGGTAATAGCTCTGCATTTCATCGGTCTGGGCATGGCAAAATCTCTTGTTTAATTATTGGCATACGCTAATAACATAGCATAAAAAAAGCGGGATGTCAAGAACACCCCGCAAAAAGCTGATTGTTGGTGTCACAGGGCAGTTAAAATCTTTTCTGATAAATATGGCAGTAAGGACGATGCCCGGTTTTTTCGTAATAGTCCTGATGGTACAGCTCGGCGGGCCAAAACTCTCCGGCTTTTTCAACGGTGGTTACCACATCGTAGCCGCGGTTTTTGAGCTGCTCAATCAGCTTTTCGGCAATCTTTTTCTGCGCCTCGTTTTCATAAAAGAGCACCGAACGGTACTGCGTGCCGATGTCGGGTCCCTGACGATTTTCCTGCGTCGGATCGTGAATTTCGAAGAAAAGCTTGGCTAGCTCCTCGTAACTCACTTTCGAAGGATCAAACTCCACCTCGATTGATTCGGCGTGACCCGTTCGTCCGGTGCAGACCTCTTCGTAAGTCGGGTGATCGGTGCGTCCGCCGCTGTAGCCAACCGTTGTTGAAATCACGCCCGGCACTTTGTTGAAATGGTACTCGACGCCCCAGAAGCACCCTCCGGCAAACATCGCCTTCTCGGTGGTCGGAGCTGGCTTATCAGCAGGATCGAACGACAGGGAGATGGAGTTGACGCAGTAGCGGGCATTCTTCGACGTAAAGCCTTCGTTGAAAAAGACATGCCCGAGATGCCCGCCGCAGTTGGCGCAGAGAATTTCGGTTCTGCGGCCATCGCGATCGGTCTCCTGACGGACTGCGCCCGGAATGGCGTCATCGAAACTCGGCCAGCCGGTTCCCGAATCAAACTTGGCGTCCGAGCGAAACAGATCAGCGCCGCACTGGCGACACTGGTAAACGCCCTTCTCCTTGTTCAGATTGTACTCGCCGCTGAACGGGCGCTCGGTTCCTTTATCGATGATGACGTATTTCTCCTCTGGCGTAAGCTTCTTCCAGGTCATTGATGTCTCCTTATGCGTTTTCACTTCCGTGTCGGGCAAAGCGCGGCTTTTCAAGGGATTCCCGCAAGCCGCTAGCAGCACGGTCAGAAGTATGAAAAAAATTCTGGTCACAATGAGTTTCTCCTTGCAGACGGACAGGCCGTCACGAGTTTATCCTTTAAACCGCTACCACAAGCAGAATGTTTCCGATGTGCGAACGCTCAGACGCAGGACACTCGTTGTACAAGTACCCATCATTTAAAGCTGCAAACGATGCAAAAGCAACCAAACCGGCTCATCAACGAAAAAAGCCCCTACCTTCTCCAGCACGCATGGAACCCGGTTGACTGGCATCCGTGGGGCGAGGAGGCGTTCCGGAAAGCACGTCAAGAGGAGCGTCCAGTCTTCCTCTCGTCGGGCTACTCGACCTGCCACTGGTGCCACGTGATGGAGCGTGAGTCGTTCGAAGACGCCGAAATTGCGGCGTTTCTCAACGCTCACTTCGTGCCGGTGAAGCTTGACCGCGAGGAGCATCCCGACATCGACCGCTTCTACATGCTCTTTGTGCAGGCCACCACGGGCAACGGAGGCTGGCCGATGTCGGTCTGGATGACACCGGATCGTAAGCCCTTTTTCGGCGGCAGCTACTTTCCGCCCACCGAGCGCTGGGCAATGCCGTCGTTCCGCTCCGTGCTCGAAACCCTGGCGCGGATGTGGGAGCACGAGCGTCCGAAACTGCTCACCTCGGCGGGCTCCATCATGGATCAGCTCTTCGACATCGCCAAACCGAAACCCGGCACAGACGAGGTCGGCAGCGCTCATGCCGCTCGCTGCTTCGAGGCGCTGGCGCAACGCTTCGACGCCGAGTGGGGCGGCTTCGGCAACGCACCGAAGTTCCCGCAGCCGTCGATTCTCAGCTTTCTCTTCAGCCACGCCGCACGCACCGGCAACCGCACGGCAACTGAGATGGCGCTCGTGACACTCCGAACGATGGCTTACGGTGGCATTCACGACCATCTCGGCGTGGCGAAACGAGGCGGCGGCGGCTTTGCCCGCTACTCGACTGACCAGTTCTGGCACGTACCGCACTTCGAGAAAATGCTGTACGACAACGCCCAGCTTGCCACCTCGTACCTCGAAGCGTATCAACTGACCGGAGAGGCACTCTTTGCCGACACCGCACGCGACATATTCAACTACGTGCTCTGCGACATGACCGCACCCGAAGGCGGCTTCTGGTCAGCCGAGGACGCCGACAGCATGGATCCGGACGGCAGCGAAGAAAAGCGCGAAGGCGCGTTTTATGTGTGGACGGAAGAAGAGATCGCCGCTCTGCTCGAACCAGACGAAGCGACGCTGTTTATCGCAGCGTTCGGCGTCAGACCCGAAGGCAACGCGCCGGTCGATCCGCACGGCGAATTCACCGGCAGGAACATCCTCATGCGCGTTGTGTCGGATGAAGAGCTTGCGGCACGATTCGGGCTTTCGACAGACGAGGTGACTCGACGATTGGAACAGGCGCGAATGAAGCTTTTCGAGTCACGGCTGAAACGACCCCGACCGGGGCTGGATGACAAAATCCTCGTCGCCTGGAACGGCATGATAATCTCAGCACTCGCCAAAGGCTCACTCGTGTTGCGCGACGAGAAGCTCCTCGACCACGCCGAACGCGCCGCTCGATTTATTCTCGATACGTTGTACGATACACAGACGGGCAAACTGCTCCGGCGATACCGCGACGGCGAGGCGGCGATTGACGGCAAGGCAAACGACTACGCCTGCCTGATTCAGGCGCTGATCGAGCTCTACCAGGCCTCGCTCGAACCGCACTACCTCTCGACAGCTATTTCACTGGCGGATGCGCAGATCGAGCGCTTTTTCGACCAGAAGCAAGGCGCCTTTTACAGCACCGCGTTTGATGACAAAAGCGTGCCGATGCGCATGGTCGAAGATAACGATACCGCCGAACCATCACCCAACTCGGTCAGCGCCCTCAACTTCCTGCGGCTCGCCGCCATGAGCGGTCGCGATGAGCTGCGCGAGATCGCTCTGCGCACAATCAACTTTTTCAGCAGCACGCTTGAGGCCAACCCCACCGCCATGCCGCTGATGCTGGCCGCCAGAGCGCTGGCCGACTCAGCGCCGGCGCAGCTTATCCTCTCCGGCAAGCACGACGAGCTGGCAATGAGGTGCTTCCTCGAAACAGCTTTCAGCCGGTATCGGCCAGAATTAACGATCATTCACGCCGATTCCAACGTGCCGTGGATGCCGCCCGAAGCTGCCGTCATCGCGCAAGAGCACCACGGTCCGCCAGCCGCCCGGCTCTGCGCCGAAGGCCAGTGCTATCCCGTGGTCACCGAGCCTGAAGAGCTCGACACGCTGTTGAAACGTGACGGATAAAACAAAGCCCCTCCCGGTTTTGAAGCCAGAAGGGGCTTGATGCAAAACGCTTCCGTGATGGAAAAAGCGCCAAGACCTATCACATGAAAGGAGAATCCTCCTCGCGCGGCTCCTGTGACTGATTAAGGCCGCTCGAAATCATTTCGCCCATCTTTTTTACCGCCATTCCGGCAGTAAACATACCGGCTCCCACAGCCGCGATGCCCAGCAGGCCAGGCAAAATCGGTAAACCGGCCGGAGACAACAACGCCCCAGCACCGGCAACGCCAGCCGCAGTCGTCAACACATTTCCACGAATTGGTTCCTGTTCCATAGATCAATTGGTTATGGTTTAAAACTATCTAACAACGGTTGTGTAATCTACGTTCAAGTTAACGCCAAACAACTCTGTTGCTCATACCACTGCGTCACGACAGGGCAGCAGCCCATGCGGAAATCCG
>CBEUNJ010000118.1:0-4830 GCA_965544465.1 uncultured Chlorobaculum sp.
CCAACACCTGCCAACTCCCAATCAGCCATCAACTCATCACGATGCAAGGCAGATTTCCGGCCAAAATCTCTCCATCTTCGATACCAACCGAGACTTATCCGGCAGCATAAAAACGGCATCGTACTCTTGATGTTAACAATGTTGCACCGATGTTATCACCCTTGCCGTCCAATCGCAGAAGAAAACCGATCGATTTTCTACGTAAAAGCGAGTTCGATCAGCGGGGAGAAAAAGAATTGGAGGAATCCAGGAAAATCGACGTCAAGCGTGCCTTGGGTGTGAAGCTGAACGTTCGTACCGGTTACGGCAGGTTCAAGCCGCCAGCAGCCTTCGACCCGTGCGTTGCCCTCGCTCTCGACGGGCATCCAGTCAACACTCAGTGATGCGTGATCGCTATGGTAAACGCAGGCGTAGATGGTCTGCTGCAGAGTGTGGTCGCCGAGGGCGATTCTCTCCATGAGCCAGCGGTAGGAGTTACCGCCGAGCGCTTGCGAGTTGTTCGACATCGGGAAAGTAGCTTGCCGACCGTAGAACATCGGCAAGCAGCTCGAAACCCTTACCGAGCGATCCCGGGGTCTCAAACTGCTTTGATCCATTGATGGTGACGGTAAAGGGCATGGCGCCCCCTCATGGCTTTTGCACCACTGACGAGCTGGCGGGACGAATAGCCTCCTCCACAACCTCACGCTCTTTCTGGCTATCGAGCGCCTTGAGCAGGCGGGAATCGCGGTCATAGACGTCATAGCGGAAGCCGATGTTGTCATCCTCCGGAAACGCGGTCTGGTAGAGGAAATAGACCGGAACTTTCGCTGGAAGCCGCACGGCGCGCGTCTTGCCGGTGTCAATCATCTCCTCGATTCTGTTCATGTCCCACTTGACAGGGTCGTTAAAAAGAAGCACGCCAAGTTCGTTCGGGTTTTGCACCCTGACACAGCCGTGACTGAACGCACGGTAACTTCTTTCAAAAAGGGATTTGGAAGGCGTATCGTGCATATAGACCGTAAACCGGTTGGGCATGTTGAACTTGATTCTGCCGAGAGCGCCGTCATCTCCGGAAGCCTGCACCAAGCGGTAAGGAAATCCTTTGCCCTGATAGGCTAGCCAGTTGACGGTCGAGGGATCGACCAGCTTGCCTGCATTGTTCACGACGCTCAACTGGTTCTTGCTCAGATAGTTGATATTCTTTTTGATGGCGGGCAGCGACTCTTTGGCCAGAATGCCCGAAGGAATAACCCAGCGCGGATTGAAAATGACTGACTGAATCTCAGCTTTGAAAACAGGAGTTTGCCGCTTCGGCTTGCCGACGACAACCTTCGATTTCCAGCGAACAGAGCCATCGCGCACAAATTCGACCGAAAAGGCCGGAATGTTGACCATCACGTAGGTCGGGCCAAGGTTGCCAGAGTACCAGCGATAGCGTTCAAGATTGATGCGGAGCTGGTCGATCCAGGTTTCAACCGGCACGTCCATCGCCCCGACGGTTTCATTGCCGATGATGCCGTCCACCTCGAGGCCGTGGCGGCGTTGAAACGCTTTCACCGACTCGAACAGCTCGGGCGTGTACACGAGCGCCTGATTCATAATTGCCGTGGAGTCAGCAACGGTGGTGATGTCAGGCGAAGCCGGTGGAGCACTCATCAGGCCATCGTCAACCAGGTCGCCCGTGATGGCAAGCCGCTTACGGATAAGCGGCATCCGCTCGTCGATCTGGCCGATGTCGCTAATTTTCGGGCCGGAGGGAACCACCTTCCATCCACCGGCTGCCGCGATCTTGCGGTACCGTGCCAGAGCCTGGCGCAGTAGCTTGTACTCGGGCGTGTTGGGGCGAAGCGAGGCGATCATCTCGGGAAATTTCGCATCCATCACCGCCGACTTCAGCATGGCGTCGCTGTTCGCGGCAGGGCTGGAGAGCGGCAGGTTCCAGTGCGGATCGAGCGACGTTGGCAACACCTTGCCGGAGCGCATGTGCGCCATCAGCGTAAAGAGCCCGTCGGTCATCAGAAGATCGGCGTGAGCCTGCATGACCGGAGAACGTGGCGGATTGTTGTACCGCGCCCTGATTTCGTCGAGATGGTAATCCGAAGGAGTGAGGCCGTCATCGGCGCCCTGTTCAATGACGTCGATAAGGCGGGCGATGGTCTTGCGATTGGTCCACGCAACGCGATAACCCAGGGACTCGTAAAAGCGCTGCAGCTGTCCGGTGATAACCGCCCTTGCGGGAGAAACGGAAGAAGCTGACCGGTCGAGCCGATCAAGCGCGCTTTTCAGATAGGCCGCAGCCTCATCACGGGGAACATCAACCTCCCCACTCTTTCCGGCAGCTTGAACTGCTGCGGGAGTTACCACATACAGCAACGAAAAGACAGTAAAGCAAAACAGTACAATCGAACGCATAGATAAAAGAGGTAATGGTGGTTATGCCTGATTATCGCTCTGAACGACTCTCGCAGCCATCTCAGGATTCAACACAGCCGAGCGGGAGACGTAATCCTGGTCACCATGATAAATAAACAGACAAGAGCCACCCTTGATCTGATTGATCAGCTTGGGACACTGCTCAATCGGCACTGCGGGACACCCTAGGCTGCGCCCGAGGCGACCGTAGCGGCGGATGAATTCGCGGGAAACGTAATTGGCACCGTGTATGACAATGTGCCGTTTTTCGGCCTTGTCGTTCAGCCCGCGTTCGATCCCTTTCAGGACAAGGGAGTAGCCGTGTTTCCCTTCGTACGTATTCGAGGTAAGGAAAAAACCGAGACTGCTCTGGTAAGATCCGGGCCGGTTGGAAAAGTGTGTAGCAAACATGCCACCACTGTTCTTTCCGTGGGCCACAAGAGAAGAGCTAAGAATTTTGCCCTGCTCGACATCGATGACAAAGAGTCGTTTGACGTTCGAGGGTTTACTAAAATCGATCAGTGTCAGAACACCTTTGCGCTGAATAGAGCCTTCGCAATAGAGTTTCCAGTACCCCTTCAAAGCGAGCTGTAGAGCATGAGGGGCGATATTGTTTTTCTTTTCAATAGATCGCATCACAGAAGACACCCAACGGTGCTCGGGCGACTCGTGGCTCATAGTGCAACGGCCGGTCACGGGCAACAGCATGAACAACGTCAGCAAGGCGGCAAATCCTCTTTTCATACGCAAGCTCCTTGTAAATTTATAAGATCATGAGCACTGGAACAGCATCAGGCATCATGGTAGAAATCGTTAGCAATCACACAACAGGCAAACAGAACACAGGGTAAATGGGGAATTCCCTGCACGCTAACCGCACCGGGAGGCACGGAGGATTTTCTCAAATCGCCTTAATGTAACGTTTTTTTCATAAAGTCAATAGCCGATCAGAGTCATCTCAACCGTTCCGGCTGCGCCTGAAAAAGCACCTCGGCATTGGCGATCCGGACGTTCAGCCGGATGCGCTGGCGCGAAGGCCACCAGTTGAACAAAACGATGCTGAGCGACTCCCAGAGCGAAACCCAGGCGGCAATGGTAACGCCTTCGATGAGCACGTTCTGAACGAAAGGACGCGCGGCGCTGCTGTCAAGCTGCAACGAGACAAAAAGCAGCACGAAGCCGGCGAGCAGCAGCATCAGAGAGCGCCGCAACAAACGCTTGAGCGAGGCGATTTCAAGTTCGCGCTGGTACATGAAAAACTTGTGCAAACTGGTACGGATGCGCGCCTGAAGATCGTCGGAAAGAAGCCGGTCAAGGGTGATGCGGATAACGAACGCCGCTGAGCCGATTTCACGAACGCAATCGGCAAGGTAGCTAGCCAGCTCCTCATCAAGATCCTTGCGGTGGTAGGGTGCCTGCTTGTCGAAATCTTCGTACAGCTCCTCCACCTTCGAAGCGGAAACATCGATGATGACCCGGCCATCGGCTGTGCGGTCGTACCGTTCGAGAATCTTCTCCTTCATGGCCTCACGCCCGTTCCGCGTTTTGCCACCACCTCACTTGCCCTTGCCGGAACGAAACAGCCAACGCGAAGTGACCGACACCGTCACCTCCTGCTCGCCCGGCTGCAGGTTGGTCGAGTCCTCCGCCTGCGGAGCCGCAGCCATCATGCGCATGACCGGCATGACCGGACGCGGCGCGGTGCAGGAGAGTTCAAGCACGCCGCCAATCCGTCCCCCAGCGGCCCTGGCCATCACCCCGGCATCACGACGGGCGCTCCTGACCGCTTCGGCGAGCGCCTCCGAACGGTATTGCTCGAAACGGGATGAAGAGTACCGGAGCCCCTGGATGTCACTCGCTCCCGCGCCGGCCACGGCGTCAATCGCGCCGCCGAGCTTGCCGAGCTCACGCACCGTCACCCGGACGGTGTGCCGCGCCGTGTAGCCCTTCAGGCTCCGTTTGCCGCTCGTGCGGTTATACTCCCACTCAGGGCTGACCGAATAGGCGATCGAGGAGGCATCCCTGGCGGGAATACCTGCGGCGCGCAACGCTTGCTGCAACCCGCTCCAGAGTTGGGCGACACGGGCTGCCGCCTTCGCGCCATCCTTCTCTGTCGCGGAAATAGCGGTGGTGAACTCGGCGGTGTCGGGCTCGTAACGCACGCTGCTCGAAGCGGTCACGGCAATGGCTGGAACCTCGGCATGGAGCGGCGCGGGCCACAAACCACCGAACAGCAGCAACAATGCAGCGGCAAGATTCATCGAAGCAAAACGCATGTTCATGACAACTCCTTGTTTACAGGGCACCTCTAAAAAGTATCATGATCGACCCGAGTGCAATAAGTTTTTAGAGACACCCTACGGTGATGATAACGTCAAGGCAACGTATTTGTTGCCAAACGAACACATCCAGATTTCTCAAGGGCAGACACACAGA
>CBEUNJ010000119.1:0-4797 GCA_965544465.1 uncultured Chlorobaculum sp.
CCCACCGGCAAACGCTTCTGCATGAACTCGATCTCACTTGATTTCGTGCCGGACAGCAATTGATAATTGAGAGTTGATAATGGATAATTGAAAAGGCCGCGCACGGGTTTCGTCCGTTGTTCACCAAGTCCACCTCGTCCGCGCGGTTCAACGAAACGATTGTAGGAGCGGGCTTCACGCCCCCCTGATGGTGTGCCGGAATGTTACGGCGAGTTGTATAAAGCGGTCGGCTGGTGCAATAAGGGCAGGCGCGAGGCCTGCCCCTACGAAGAAAAGGGGGAAGGTTGCCCGGATTCAGTGCGCCGATGAGATGCCTGTTTTCTGCGATTTGTCCTCGCGGATGAACAGCAAGAGCGGCAGGCAGACGGCAAAGAGCACGGCGATCAGTATGAAGGAATCCATGTAGGCCAGGTGGTAGCTCTGGCGGACAACGATGCCTTCGAGCGCCTGCCAAGCGGCCTGTTGAGCCTCTACCGGCGAGAGCATGTATTGGCCGAGCGCCTGCTTCATAGCCTGTAATCGCTGTACAGCCGCCGGATCGTAGGGCGACAGGTGGCTGAGAATATCGATGCGGTGCGCAGCCACCCGGTGCGCCACGTAGGTGTTGGTGATGGCGATGCCGAACGAGCCGCCGAGCTGGCGCACCATGTTGTTCAAACCGGTAGCCTGCCCGATGTCCTTGCCGTGCAGGCCCGTGACGGCCAGCAGCGTGACCGGAATGAAGATGAAGCCGAGCGAAATGCCCCGGATCAGCAGCACGACAAAGAAGTTCTCCGCGCCCGACTGCATGGTCTGCATTCCCAGCGCCCAGCAGAACCAGATGAAGGTGACCATGCCGACCGTCATCATCAGCTTCGGCGACGCGCCCTTTTGCAACGCGATGCCGAGTGGCAGCGAAATGATGCCCGTGAGCATGGCGCTGGGAAAGAGCACCAGACCGGTCAAGAGCGCCGTGAAGTTCAGCAGCCGCTGCACGAAGACCGGGAAGACAAACAGCGTGGCATACAGGCCGAAGCCGACGATGAAGGTCAAGACGGCGGCGATGGCCAGATTCTTGCTCCGGGCCAGTACGGTCAGGTCAACCGCCGGGTGTTCGGTGTGCAGCTCCCGCCAGACAAAAGCGATGAGCGAAACCACGGCGATGATGGCGAATGCGGTGATGTAGCCGGTCGAGAACCAGTCTTTCTGCTCGCCCCGTTCAAGCACGAACTGAAGCGAGCCGATGCCAACAGCCAGAAAGCCGATGCCCGCCCAGTCGATTTTTTCAACCGCATGTTGTACTCGCGGCTCCTTCACGAAGCTCAGCGCCGCCCAAGAGGCAAGAATGCCGATCGGGATGTTGACAAAAAAGCACCACTCCCAGGCGAACGTGTCCACCAGGTAGCCTCCGAGCAGCGGCCCGATGGTCGGGCCGAGCACGAGCCCCATCGAAAAGATGCCCGTGGCCGCGCCTCGCTCTTCCGGCGGGAAGGTTTCGTACAGAATCGCCTGCGCGGTTGGCAAGAGCGCGCCGCCACCGATGCCCTGGAAGAACCGGAAAAAGACGAGCATCCAGATGTTGTCGGAGATGCCGCAGAACAATGATGCGGTGGTGAAGAGCAAAATCGAGCCGACGAAATAGGTGCGGCGTCCGAGCAGGTTGCCGAGAAATCCCGACAGCGGGATGACGATTACGTTGGCGATAGCGTAGCTGGTAACCACCCACGAGACATCCTCGATGCTTGCGCCGAGGTTGCCGCTGATGTGGTTGATGGCTACGTTAACGATGGTCGTGTCGATCAGCTCAAGCATGGCCGCCACGATGACCGTCACCGTGATGATCCATTTCCTGATTCCGGTTTCATAGTGGTGTTCCGGAATCAGGGTGTCTGAAACGGCTGTTGCAATACGTTCTGACATTGGGTGGCTTTTTACTTGACCTTCACTTCCACAATCACATTCATTCCGGCGGCCAGCGGCAGGTCTGGTTTTTCATCGAAGACGATCTTGACCGGCACGCGCTGGGTTACTTTCACGAAGTTGCCGCTAGCGTTATCGGGCGGGAGCAGCGCGAACTGCGCTCCGGTTCCGGCTGAAATCGAATCCACATGGCCCTTCAGCTCCTTGCCGGGGAAGGCATCGACCTTGATGATGACCGGCTGGCCGGGGCGCATGTGCTCGAGTTGCGTCTCCTTGAAGTTGGCCACCGCCCAGAGTTCGCCGCTACCGACAATGGCCATGAGCTGCTGGCCGGGCGTGACGTACTGGCCCGGCTGGACGTTCTTTTTGGAGACTTGGCCGTTGGCTGGCGCTTTGACGGTTGTCCACGAACGCTGGAGCTCGGCGTTTTCGAGTTGCGCTTCGGCCAGCTTTTCCTGCGCCATCGCGGCCTTGTACTGATTCTTGGCCGCGCCGTGCTGCGCGGTTGAGGCGGTCGCGCTCGCCGTGACGGCGTCGAGTTCGGCTCGGGAAATCACATCCTGCTGTTCCAGATTGCGGCTACGGCGAAGATCGGCGTCGAGCTTTTGCTGCGTCGCGGCGGCGGCCACGACTTCAGCCTTCGCCGCCGATACCGCCGCCCGCGCTTTGAGCAGTTGCGCGTTTGCCATGTCGCACTTGACCTGGTAGTCCGAAGGATCGAGCTTGATGAGCACGTCGCCTTTGTTCACGATTTTGTTGTCGTCGGTCAGCACCTCGACAACCTTGCCGGGCACGCGTGGAATGACAGGGTAGATGTTTCCGGCAATCTGCGCATCGTCAGTTTCTTCGTAACTGAGCGATCGGATGAGCGTTAGGCCGCCCCAGACCAGGCCGGCGGCGAGCAGGACGCCGAAGATGACAAGGCGCATCCGCGACTGGCTCTGCGGCTGTGTTTCGGGGGCTTTCACCGGTGTTTCGGATGTTGGTTGCTGTTGTTCTGACATTGATGGTAAGGCATTGGTGTTGGTCAATACTGGACGCCACGAAAGAATCGCGTTCAGAGGCGTCCCGCTTTGCTATACTCCTGTTGTGTTGCGGCCCGCTGGCCATCGCTTTCTGGCGATTTCAGCACGAGCAGCTTCGAATCGCCGTCACACTGGCTGGCAGCATGAAGCAGCGCCTGCTCCGAGGTAGCTGAAAGCATCGGTCGGGCAGAGAACCCTGTTCGGGATGGTTTCGCAGCCATTGGTCGTCTCATCATCGTTCCTCCGTTTAGTGCTCAATCAGGTCGCCCGAGGCACGCCTGAGCTCATACGTGCTCAGGACATAGTCATAGCGAGCCTGCAAATGGGCCAGTTCAGCCTCGGCCAGCGACGCTTCGGCGTTGAGCAGGTCAAGGGTGGTGGCCAGGCCGTTGTCGTAGCGGATTCGCGCGTGTTTGGCCGCAAGGTTGGCCTGTTCGACCTGCAAGCGGGTCGTTTCGATTTTCTGTTCGCTGCTCTTCAGGTTGTTGAGCGACTGCTGAACCTCCGCCCTGGTCATCTGCTCGGTGTCGAGTTGCTGCTGTTCGGCGGAGCGTTTCATGGCCACAGCTTCCCTGGTCGCAGCGCTGGTTCTGAAGCCGGTGAACAGCGGCAACTGCACTGCGACGCCGTAGGAAATGTTGGGGCGGATGACGTTGATGTCTGGCACGTAGCCGTTGGTCGTACCCCAAGAGGCGCTGCCCATGATGTTCGGCATTCCCTCTTTTGCGGCCAGCGATTTCTTGTAATTCGCCGCCTTGAGGTTTTCGCGGGCAAGCATGATTTCAGGACGGCGGGCGAGCGCTTCAGCGGCCAGCCGATTGGCATCCATATCCGCCGTTGAAATCTCGAACGAGCCTTTCAGGTTCAGCGGGGTGTTCTCGTCGAGGCCGCAGAGGCGGCGGAGCGAAATTTCCTGGTTCTGGAGCTGTGTTTGGTAATCGATCTTGCGATTGCCCGCTGCGGCGAGCCGAACCTGCGTGGTCAACAGGTCAAAGCGGGTGGCGACGCCTTCTGCGTAGCGCTTCTGCATGTGATCGAGGTTTTGCTGCAAGGCATCAATCTCCTTCTGCTGCACCTCGACCGCCTTCTGCAAAAAGAGTACCGAGTAGAATGCGTGCACGGTCGCCAGCGAGAGGTCGCGCAGGGTGATATCCTGCCGGATTGCCGCCGAGGTGCGCCCAGCCTTGGCCAGATCGACCCTGCGTCCGGTGCGCCCGAAGTCGTAGAGCATGACGTCGGCCTCGATTCTGGCGTCGTAGTTGTCGTTTGGTACAAACTTCATAGGCATGCCGTTGAACGTCAGCTCGGCGATCGGATCAAGGTAGCGGTAGCTTGCCTTGGCCGACAGTTGGGGATAGTAGCCGCTGCGGCTCTCCGTTACCTTTGCGTCGGCGGCGTTGAGCGCTTCGGCGGCCTGCCGGGCTTTCGGGTTGTGTTCGCGGCTCATGCGCATCGCCTCGCTGAGCGTCAAGGGAGCCGTGACCACTGCTGCCTTGTTCTCAGCCGCTCGCAACGGTGGAGCCGCCGTCAGGGTGGTGGCAATCAGCAACAGGACGGCAATGGATTGTTTCTTCATCTGTTGATTCTGTTCAGGCTTTTTCATCGCAATCGACATCGTTACCGGGAGCGACAGTGGTACTGACATAATGTGCCGACTCCGATGTCGATTGTTTCAACGGTAGCTGTGCGTTTTTATCGTAGGTCTATTCGAGGTTGTTTCGTTTTTACTGGCTCAATTTCTGTGCCAAGCCATAAGATTATATCAAAATATCCGAAACTTCTTGCTGACGCCGGTTTTTTGCTGATTCCGGTGGTTTGGGGTGTATCGCTGTTCTGAACAAGTCAGAAAATTCCGTTACCTTTCTTCTGAAGA
>CBEUNJ010000120.1:0-4774 GCA_965544465.1 uncultured Chlorobaculum sp.
AAGTATGTGAGAATTTCGAGTACCACTCAATGCAGCAATCGGGGCTCGTCATAAGTTTTTAGAGATGCCCTAATGGTGAGTGTTGCCGCCAGACCTTTATTGATAACGACGCTTACCCGCCCATCGCCTGAAACAGCAGCACCACGTCGGCAAGGCGCTTCGAGCGAACGGCGGCAATCGCCTCCGAACTCGCCTCTTTTTCCAGAGAGAGCTCAACAAGCTCAAGCGTCGAGGCCGTGTCGGCCTCTTGCGATGCCGCAACCTCCTAGCTGTCGGTTTCGATGGTGGCGAGCTGGTCGGCAACCTATTTGAGCGCTTCAAGCGCCGTTTGGCGGCTTCCGCCCGGATCGTCGCCTCCTCTTGCTGAACCCGTAGGAGTTCGTAGCGCGATGAAAATAGTGACAACATGCAAATCAGGACTTCCGGCGTGGTTGCGAGACTCAAAAGAGCGGTGATGCAACACGAATCGCTCAATGTAGGATCCAGAAATCGGGGATATTGCTGAAATAGTTTGCCAGATGCAGTACTGTCGAGCTTGTGAGGCCGCGCTTGCCGTTGATGATTTCGTTGATTCGCTGATAGGACACCTGAATGGCATCGGCCAGTTGGCGTTGCGTAATGTTCATCGCAATGAGGCACTCTTCGAGAAGCATCGCTCCGGGGCGCGTTAGTTCGTGATCTGCTGGTGTTCGTATCAGGTGAGGTCTGTTTGAAGATGCCAAGTTGGAGTATGGCGCTCTCAGAGTGGGGAGGGCAGCTCCGTGAGGGCTGCCCCCTACACGTCAATCATCACTTCTTATTTTTCACGTTCCAATCATACATATTTCCAAGCGTGTAGAGCAGGCTCAGCTTGACATTCTGCACTCGCGGGTTGAATCCTTCCAACTCATCATAATAATACAAGAACGTTCGTGGCTGCTCTTTGGCGAGAATCTGCTGGTACTTTTTCCAGAGCTTGAGCTGTTCGGCTTTTGGCAGCGGGCCGGTCAGCTTGGCGACGACGCGGTCGAGTTCGGTGTTCTGGAAAGCTGAGGAGTTGAAGGGTTTTTTCTCGAAATCCGAGCCCCAGATGACGAGCTGGAAGGGGAGCGTTTCGGCGGCAAGGCCGGAGAGGGCGGCGTCGTAGCGGTACTCATTCTGGTTTTTGTTGAACATGAGGGTTTCGTCGAACTTCAGCTTGCAGTCGATGCCGATTTCTCGGAGGTTCTGCTGGATGATTGTGGCGGCGTAGTTGCGGCGCGGGTTGCCGGTGGACGCGGCGAGTTCAAACGAGAATTTTATGCCGTTTTTCTGCAAAATGCCGTCCGGCCCCGGCGTCCAGCCAGCTTCTTTGAGCAGGGCGAGCGCCTTGTCGGGCTCATACGCGTAGGCGGGCAGCGATTTGTCGATGATTGAGGTGTAGGCGGGCGAGAGCGTGGTGTTGACGATGGTGGCGTGATCCGGCCCCATGAAGCCGTCGATGATCGCCTGACGGTCGATGGCGTAGGTCATTGCCTGCCGTACGCGGCGGTCGCCGAAGAAGCGGTTCGGCTCGACTTTTTTGTCGTTGCGCCACGCCGCGCCGTCGATGTTCAGCCAGACGACGCTGTCGAAATAGCGATCGCCCACCGGGATGATCGAAATCTCCGGGTTGCTTTTCGCCAGCTCCGCGGCGTCTTTCGGGTTGATGCCGCCCGCCGAGACGAGCGCGTCGATCTGGCCTGACTTGAGCATCGCCAGCCGCGTGGTGTACTCAGGCACTACCATGAAGGCGATTTCGGGTGCGACCGCCGGATGGGGCAGCACCGAGGTCGGGTTCGACTCCAGCACCAGCTTGGACTGCCGCTGCCACTCCTTGACCTTAAACGGGCCTGCCCCCACGATTGGCAGGGTGGCGGCCTGCTGGCGAATCTGTTCCGGCTTGATGTTGCGGAAGAGATGCTCGGCCACTGGCATCAGATCGTTGAAGTGGTCGAGCACGATGCTTTCGGCCATCGGCTTGTTGAAGTGCAGCACCAGCGTTTTGCTGTCCGGCGTTTCGATCGCTTTATCAAAATCGACCGAGCCGTCGGGCTTGAGCAACAGGTCGTACAAATAGTCCTGACGGCTGCTTGCCACATTCGGGTCGGCGTAGAGGCGGTAAGAAAAGCTGAAATCTTTTGAGGTGAGCGGCTTGCCATCCTCCCAGACCGCCTTGTCGTTCAGGTGGAAGGTGACGCTCCGGCCATCCGGCGTGAACTCCCAGCTTTCGGCGGCTCCCGGCTTGTAGATGATCGCGCCGTGCTGTTTGTCGAAGGTGGGGCGCAGGAGTGTCGGGTAGATCATCGTGCACAGCTCGCGGGAGAGCGAGAGCTGGATGAGCAGCGGATTGAGGTGGTCGAAATCAGCGTTGACGGCAATCACGATCGTCTTGTCGCGCGTCGTCTCGGAGGTCTTCGGGCTGCATCCGCCGAGCAAGATTGTCAAGAGAAGGGTGATGATGGTGAAGAGCGATGTTCGCATGGTGAATCGTCTCAGGTTGTTTCAATGACTGTTGTTTACTTGCCGGGCTTGAACACCTCGGTGAAGCGGTCGATACCGAGCACGCTGTTCAGCCGAAACCCTTCGCCGTACATCACGCCGATCTGCTCGCCGAGTGATCGGGCGCGAGCTTCAAGCCCCGGCAGGAACTCCTTGCGGTTGATCATCGTGACCGGCTGGTTGCTGTTTGCGTCGCGCTGGAACTGCGAGCTGAACGCCAGCACGCCGCTGCGTGAGCGCTCGAAGGTCGATGAAACGTCCACGATAACGTCCGGCTCGATCTGCTTGAACTGGATGTAGTAGAGCAGGTGCTTCGGACGATGTGGCTCTTGCGGCTCACCGTTCTCGACGGTTTCGATCTTGCGCAGTCCGGCGTAGAAGCAGGCGTCGCTGATGAGCTGCGAGGCTTTCATGTGGTCGGGGTGGCGCTCGTCAGGCGGGTTGCCAAAGACCGTGTCAGGCCGGTATTTGCGGATGATGCGAATGAGCGCGTGCAGGTTCTCTTTGGTGTAGAACAGCTCTGAATCGCCAAGATCGAGCGCTTCACGCGCCACGTAGCCCATGCGCTTGGTGGCCAGCGCCGCTTCTTGGTGGCGGCTCTCCGGTGTGCCGACGGTGCCCATCTCCCCTTTCGTGAGGTCGCAGACGGCTACGCGGTGGCCTTCGTCCATGATTTTCAGAAGCGTGGCCCCGCAGGCCAGCTCGACGTCGTCGGGGTGTGCGCCGAAGGCGAGGGTGTACACAGGTTCGATGGGTGCGCTCAAGGTCGGGTTTGTTTATATTGGGGCCGTGAAACCATCAAGTCCTTGCGGGCTTCAAATAACTTCAGCCATAATCGATGATGAAAGTAAAGATAGTTCGCCTGAACGAAAAGGCAAGTTTGCCGGCCTATGCCACTGCTCATGCAGCGGGAATGGACGTCTCCGCCTGCCTCGATGCGCCAGTCACCATCGAAACCGCCGCGTCGGCGCTCATTCCCACGGGCCTCGCCATCGAGCTGCCCGAGGGGTACGAGGCGCAGCTTCGTCCGAGGAGCGGGCTGGCGCTTCGCCACCTGATTTCGCTACCCAATTCACCCGCCACCATTGACGCCGACTACCGAGGCGAGGTTGGGGTCATTCTCATTAATCACGGGCGCGAGCCCTTCACGGTCAATCACGGCGACCGCATCGCGCAGATGGTGGTCTCAAAGGTTGATCGTGTCGCGTTCGAGGAGGTGGAGGCGTTGTCTGATACGGGGCGCGGGGAAGGGGGATTCGGCCACACCGGGATCAACGGATAGTTGATAATGGATAATGAACCGGCAGTGAGCTTTTGTGCCCACCATGTTCAGTTTTTTGAGTAGTGGCGCGACTGATTGGCCGATCGTAGGGACGCACTTGCGTGTCCGCCTTTTTTCTGTTTGTAACGCAAAAGGGCGAGTTTTTTAACCCTCGCCCTTTTGCAATGGATAGCCTTTCGGTCATGCTGATGGTTATGCGCCCGTTTTTTTGTTCGGAACGGGGGCCGTTGCCGCAGATGGTTTCTGTTGTACGGATGGTGCGGGGGCGCTGGCCGGTTTCGCGGCTGTGTGCGTTACCGGAATCTCCTTGGCCTGCTTTCTGGGCTCGTCGTTGCTTCCGGAGCCCATCATGAACGGCGGTTGCATTCCCTGCGAAAAGACCATGCCGGTGAGCTGGTTGATGCCCGCGCTGACGTTGTCGAACAGATCCTTGACTTGATTGGAGTTCACCGTCGAGTTCAGGTTTGAAATCATGCCTGCCCAGAACTTGCCCAGTTCGTTGAATGAGTTCTGAAGCTGTTCGGAGTTCAAGGTGTTGGTGACGCCCTCAATGAGCTGGTCGGAGACCGAATTGACGTTGTCGATAATGCCCTTGACCTGGTCGGAGTTGATGGTCGTGCTGACCTCGTCCATGATCTGGTTCGTGGCGGAACTGACCGTGTTGATCATGCCCTGAACCGACTCGATGGTCGAATCGATCAGAATACCCATGTCGCCGATTAGATGCGCAAGGTCGCCGTTGCCGGCATTGGTCTGTGGTGCTTGCCCGGCCGGTTTTGGCGCTCCTGCGGCGGGTTTGCCGGTTTCTTCGTTAGCCATGATTGGTGTGGTTTGTAGATGGTGATTGAAATGGTTTTTCCGTATGGAGCGTAGGGCTCACGGTTGGATATTGTATGCGGTAAATATAGCTATAATTCATCGAAAAATCATTTCATAAGTGCTGTTGAAACAGGGCTGAAACAAAGGGTATGTGTGCGCGGAACGGATGCTTAA
>CBEUNJ010000121.1:0-4744 GCA_965544465.1 uncultured Chlorobaculum sp.
TCAGGTGATAGTCGTAACATATAAAGGAAAAATACCTTGCTGGTTTTGGTATTGAATGGTTTCATTTTAGGATAATTTTTTTATTTTCAAAGCTATCCATTTTTAGAATTTATGTGACCGATTCATCATGTTCGACAATCTCAGTGATAAACTTGAGCTGACTTTCAAGAAGCTCGCCGGTCAGGCGACGATCAACGAGGTCAACATCGGTATCGCCATGCGCGACATCAAGCGCGCTTTGCTTGGCGCCGATGTCAACTATAAGGTTGCCAAGAAGCTGGTTGAGGACATCAGGGAGAAGTCCCTCGGCGAAGAGGTCATCAAGAGCGTCTCTCCCGCGCAGATGATCGTCAAGATCGTCAACGACGAGTTGGCCGAAATCATGGGTGGCGAGAACCAGCCGCTGAATCTGCCGCCGAAGAAGATGCCTGCCATCGTCATGGTTGCCGGTTTGCAGGGGTCGGGTAAAACGACCTTCTGCGCCAAGCTGGCCAAGCGCCTCAAGCAGAACGGCAAGAGCCCGATGCTCGTGGCCGCCGACGTGTATCGTCCTGCTGCAATCGAGCAGCTCAAGACGCTCGGCGAGCAGATCGACGTTCCGGTTTATTCGGTCGAGGAGCAGGATGCGATGAAGGCCGCGCTCGACGGTCTCGATGCAGCCAAAACCAGTGCGAAGGATGTGTTGATCGTCGATACCGCCGGTCGCTTGCAGATCGACGAGGCGATGATGGCCGAGGCCGAAGCGCTCAAGAATCGCCTCAGCCCTGACGAGCTGCTCTTTGTCGTTGACTCGATGATGGGTCAGGAAGCGGTCAATACCGCCAAGGCCTTTAACGACCGGCTCGATTTTGACGGCGTGGTGCTTACCAAGCTCGACGGTGATTCTCGTGGCGGCGCAGCGCTCTCGATCCGCCAGGTTGTTGACAAGCCGATCAAGTTCATGAGCGTGGGCGAGAAGGTCGATGATCTCGACGTGTTCTACCCCGACCGCATGGCACAGAGGATTCTCGGCATGGGTGACATCGTCAGCTTTGTCGAGAAGGCCCAGGAGACGCTCGACCTCGAAAAAACGATGGCGATGCAGTCGAAGCTCATGAAGAATGAGTTCGATCTTGACGACTTCTTCGATCAGCTCCAGCAGCTCAAGAAAATGGGCTCGATCCAGGGCCTCATCGAAATGGTGCCGGGCCTGAACAAGATGGTGCCCAAGCAGGATCTCGAGAACATCAATTTCAAGCCCATCGAGGCGATGATCTCTTCGATGACCCACCAAGAGCGGAAACGGCCTGAAATCATTAACGGCAGCCGACGCAAGCGTATCGCGCTCGGCAGCGGCACCAGGGTTCAGGAGGTCAATATGCTGCTCAAGCAGTTCTCTGAAATGAAGAAGATGATGCGTTCGGTCAATCGCCTGACCAAATCCGGCAGGAAGATCACCACGGAGAACTTGGCGCTCGACAAGTTTCTGAAACGATAAATGAATACTATCTCTAATAAATTAAACACATTACGTTTTGGTTAAGATCAGATTGAAAAGAGCCGGAAGGAAAAAGATGCCGTTCTACCAGATTGTTGCTGCCGATGGGCGTGCTCCGCGAGACGGCAAGTTTCTTGAAGTGATCGGTCACTACAACCCGACGGCTAAGCCGCACGCTATCACGATCGAGAAGGATCGCGTGGCTTACTGGTTGAACGTTGGCGCGCAGCCGACCGCGACCGCTCATAGCCTCATCCGCGCCACCGGTTTGCTTCATGAAATGAACCTGAAACGCCGCGGTGTCAGCGAGAGCGATATCGCTACCGAGATGGAAGCGTGGCAGCAGCGTGAAGCCGAGCGCCGTCAAAAGCGTCTTACGGCCAAGAGCCGTCGCCGTCAGGCCAAAAAAGCTGCCGAAGCCGCCGGTTCCGCCGAAGGCTGAGAAAAAGGATATCGAATACCGGCTAAAGTAGAGTGGAACTGTTTCTGACAGGCATTGTCCTGAAGCCCAAAGGGCTGAAAGGCGAACTCAAGGTTCAGCCGGTGACCGACTTTCCCGAACGCTTTCTGACGCGCCGTGAGCTGTATCTCGGCAAATGTCCGGAAGATGCTGTCGTCCGCAAGTTGCGGTCGGCCAAGCTTCAGCAGGGTTTTGCCTGGCTCATGTTCGAAGGCATCCAGACGCGCGAACAGGCCGAAGCCGTTGCCGGTTTTCGGCTGTATGTCACCGAACAGGCGCTTGAGCCCATGCCCGACGACCGCGCTTACCTCCATGAGCTGATTGGTCTGGAGGTGGTTGATGAAGCAGAAGGTAAGGTCGGTGTCGTCAGCGATGTGTTGCAGATGCCGGCGCAGGATGTCTATGAAATAGATACAGGCGGTAAAAAAGTGCTTGTGCCTGCCGTCGAAGAGTTTATCACGGAAATCGATCTCGATAAAGGGATTGTGACGTTGCGGCGGTTTTCAGAATTTCTGTAGCGTGGAAGCTCCGGATTTCGGGGCGCATGTTCTTGACAAGATTGGGAAAAGGATACGGCCCATAAGCTTTACAAGCTTTTTTGACGTGTCCAGGCAATGACTCAGATGTGGATGCTATGCGGATAGATATTATCTCCGTCATTCCGGATTTTTTCGCTTCACCCCTTGAAAAAGGGCTGCTCGGTATCGCAAGGCGTAAAAGTCTTGCGGAAATCCATGTGCACAACCTGCACGATTATGGACTGGGCCGCTACCAGCAGGTGGATGATGCGCCGTTCGGAGGCGGGGCAGGGATGGTGATCCGTCCGGAGCCGGTGTTCGCATGTATCGAGAAGTTGCTGGCTGAAAGGCGGTATGACGAAGTGATCTTCATGACCCCCGACGGTGAGCGGTTCGAGCAGCAGAGGGCCAACAGGCTTTCGCAGGCGGAGAACCTCATCGTGCTGTGCGGCCACTACAAAGCCATGGACGAGAGGATTCGCCAGACACTGGTGACTCTGGAGCTGTCGGTCGGCGATGTGGTGCTTTCCGGAGGAGAGATTCCCGCGCTGATGGTTATGGATGCCGTCGTCAGGCTGATTCCGGGAGTGCTCGGTGATGGCGAGTCGGCTCTGACCGATTCGTTTCAGGGTGATCTTCTGGACTGTTCGTGGTACACTCGTCCGGCGGAGTTTCGCGGTATGACGGTGCCCGATGTGCTGCTTTCAGGCCATCATGAGAAAATCGAGCGCTGGCGGCAGGAGGATGCGCGTGCACGCACCAAGAGGCGTAGGCCGGAGCTGCTGCGCAGAGAGAATGAGGAAGTATAACCATAAAGATAAAGTGTCATCATGGATCAGTTAATTCAGTTGGTGGAAGCGACCCAGAACCGGAGCGATCTTCCCGAAGTGCATCCCGGCGATACCGTCAGGATTCAGCTCAAGGTTATCGAGGGTGAAAAAGAGCGTCTTCAGGCTTTCGAGGGCGTCGTGCTTGGCGATCGAGGCGCTGGCGCTTCCAAGACCATCACCGTGCGCAAGATTTCGCATGGCGTTGGCGTCGAGAGGATCATTCCGGTCAACTCGCCGAATGTCGAAAGCATTACGGTGGTCAGGAACGGCAAGGCAAGAAGGGCCAAGCTCTTCTACCTGCGCAAGCGTACCGGCAAGGCTGCGCTGAAGGTCAAGGAGCGCAAGGTCGCCGCCAAGGCCTGAGCCGACCCTGTATTTTCCGAATTCTATGCAGAGCTGCGCTGTCCATGAAACGGGGGCGCAGCTTTCTGTGTTTTTTCGTGCGGCGCTCAATGGACGCCGTGGACGCAGCTGCGTGCTTGTTGCTTTTCATTTCCCTTCTTGTTTGGAGCTTTTCAGGCTTCCTGCGTATGTTGTGCATCCGGTATCGGTAAACCAGCATTGCAGAGGTCATGAATGTTACGCTTGTTGAGACGTTCCAGTCTAAAATTCTCGATTTTTACCAGCAGAACAGGCGCAGTTTTCCATGGCGCGAGACGGCCGATCGTTATGCTATCATGGTGAGTGAGGTGATGCTTCAGCAGACACAGGCTGACCGCATAGCGCGGCGTTTTCCGCTCTGGCTGGAGCGCTTTCCGGACGTGCAAACGCTTGCTTCTGCCTCGCTTCGAGAGGTGCTCGATACGTGGAGCGGCCTCGGCTACAACTCGCGCGCTCAGCGTTTGCAGCGGGCGGCGGCGATGGTGGTCGAGCAGTTTGACGGTTGCGTGCCATCGGAGCCGTCACAATTGATCGAACTTCCGGGTATCGGCGCTTACACCAGCCGCTCAATTCCGGTCTTTGCGGACAATCTCGACATTGCTGCCGTTGATACCAACATCAGGCGCGTGCTGATCCACGAGCTTAATCTTCCCGAATCGATCACGCCGAAAGCGCTTCTTGATGTGGCCGGAGAGATGGTGCCGAAGGGGAGAAGCCGCGATTGGCACAATGCGCTGATGGATTACGGCGCGCTGGAACTGACGAGCAAGAAGACGGGCATTGCGCCGCTGACCCGGCAGTCTCGCTTCAAAGGCTCCCGCCGCTGGTACCGGAGTGCGCTGCTGCGAGAACTGCTCTCAAGCGGCGAACTTCCGCGCGAGGCGCTCGAGGAGCGCTATGCCGATTGCCCGCACGATATCGGCTCGATTGTCAATTCGCTGGTTATGGAATCACTGATCGAAGAGTACGGCGAGCAGCGGATACTCAGGATTGCGGGCGACAGTCCGGAGGGCGAGTGATAAACGTCGCCGGAGCGTTAACGGTGACGCTGGTGTTCGATTCCGCTTCCAACGTTTTT
>CBEUNJ010000122.1:0-4614 GCA_965544465.1 uncultured Chlorobaculum sp.
CCCGACCATCTGGCGCAACTCCAGCGGAGCAAGCACTTCGGCTTGCGAGCCCGTAACGCATGAGCCAGCGCTTGACGGCGGCGTCCAGAGCGCCAACGCGATGCTGTTGGAACGTACCTCTCAATGGCGTGCAATACTGGAACAGTTCGGATAGTGGTTATCCCTGAGCTCGCGGTCGATGTGCTGCATCCGAACCAGCGGTGGGCGCGATCGCCTCGTGCCGATGGATAATTAAAATTCAGGGGTACCACAAAAAAACTACCGCAAGATTGTTCGAGCAGCCCTTGCAACGATCCCGAGATGAACGGTGGGTTCACCTCCCCTTTTCGCAAGCGACAAAAAAAATGGTATGCCGGGGAATGTTCATCGGTGTAATACGGTTGAGCGGATTAACAAGTCTGGTAAACAAGCAAAACATCTGCGGCTCGTTCATCCTTGCCGGTCGTGGTCACCACGTATACGGGTTCACCCCGGTTCTCTTGGGGATTGCCGGAGTTCGAGGGGCAACAAAAGAGTTCAAGGTGTTTTCGTTATATTGCTTTACAGCTCAATCCGGTCACTGCCAGGCGTTGTGGCGTTTCCGTCCTGACAGCCCGCCTGTGCGAATCCCTCCGATGGTGGCTGGTTGCAAGAATTGCGCAATATTGTCGTCATCCATTCTCAGAGACCGTTACCGGAAACGACTCTGGCCTGAACAAGAATTTTTTCGTTATTAGTACAACTTATGACTATCAATAAAGAGCATCAAAAAAAGCATCAAGACGCGAAAACGGCTCCAGCCGTCAAGCGCGAGATTCCATATAATTATACCTCCGCCAGCGACCGGCAGGCGATTGCTTTCATCCTTGGCGAAGAGGTGGTCAAGCAGGTGGACGAGTTGCGCGATTTCCGCGTAACAGGCCGCTCTGCGCGTCTGTTGATGCAGATTTTCGGCGACATCCTCATTCACGGCCGCAACCCCTATCTGTTCCAGGAGCTGCTCGATTCGGAGCACCGCCGGAAACGGATTTTCGAACACGCACACAAGGATGTTAACACCATCGAGGCGTCGGCCAATGGCGATCAGCGCGTGCTGGCCATTGTGCAGATCCTGCGCAAAAAGCTCGACCAGTTCCGTTCTGAAATCGAGGTCATCCCGGCCTACCGGCACAAGCTGAAGCGCGAGCTGGCCCCCATCGTGGGAGCCCGGAACGTGCTGTTCGATCCCTTCTCGATTGTTGCCCACGCGACCGACGCAACCGACTGGCGCTTGTACCTGCCAGTGGCCGTGGTGACGCCCGACGACGAGGCGCAGGTGGCTCCGCTCATCGCGGCCATCGCCAAGCTCGGACTGCGCGTCATTCCGCGCGGAGCGGGCACGGGCCTGACCGGCGGCGCGGTGCCGCTGCGTTCGGACTGCGTCATCATCAACACCGAAAAGCTGAACCATGTGCGCGGCATCAGCGAGCGCACCTTCCACCTGAAAGAGGGCCATTCGGTAACGGGCAAGGTGATTGAGCTCGAATCGGGCGTCATCACCGAAGCGGCCATGCACTACGCTGACGAGCACGGACTGGTCTTCGCCACCGACCCCACCAGCGAGTGGGCCTGCACCATCGGAGGCAACATCGCCGAGAACGCAGGCGGCAAAATGGCCGTGCGCTGGGGCACCTGCATCGACAACCTGCTGGAGTGGAAAATTGCTATGCCGGGCGGCAAGCTCTGGACCGTGCGCCGCACCGATCATCAGCTTCGCAAGATTCTGCCGGAAGATACTGTGACCTACGAGGTGCTCGACCCGCACGGCGCGCCGCTCAAGCGCATCGCTTTGCGGGGCAACGAAATCCGCAAGCAGGGGCTTTGGAAGGACATCACCAACAAGACGCTCGGCGGCGTGCCGGGCCTGCAAAAGGAGGGCACCGATGGGGTCATCACCTCGGCGGTGTTCGTGCTGTACCCGAAGTATGAGGAAAAGCGCACGCTCTGCCTGGAGTTCTTCGGCCCCGACATGGACGAAGCGAGCCAGGTCATCGTCGAGCTGGCCAACGCCTTCCCCTACCGCGAGACGGAGCATGAAGCGCTACTGGCGCTGGAGCACTTCGACGACGAGTACATCCGCGCCATCGATTACAAGGTGAAGGCCTCGCGGCCCCAGACGCCAAAAGCGGTGCTGCTCATCGACATCGCCGGGCACAACGAAGCGGAGGTCGAATCGGGCATCGAGCGGGTGCGCACGCTGCTCGGCAAGCACCCGAACACGCTGATGTTCGTCGCTGGCAACCAGGCCGAAGCAACCCTGTTCTGGCTGGATCGCAAAAAGCTCAGCGCCATTGCGCGGCGCACCAACGCCTTCAAGCTCAACGAAGACATTGTCATTCCGATCGACCAGCTCGCCGTGTTCGCCCGCTTCATCGACAACCTGAACGTCGAGGAGGAGCACTATGCGCAGCAGCTCTACGTTGACCGGATCGAAACGATGCTGCATGAAAGCAGCAAACCCGAGAGTCTGTCGGCCTTCGAGGCGAAGATTCCCGCCGGACTCGGCCTGTGCGACCTTATCCGAGGACGTCTTGAAGCCGCCGATCCGTTACTGCTGCGCTCGCTGACGCTGGTGCAGGAGTTCCACTCGGAACTGAAGGAGCTGTTCCGTGGCTATCCAACAACGCTTGACGCCATTGAAGCGGCCTACAAACATGTGCGTGACCGCCGAATCGTGCTGGCCACCCACATGCATGCCGGTGACGGCAACGTGCACGTCAACGTACCGGTGCTCTCCAACGACCGCCCGATGCTGGAGCGGGCCAATCACGTCATCGACAAGGTGATGGAAAAAGTAATGTCGCTTGGCGGCGTCGTATCGGGCGAGCACGGCATCGGCGTGACGAAGCTGAAATACATGGAAAGGGAGCGCATCGAAGAGCTGAGCGCCTATCGCCGTGAGGTCGATCCCGACCGCATCATGAACCCCGGCAAGCTGGAGGATTACGAGGCGCTGAACCAGATTTTCACCCCTTCGTTCAACCTGCTGGAGCTGGAGGCGCACATCCTCAAGCGTGGCAAGCTCGAAGAGCTATCCAAAAAGGTGGACTACTGCATCCGCTGCGGCAAGTGCAAACCGGACTGCTGCGTCTATTACCCGGCGCGCGGCATGTTCTACCACCCGCGCAACAAGAACCTGGCTATTGGTTCGCTCATTGAGGCGTTGCTCTACGACGCTCAGCGCGAACGCTCGACCGACTTCAGCCTGTTGCAGTGGCTCGAAGAGGTCTCTGACCACTGCACCATCTGCCACAAGTGCCTGAAACCCTGCCCGGTGGACATTGATACCGGCGAGATTTCGATTCTTGAGCGGGAGATTCTCTCGGCGCGCGGCTTCAAGAACTCGCCGCCCATCACCAAGATGACGCTGGGCTACCTGACCAACCGCTCGCCGTTCTACAACCGGATGTTCCGCAACACCGTCTTACGGGTGGGCGGCGCAGCCCAGCGGGCCGGCACAAAGATAGCCGCACCGTTACAGCGTTCGGAGGAGGCGCAAAAGCTGCTTCCGCCGCTGCGCCTGTTACGCTCGGCCGTGCCGCCGGTGCCGGAAAAGACCCTGCGCGACGTGCTGCCGCCCTGCGACAGCGACCAGGTGCTCGTATTCGAACCGGAAGGCCAGGAGGCAACCTCGACCGTCTTCTACTTCCCTGGCTGCGGATCGGAACGGTTGCACTCGACGGTGTCCATGGCCGCGATTCACATCCTGCTCGAAACCGGCACGCGGGTCATTCTGCCGCCGCCATTCCTCTGTTGCGGCTTCCCGCTGCACGTGAACGCGAAGGGAGACGAGTACGACTCGATTGTACTGCGCAACTCGGTCATGTTCAGCCAGATTCGGGAGATGTTCTCGTACCTCGATTTCGACGCCTGCGTCATTTCGTGCGGCACCTGCATGGAGGGGCTCGAAATCATGGACGCCCCGAAGCTGTTCGGCAACCGCATCGTCGATGTATCGCGCTACGCCTTCGAGAAAGGGCTGCAGGTCGAGGGTGAAAGCACTCCCGAAAATCTCTACCACGCGCCGTGTCACGACTCACTAAAGGGCACTGCGTGCGACCTGTTACGCGACGTCGGCGGCTTTGGCCAGGTGACCGAAGTGCCGCACTGTTGCTCGGAAGCTGGCACGCTCGCCCTGTCGCGGCCCGACATCACCGACTCGATGCTTCAGCGCAAACGCGAAGCGCTCAAGGAGTCGATGCACGGCTCGGCACACGCAACCATTCTGACCAATTGCCCGTCGTGCTTGCAGGGACTGGGACGCAATCAGGACATGGGTGTCGAGCCAAAACACATCGCCGTGGCGCTGGCCGAAAAACACTCGGGTTCCGGCTGGCAAGAGCGCTTCCTCGCGCAAGCCGCAAAAGCGCAGGCTGTTCTGTTTTAATGACTTGCAGGGGCGGCTATCAGGCCGTCCCTATGTCAGGCAGTAAGAAATAATCTCCCTCGACAGAGCGGGCACGCATGCCAAACTTCCATCGCCTCACAATCGAGCAACAAGCGTGTTCTACATTATTGTAGATTCACCTTGAAACCCACCAGCTCCAAACCACACTTTATACATATATGTATATTTTTTGCATCCCCGATCATCCA
>CBEUNJ010000123.1:0-4567 GCA_965544465.1 uncultured Chlorobaculum sp.
GCATCCGTGATGGTATCGACGAATTCAGCAATCACTTGTGGATCGCTGGTTTTATCGGGAGCGAACACTTTGGTGGCAAGGATCATCGAGTTATCGAGATTCATTTTGAGCTGTGGCAGGTAAAGGAACTGTGCCATCGGTTCGGGGCTGCCGCAGAGAACGAACAGCGCTACTTTTTTGCCTTTGAGTACCGTTTTCAGATTGCTCTGCGACAACGCGCCACTGAGATTCGAGGCAACAAGCAGGTAGTAGATAGGAGCTCCGAGAACCACCAGATCGAACTCTTCGACGAAGCTGAAATCACCGTTAGTTTTGCAACGGGCCTTTTCGACATAGGCTCCAGACTCGGCAAGTTTTTTGCCGATCGACTCAATCAGTCTATCGGTTGAGCCGCCAATGGACTGGCTGTCATAAAGAATGATCGCCTTCATTGGCTTGTCAGTGATGCTGGTCATAAGCTTTAGCATTAAGGTTGAGCCTGACGACAATAGAATATGTTACGAATAATAAGGCATTACTTTTCCACGGCAAAATCAAGAGCAGGGTGAAAGGGGGAGTACACAGGTTTGCCACTACAGTTTGTGCTTGCTTTCTTGATAATCCACAACTTTTCCTGCCCCCTTTAACGCAAAAAGGCCGCCTTTGCAGGCAGCCCTTTGTGCTAAACTTCCGTGTGTTTCGGAACTCAGACGAACTTCGAGTAGATGCTGAGCAGATCAACGACGCGGGTGGCGTAGCCAAGCTCGTTGTCGTACCAGCCGACCACTTTGATGAGGTTGCCGGAGCTCATGGTGAGCGGGGAGTCGAAGATGCAGGAGTGGGCGTTGCCGACGATGTCCGACGAGACGATCGGATCAACGTTGTACTCAAGGATACCCTTCATCGGGCCTTCGGCGGCAGCCTTCATGGCGGCGTTGATCGCCTCCTTGGTCGCCTCTTTTTCGACGATCACCGAAAGGTCGGTCACCGAGCCGTCAGGAACCGGAACTCGCATGGCCAGTCCGTCGAGCTTGCCGGCCAGTTCCGGCAGCACCTCGCCGATCGCTTTGGCAGCACCGGTCGAGGTCGGAATGATCGAGCTGGCAGCAGAGCGGGCGCGGCGCAGATCCTTGTGCGGAAGGTCGAGGATGTTCTGGTCGTTGGTGTAGGCGTGCACGGTGGTCATGAAGCCTTTGACGATGCCGAAGTTTTCGTGCAGCACCTTGGCCATCGGGGCGAGGCAGTTGGTGGTGCAGCTTGCGTTGGAGACGATCTCCTCCTTGCCGGTGATGCTGTTCTCGTTTACACCCATGACGATGGTGGCGTCAACCTTGTCCTTGGCGGGAGCTGAGATGATCACCTTTTTGGCGCCGGCAGCGATGTGCTTGGCGGCGGTTTCGCGCTTGGTGAAGATGCCGGTGGATTCGACGACGAGCTCCGCGCCGAGTGACTTCCACGGAAGTTCCGCAGGATCTCTCTGAGCGCAGATGGCGATGGTGTTGCCGTTGACGACCAGATTGTCGCCCTCGACCGTTACTTCACCATTGAATTTCTTGTGGGTGCTGTCGTATTTGAGGAGGTGGGCAAGGGTATGTACATCGGTCAGGTCGTTGATGCCGACGATGTCCAGGTCGGGGTTGTTCACGGCCTGTCTGAATACCAAGCGGCCAATGCGACCAAAACCATTGATGCCAACTTTAACTTTCGCCATAACGGGTCTTGCTCTATGGGTTTAACGGATATGATAATGACTCTGTTCGGGATGGTTGCGGCGGCATGAACCGGGCATGCGCCGCTCAAGAAAAGTCACAAGATAAAAAAATAGACTATCGCCAATGTCATCTTCGTGATTTTTTTTCAAAACTTTTCGCCAGCAACGTCTTTAGGCCGTTGAAGCTGCCGTTGCTCAAGAGTACGACTACGTCGCCTGGCTGGTGTTCGGCTTCGATGAACTCGACGATGTCGTTCGGGTAGTCGCCGTTTCCCGCCGCGAATACCCGCTTGCCCTTCGCTTCCAGCTCGCGGCGCAACCGCGCGGTGTCGAGCCGCTCTTCCGGAGCGTAGCGATCGGGTCGGTTCACCCTGCCGAGCACCACCACCGAGGCGTCGTCGAAGCACTCCGCCAACTCGTGCTGGAAGATGTTGCGTGTCGTTGTGTTGGAGCGGGGCTCGAAGCAGGCCACGATGCGTCGCTGGGGGTAGCGCTCCGCAATCGCGCCGAGGGTGAGCCGCACGGCGGTTGGGTGGTGGGCGAAATCTTCGATGAACGTGATGCCGCCCGCGTACTCTCCAACCAGCTCCATGCGTCGCTTCGGGCGTTTGAAGCTCGCCAGCCCTTTCGTGACCGACTCGAAGCTCACGCCCGACCGCATCGCTGCCGCCGTGGCGGCCAGCGCGTTCATCACGTTGTAGTTGCCGAAGAGCGGCACCGACACCCGGCCCAGTGCTTTGCCATCGCGCACGACGGTGAACGAGGTTCCGTTCGCATCCATTGTCGTTTCCGCCGCCGTCCAGTCCGCCTTGTTCTTTATCCCGAAGGTTTCCACTCGGCAGAACGCCTTGTCGGTGACCTCCATCGCAGTCGGATCATCCGCGTTGACGACAAGCAAGCCGTTGGATGGCACGAGGTTCACCAGCTGGCAGAAGCACTTTTTGATGTCGTCGAGTGAGTCGAAAATGTCTGCGTGGTCGAACTCGACGTTGTTGATGATCGCAATGTCGGGCCGGTAGTGCAGAAACTTGCTGCGCTTGTCGAAAAAGGCCGAGTCGTATTCGTCGCCCTCGGTCACGAAAAAGCCCGGTTCGGTCAGGTTGGAAGGGCGGCAGCCGTCGCCGAAATTCTCCGGAATGCCGCCGACCAGGAAGCCCGGCTGAAAGCCACCCGCTTCGAGTAACCATGCCGCCAGCGAGGTGGTCGTTGTTTTGCCGTGCGTGCCCGCCACCACAATCGAGGTGTGGCGGCCAATCAGCTTGCGCCGCACCAGCTCCGGCATCGAAATCAGCTCCATGTGCTGGTCGAGCGCATATTCCAGATCGGGATTGCCTCGGCTGATTGCGTTGCCCACCACCACAAGATCGGGCGACGCACTTTTGAGGTTCTCGGCTGAAAAGCCGTTGAAATAGCGGATGTTGTGATTTTCGAGATAGGTGCTCATCGGGGCATAGAGCTGCGTGTCAGAGCCGGTGACGGCGTGGCCCATGTGCGAGAGCGCCACGGCCACAGAAGCCATAGCTGAACCGCCGATGCCGATGAAGTAGATGGAGCTCATGTTGGTGAAGGGGATGAAAATTGGTTGGAAATCCTTTTTCTCGATTTCGATCAAGAATAGTACAGAAAAACCCAAATCCCGCAAAACCCGCCAGCCGCCGCTTGAACTTTCGGGATTGAGGCGATGAATCCGTATTATATCACATCGAATTTTTTCAGGAACTCCACCCCAATCCAGTAATATTATGCAGTTCATTGACCTCATCACCCAGAAAAACCGCATCCGCGAGAGTCTTATGAAGCGCATTGAGCGGATCATCGACAGCGCCCAGTTCGTCATGGGGCCGGAAGTGCTCGAAGCCGAACGCAAGCTTGCCGAGTACGTCGGCACGAAGCACTGCGTTTCGTGCGCCTCCGGCACCGACGCGCTCCTGATTTCGCTTATGGCCAAGGGCATCGGTACTGGCGATGCAGTGCTCACCACGCCCTTCACCTTCGTGGCTACCGCCGAAGTCATCAGCCTCACGGGTGCGACGCCGGTGTTCGTCGATGTGCTGCCAGGCACCTTCAACATTGACCCCGATGGCCTTGCTCCGGCGGTTGAAGAGGCTCGCAAAAAAGGGCTGAATCCGAAGGCGCTGATTCCGGTCGATCTGTTCGGTCTTCCCGCCGAGTACGACCGGCTTGAAACGGTAGCCTCGGAGCAGGGACTCTGGATTCTCGAAGATGCCGCGCAGGGCTTCGGTGGCACGGTTGGCGGTAAAAAGGCAGGCAGCTTCGGCCTCGTCGGCGCGACCTCCTTCTTTCCGGCCAAACCGCTCGGCTGCTACGGCGACGGCGGCGCGATCTTCACCGACGACGACGAGCTGCTGGAGCTGCTTGTCTCCGTTCGCGTGCACGGCGGTGGTGCGGACAAATACAACAACGAGCGTATTGGCCTCAACGGCCGCTTCGACGCTCTCCAGGCGGCGGTCATCAACGAAAAACTGACCATCTTTGACGACGAACTTGACCTGCGCAACAAGGTCGCCGCCGCTTACAGCGCCCGCCTCAAGGATCGCGTCGTCGTGCCCGAAGTGCCCGAAGGCTACACCTCCTGCTGGGCGCAATACTCCGTACTTGCCGGCTCCACCGACGACCGTACCAAACTCATGGGCGCGCTGAAGGATGCTGGTATTCCCTCGGCGATCTACTACCCGATCCCGCTGCACTTGCAAAAAGCCTACGAAAATCTCGGCTATAAACCGGGCGACTTCCCGGTTTCAGAAGACTTCAGCGCGAGGGTTTTCGCTTTGCCGATGCATCCGTACTTGAAGGATGAGGAAATCGAGCAGATTTGCGAGACGATTACGGGGGCGTGATCGCCCTTTAAGTGTAGGG
>CBEUNJ010000124.1:0-4561 GCA_965544465.1 uncultured Chlorobaculum sp.
CCTTTTTCTTTGCCTGCAAAAGTTCGGAATTTTGCGACGAGCTTGTTGCGGGGATTTTGCATTTCTTTTGCGGCAGGGTTATCTTAATGCTTTGCCTTTTTTCGGGCAAAGGCCACTCCGGTTGTTACCGTTCGCCGTCATGACCATTCGAATAACCACTCATAATCTTATTTAAGGGAGATCATTATATGAGTCTCATCAGTGAGTATCGCGCCCATACAGAGGAGCGCGCGAAACTTGGAATTCCGCCGCTTCCGTTGAGTGCCGAGCAGGCCGTCGAGCTGATCGCGCTTCTCAAGGAGAATCCGATTCAGGAGCAGGAGTACCTTCTCGATCTGTTCGTGAACCATATCAGCCCCGGCGTGGATGATGCCGCGCTCGAAAAAGCTTCGTTCCTCGATGCCATCATCAGCGGCGAGGCGAGCTGCGCGGCGATCGACGCGGTCGAGGCTGTCAGAATTCTCGGCACCATGCTCGGCGGTTACAACGTCAAGCCGATGATTGATGCGCTTTCGCACGACGACAAGGCTGTGGCTGAAGCTGCTACTCTGGCTCTGAAAAAGACCCTGCTTGTGTATGATTCGTTCGATACCGTGGCCGATCTCTCCAAAACCAACAGCTATGCCAAAGAGGTGCTCGAATCATGGGCCAACGGCGAATGGTTCACCTCGAAGCCGACGCTTGCCGAAAAGATGACCCTGACGGTCTTCAAGGTTCCGGGCGAAACCAACACCGATGATCTCTCCCCGGCCAGCGAGGCGTTTACCCGCAGCGATATTCCGATGCACGCGCTCAGCATGCTCGGCTCCAAGATGGACGACCCGATCGGCACCATCGCCAAGCTCAAAGAAAAGGGCAACCCGCTCGCCTACGTCGGCGACGTGGTCGGCACCGGCTCCAGCCGTAAGTCGGGCATCAACTCCGTGCAGTGGCATCTCGGCAACGACATCCCCGCCGTGCCGAACAAGCGCACCGGTGGCGTGGTGATTGGCGGCATCGTGGCCCCGATTTTCTTCAACACCGCCGAGGACTCTGGCGCTCTGCCGATCCAGGCCGACGTGACTTCGCTGGAGATGGGCGACGTGATCGACGTCTATCCGTTCAAGGGCACTATCGAGAAGAACGGCGAGGTGATTTCCACCTTCTCGCTCGAACCCAACACGCTGGCCGACGAAGTTCGCGCTGGTGGACGTATTCCGCTCATTATCGGACGCAACCTCACCCGCAAAGCTCGCAAGGTGCTCGGCCTCGGCGAAGAGTCGATTTTCAACCGTCCCAAGCAGCCTGCCGACACCGGCAAAGGCTACACGTTGGCACAGAAGATAGTCGGCAAGGCGTGCGGTCTCGACGGCGTTCGCCCCGGCATGTACGTCGAAGCCGAGACCCTCACGGTCGGCTCGCAGGACACCACCGGCCCGATGACCCGCGACGAAATCAAGGAGCTTGCTGCCCTGAGCTTCGGCGCAGATCTGTTCATGCAGAGCTTCTGCCACACGGCGGCCTATCCCAAACCGTCCGATGTAGCGATGCACCGGAGCCTGCCGTACTTTATCATGAGCCGCGGCGGCGTGGCGCTCAAGCCGGGTGATGGAGTTATCCACACCTGGCTGAACCGCATGGTGCTGCCCGACACACTCGGCACCGGCGGCGACTCGCACACCCGCTTCCCGATCGGCTGCTCTTTCCCGGCAGGCTCCGGCCTTGTCGCCTTCGCGGGCGTAACCGGCACCATGCCGCTCAACATGCCGGAGTCGGTGCTCGTGCGCTTCAAGGGCGAACTCCAGCCCGGCATCACACTGCGTGACCTGGTCAATGCCATTCCGTACGTCGCCATCAAGCAGGGGCTCCTGACCGTCGAGAAGAAAGGCAAGAAGAACATCTTCGCCGGTAACGTGCTTGAAATCGAGGGCTTGCCGCAGCTCAAGGTCGAGCAGGCGTTCGAGCTTTCCGATGCTTCCGCCGAGCGTAGCGCAGCAGCCTGCACGGTTCGCCTCGACAAAGAACCAGTCATCGAGTACCTGGAGTCCAACGTCAAGCTGCTTGGCCAGATGATCGAAGAGGGCTACGGTGATGCCGACACCATCAAGCGCCGCATCGGCAAAATGGAAGAGTGGCTGAAGAAGCCGGAGCTGCTGGAGCCGGATGCTGACGCCGAATACGCTGCGGTCATCGAGATTGATATGAACGAGATCACCGAACCGATTCTGGCCTGCCCGAACGATCCGGACGACGTGGCCACGCTTAGCGAAATTCTCGTCGACGACAAGCGTCCGCATCACATCGACGAGGTGTTCGTTGGAAGCTGCATGACCAACATCGGCCACTTCCGCGCGCTTGGCGAAGTGTTGCGCGACAAAGGTCAGGCAAAGGCCAAGCTCTGGGTTGTGCCGCCGACCAAGATGGACATGAAGAAGCTCATCGAAGAGGGCTACTATGCAGTGTACGGTACTGCCGGTGCCCGCACCGAGGTGCCCGGCTGTTCGCTTTGCATGGGCAACCAGGCCCGCGTGGCGGACAATGCCGTGGTCTTCTCGACCAGCACGCGTAACTTCGATAACCGCATGGGCAAAGGCGCACAAGTCTATCTCGGCTCCGCCGAACTTGCCGCTGTCTGCGCTCTGCTTGGCGAGATCCCGACCAAAGAGAAGTACATGGAAGTTGTCGGTTCACTTGCCGAAAATGGCGACAAGGTCTATCGTTACCTGAACTTCCATCAGGTGAGTACCGAAGAGCTGCAAATGCTCGTCGATTGACCGCTCGTTGAAACGCCCGGCCCGGCATTATCGCGTCGGACGTTTGTGACTCCACATGAATAACTCCTCCACGGCGTATCAAACAACCGTAGAGGAGTTGTCGTTTATTGCATCAAAAGTGCTCTCTACGCCTGAAACGCTGTATTATTAAGGCGTATTATTCGAATAAATGGAGGTACAGAATTATAACTGAAGTCACGAGTGTGATTTTTTGAAAACTCTCTCTTTTTGATTATCATTTAAGAGCTGAACAAGCTGTAACAATATTTTATTTGACAATCTAACTGCATTCGAATCATGAAAAAACTTCTCGTGTTCATGTTCCTCCTGAGCTCGGTCTCGTTCGTTGGTTGCGCTCAGAAATCAGAAGCACCGAAGGAAGAGGCAGCTCCTGCTGAAGCACCGGCAGAAACCGCAGCACCGGCAGAAGAGGCCGCACCGGTAGACCAGGCCGCTCCTGCTGAAGCTGCACCGGCAGATCAGGCTGCTCCTGCTGAAGGCGCCGCTAATTAATCTCTTGTAATAAGAGCTCTAACGAACAAGAGACAGAGGTGACTCTGTCTCTTGTTTTTTGTCCCTTCCGTACTGATTTTCGAGGCTTTTCATTCCCGAACTGTTCAGAACGATATCCTCTCGCCACATATCTTTCTCCTCAATCCCTCTGCAATCTTGAGCAGGAATGATAGCTGTCGCGTTTGGACGCCCAGCGTCAAGCAATGTCCAACAGCCAACGGTGCATTACCC
This sequence comes from uncultured Chlorobaculum sp., assembly GCA_965544465.1. Classification (GTDB taxonomy): domain Bacteria; phylum Bacteroidota; class Chlorobiia; order Chlorobiales; family Chlorobiaceae; genus Chlorobaculum. Next base: position 3,498 of record CBEUNJ010000124.1, read on the forward strand.
GTCATTTTTCTCTCGATACTCAACCCCGTCTTCTGTGCTTGCTATTGTCTCGTGACAGACGGCGCCTTGTTGCAGACCTGAGAACGGTTCTGTGCCTCGATCAGATCAACAGCCAACCCTCGCGTTGCAAAGAAAAAGCCGCCTCTGCAGAAACAGGGCGACTTTTAGTGGTTAGCGATAATAATCCTGACGATCATTATCGCGGTCACACGACTTGTCTTTTCGTCCATCATCCTTCCAGCGATTATCGTTATCTCGCCGGTCTCGATTACGGCGCTCATAACGATCCCTGTCGCGACGATCACTTCTGTCGTGGCGGTAGGTGTAGCAGCCAGACAGAAGCGCTATCAAGCTTAACAGGATGATTTTTTTTCATCTTCTCCTCCTGAGCATGGTGATTGGGATTGCTTTTGGAAAAGCATTGTGCTCTGGCGTTTAACAAGAGGCGCTGGCGGGTGGTTCCTTTGTTGACGGGAGGGATTTTGCTTCGGAAGAATGGGTGTGGGTGCACAAAAACGGAAAAAGCCTTGTAACAGTTGCTGCTACAAGGCTTTCGTGTGCTGAGGAGGCAGGACTCGAACCTGCAATTGCCTGATCCAGAATCAGGAGCCTTACCAATTTGGCCACTCCTCAATTGAGGTTCATAATGTAACAAAAAATTCTGAAATTCATCCACTTTTTAGGGCTGTTTGTGAAAAAAAGTTGGTTTCATGATTCGATTGCCGCGTTCATCGATGTTTAAAATTTTTAGACGGTGCAGCCGGTCCTGTTTTTTTGCAACAAATCCGGAGTGTAAAGGGCACTTTTAAACAGTGTCGTGAGCTGAAACTGACGTTGAATCAGGTGGGTAAACCAGTTGATAATGCATAAATTAAAAGAGGTTGAGGAATTCCGGGATGAATACCTGAAGATCAGATGCCTTATGCATCTCGATTTCGAAAGGGTTCAGATGCAAGCGGGCTGGTGAAGCGGGAGGATTCCACTCATCATGAAACAATAAAAACAGCAAACCGATACTGCTATGAAGTACTACCTCATCGGATTTTTTACACTTTTTTGGATAG
>CBEUNJ010000125.1:0-4548 GCA_965544465.1 uncultured Chlorobaculum sp.
AATGGATGGGAACCGGCCTGCCATATCAGATTTTCAAGCACAATCGAGAGATCCGGAAAAAGCTGCTTTCCCAGCTGATGAATCTGAGTCCGGCTCGATTCGAGGAGCTGATTGGACAGCTGCTGGCGGAGATGGGTTTTGAAAGCATCGAGGTGACCAAGTACGGTGGCGACGGCGGTATCGATGTCCGGGGCACGCTGCTGATTAGCAATGTGGTCCGTATTAAGATGGCTGTTCAGGCCAAACGCTGGAAAGGCAACATCCAAAGCCCAGCCGTTCAGCAGGTACGCGGCAGCCTTGGTGCGCATGAACAAGGATTGATCATTACCACCAGTGACTTCAGCGCCGGGGCCATCAAGGAGGCCAATCAGCCGGACAAAACCCCCGTGGGCCTCATGAATGGCGAGCAGCTGGTCACGCTTCTGATGGAATACAACATAGGTGTCCGCCGCATGTCACACGACCTTTTCGAGCTGGAGGAACTGCCGATCGCTGAACAAGAGAACGATTGAGAAAATAAGGGGCTGAAATGAAAAGCAGACTGAAGAATCTTTACAAATACCTGATTGAAAACCGGAAACATGAAGTCAAGGGCTGGCATGATGCCTATCGTGAGTGTTACGGTCAGGTCGGGCAGATCCGTGAACGTATCAAATCAGGAGAAGGCTTATCTCATCCAATCCTGGTTGCCTTGTCTGCGCCTTTCAGCTCTTCGCTTTGTTTTGCTATTTTTCACGTCATCGCTCACATTTTTTCGCGCTCGCGTAACCGATTCTTTTCATGCTGATTTTAAGCAAGCTTTTGCCTCTTTTTGTTCTGCCTCCCGGCATTTGCATTATTCTCGCTGTGGCGGGGCTGCTGTTGCGGCTCAAGTGGCTGCTCTGGTTGTCGGTGGCCTTGCTTTGGCTCTTGAGTATGCCGGTGGTTGGCGGCGCCTTGCTGCGCCAGATCGAAAAACCGTACCGGCCTGTGCCAATGCAGCACGTCAAGTCTGCCGACGCCATTGTGGTGTTGAGCGGGATGCTGACACAGATTGACGGCGTGCCCCTTGGCGAATTGGGGGAGGCAGCCGACCGTTTCGAGGGCGGGTTGAGGCTTTTCAAGGCGGGCAAAGCGCCGCTTCTGGTGTTTACCGGTGGCCATCTCCCCTGGCAGCCAGAGAGCGTTCCCGAAGGCGAGCTTCTTGCCCGGCGGGCGCGGTTGCGCGGCGTGCCAGTCGCGAGCATACGCTTGACCTCACATGCGGCTAATACGGCTCAGGAGGCGGTTGCCGCCGCGCAGTTGCTTGGCGTCAAGCCGGGCGCGCCGAAACGCATTCTTTTGGTGACCAGCGCATTTCACATGCAGCGCGCCGTCGGGATGTTTCGGGCGGCGGGATTCGAGGTCGAGCCTTATCCGGTCGATTTCCGCGAGACCGGTTTGAAAAACCGCACGACCATCATCGATGTGTTCCCGAGCGCCAATGGTCTTGAGAATTCTGCGATGGCTCTGCGGGAGATGCTTGGGCGGCAGGTTTATCGAAATGGCAGGTTTCTGCCATGGGCTCGGAAGTGATCACGTTTCATTGTCGAAGGGGTTCGTTGCGCTGTTATTACACTGGGCGTGCCCTGATTTCCGGGCTATGAGGCGGGGAGAGAATGAGTAAAGTTTTTTTACATTATCGCTTAAGCTAAGCTCTTAACAGCCTTCAACAATTGCCCCGGGCTTCAGTCTGGAGTTTATAGGTACCACAACATCAATCAGGGCGTTCGCCCAAGTTCTTCGTTGACGGATGATTTCGATGTATTGTGGCTGGATGAATAACGCTCTATACGGTTTGCAGACTGATGTTGCTGTTCACGGTTACGTCGGGTTTGTGCCGGTGGGTTATGTGGGCTCTCTTTTGTAAAAGCAAAGACTTGACGCTATGACCATACGTAAGGAGTCAGGAGAACAGGCGCGCTGGTATGCCGTCTATGTGCGATCTCGTTATGAGAAAAAAGCGCATCACTTGCTGCTTGAAAACGGCCTGACAAGTTTTCTGCCCCTGGTCGAGACCGTCAGGCAGTGGAGCGACCGGAAAAAACGGGTCGAAGAGCCTCTGATCAAGAGCTATGTTTTCGTAAAGATCAACTACCATAAAGAACATGTCGCCGTGCTCGAAACCGACGGGGTGGTGAAGTTCATCGGTATCGGCAGAAAGCCTTCGGTGATTTCCGAGCGCGACATTGCGTGGCTGAAGCGCCTGACCCATGAACCTGATGCGATTGGCGATACCGTTACGTCGATTCCGCGCGGCAAGAACGTACGGGTACTGGCCGGGCCATTCAAGGATTTCGAAGGCGTCGTGCGCAAAGAGGGGCGCGAAGATCAGCTGGTGGTCTTTTTTGAAAGCATCATGCAGGGCGTGGAGATTACCATCGCGCCGGAGCTGCTTGCGCAAATCGAGTCGCCCGCTCCTTCGGCGCAGCCTGTCGGAATTGCCGGGAAGGGCGGCCATGAGCCTGAAGGCGCCGTCCAACACCTGGTACGTCCCTGACCGGCGATTGCATGGAACGGTTTGTCCCATCTTCAGGAGTCGGGTTGCTTGACAACGCCTTGCACCGGATTTTCGGTTTTCAGTCGTTTCGCCCCAATCAGGAGGAGATCGTTCGGGCGCTGATGGGCGGGCGGGACGTGTTTGCCGTCATGCCGACCGGCGGAGGCAAGTCGCTCTGCTACCAGCTTCCGGCGGTGCTCATGCCGGGCACGGCGCTGGTGGTCAGCCCGCTTATCTCCCTCATGAAAGATCAGGTTGATGCTGCTCGCTTGAACGGCATTAAGGCTGCGTTTCTGAACAGCTCACTCGATTTCACGGATCAATCCGCCGTGCTCCGGGCGCTTCAATCTGGTGATCTCGACCTGCTCTACATCGCGCCGGAGCGGTTTGCGCTCGACCAGTTCCGCGAGCTGCTTGCGGGTTGCCGCATCAGCATGGCGGTCATCGACGAAGCGCACTGCATTTCCGAATGGGGCCACGATTTCCGCCCCGACTACCTCTCGCTCTCTTCGCTTACCGAACTGCTGCCGGACGTGCCCATCGCGGCCTTCACCGCCACGGCGACCCGTAAGGTGCAGACGGACATTGTCGAGCGGCTCCGGCTGCGTGATCCGTTCATGCTGCGCGCCTCGTTCGATCGCCCAAACCTCACCTACGAAGTACGCTTCAAGGAGTCGGGTGAAGCGCAACTCGTCTCGCTCCTGAATGAGTTTTCAGGCCAGTCGGGCATCATCTACCGCACCAGCCGCAAGAGCGTCAACGACACGGCGACGATGCTCCAGAAGCGCGGCTTTCGCGCTCTGCCCTACCACGCGGGGCTCGGCGACCGCGAACGGCAGCAGAATCAGGAGGCGTTTATCCGCGATGAAGTTGACCTCATCGTCGCCACTGTGGCCTTCGGCATGGGCATCGACAAATCGAACGTGCGCTTTGTCATTCACGCCGACCTGCCCAAAAGCATCGAGAGCTACTACCAGGAGACTGGACGCGCCGGACGCGACGGCGAACATTCCCGCTGCATCATGCTCTTTTCTCACGCCGACATTCCGAAAGTGCGCTTTTTCATTGACGCCATGACCGGCGAAGACGAACGTCGCCGGGCGCTCGACGCACTCTCGAAGGTGGTGGCGTTTGCCTCCTCCACGGTGTGCCGTCGCCGGATGCTGCTCGCACATTTCGACGAGGTGTTGCCGGGCGAGAACTGCGGCTCATGCGACGTCTGTCAGGGGCTGCACGAAGTGACCGACTGCACGGTTGAAGCGCAGATGCTGCTCTCCACCATCGTCCGCACCGACGCGCGCTTCGGCGCGACGCACCTTGTCGATATTCTGCTCGGCAGCAACAACCAGAAGATCAGGGAGTTCGGTCACGACCGGCTCAAGGTGCATGGCATCGGCAAGGGCCACGACCGCAAATTCTGGCGCCGCCTCATCGACGACCTCATGGCCCGCAAAGCCATCGCTCGCTCTGAAGGTCTCTACCCGATCCCCTACCTGCTCGAAGGCGGTGTGCGGATTCTCAAGGGTGAGGAAAAGGTCGAGATGGTCAGAATCAAGGAGAAAAAGGGCAAAACTGCCGCTGCAACACGCGGTGGCCTCGACGCGCTGTCGGAGGGGGATAAGCAGCTTTTCGAGCAGCTCCGAATGCTGCGTAAAAAGCTCGCCGACGAGCAGGATATTCCGCCGTACATGGTGTTTTCGGACAAAACCCTCGTTGAACTCAGCGCCGTTAAACCTGCGACTCGCGACGAAATGCTCGCCGTTTCAGGGATTGGTGAGGTGAAGCTGGAACGGTACGCGGAGCCGTTTTTGCGGGTGATTGGCGAGTTTACGGGCGGGTGATTGCTGCCGGGTTGTTATTCCGGCGATTAAAGGGATAAGCTATCTTTGACAACAGGCCACCATTCTTGTCATTCTGAGCGAAGCGAAGAATCCAGAGTGATGTGTACGTTTATTTGAATTAATTGCTTACAGCTAAAACCTGACCTGCAACTGGCGTTGAACAGACTCAGGAGTGCATGATGAAAAAGG
>CBEUNJ010000126.1:0-4533 GCA_965544465.1 uncultured Chlorobaculum sp.
TTTAGAGGTGCCCTCAAGGTGCGAAAAACAGTGGATCCGGCAAAAATGTTCGATGAATCCGGTACCGTTCCGCGGCGCGAAGTGTGAGTAGCGTCAGAAGTGTTATATTTCAAATCAAATCTTATTACAAGAGCGGTTGGCCGTTAGTCGCGGCGAACCGGCAGGCATGTATCAGAGGACACGTTTCCATCGCCTCGGGGCTTTGCCGCATGGCGGTCAATGCCCCGAGGGTTGAGGTGTCCATAACCGAAAGTTTTTAATGAAGAAACATGTGAAGAAGCAGCTCCTGATGAACAAGACCGGAGATGAGATCCAGGTCGCGCTTGTTGAGGAGGGGCGGCTTGCCGAGCTGATCATAGAGCGTCCGGAGAGCATGAGGAGCATCGGCGACATCTATCTTGGCCGGGTGCACAAGGTGGTCGAAGGGCTTAAGGCGGCCTTCGTCGACATTGGTCAGAAGTCCGACGGATTCCTCCACTTCTCCGACGTTGGCACCACCAGCGAGGATTACCGCGCGCTCGTCGAGGATGACGACGATGACGAGAACGGTGGCGAGGATGACGAGGCGGCAGCGCCGTCGCGAGAGGCCGCACGGCCCGCCGGGCAGAAGAAGAGCGAGGCTCGTCAGGGCGAAGAGAGCGACGCCAAGGCGCGACGCCAGTCCTACACCCAGATGATCGCCAAGAAGCTCAAGCCCAACGATTCGATTCTGGTGCAGGTCATCAAGGAGCCGATTGGCACCAAGGGTTCACGACTCACCTCCGACATCACCATTGCGGGGCGCTTCATGGTGCTACTGCCATTCGGCGGCAGCCAGATCGCTGTGTCGCGCCGCGTCGTGTCGCGTAAGGAGCGGGGAAGGTTGAAAAAGCTCGTGCGCTCGATGTTGCCCGAAGGGTTCGGCGCGATCATTCGCACGGTGGCCGAGATGCAGGACGAGACACTCCTGAAGCAGGATCTCGAAAAACTGCTGGTCAAATGGAAGCAGATCGAGGAGACGTTGCAGGATGCCAAGCCGCCGCAACTCATCTTCAAGGAGGATACCATCATTTCAAGCGTGCTGCGCGATTCACTCACCGCTGATGTGACCGAAATCGTGGCCAACTCGCAGTCGATCCACAAAGAGACGCTCAACTACATCCAGTGGGCCGCGCCCGACATGGTCAAGAACGTCTCGCTCTACCAGAGCAAGCTGCCGCTTTTCGAAGGGTACGGTATCGCCAAGGATGTGGAGTCGATCTTTTCGCGCAAGGTGTGGCTCAAATCGGGCGGCTACATTATCATTGAGCACACCGAGGCGATGGTGGTTGTGGACGTCAACAGCGGGCGATACGCCGCCAAGCGCGAGCAGGAGGAGAACTCGCTCAAGACCAACCTCGAAGCCGCGCGTGAAGTCGTGCGCCAGCTCCGGCTGCGCGACATCGGCGGCATTATCGTGGTGGACTTCATTGACATGCTCGACGCGAAGAACTCCAAGAAGGTCTATGATACCATGAAGACCGAGCTGCGCAACGATCGCGCCAAGTCGAACATCTTGCCGCTCTCGGACTTCGGCATCATGCAGATCACCCGCGAGCGCATCCGCCCGAGCCTGATGCAGCGCATGGGCGACCAGTGTCCGGCGTGCGGTGGCACCGGTGTGGTGCAGGCGCGTTTCACCACCATCAACCAGGTCGAACGTTGGCTCCGCAAGTTCGCCCTTCAGCAGAAGCTCCCCTTCCAGCAGCTCGACCTGCACGTGAGCCCGACCGTGCTTGAGCCGATGCGTAACAGCGACATGAAAGCCGAAATGAAGTGGCTTCTGCAACACATGGTTTTCGTCAGGATCAAAACCGATGAAAGCCTGCGCAGCGACGACTTCCGTTTTTATAATCGGAAGACCGGTGCCGATATAACCGCAGAGTTTAACTGAACAAGAGAAACAGAGAGAGGCCAATGGAACAGTATCAAGAGATCAGCAATCAGATTACCGCACTTGCTTCACGAAGCGCCGATCAGCTCAAGGCTGATCCGGAGTCGCGCACCGTGTTCGCCCAATTCAAGAAACTCCTCAACGATGGCCGGATCCGCGCCGCCGAACCCGATGCGTCGGCGAACGGCTGGACGGTCAACCAGTGGGTCAAGCAGGGCATTTTGGTTGGCATGAAGCTTGGCGGACTCATAGAAAGCCACGCCGAGCTCGATGGTCTCGGAAGCTTTTCCTTTATTGACAAGGATACCTACCCGCTTCGCGAATTCACCACGAACGATGGCGTGCGCGTCGTGCCCGGCGGCTCGTCGGTGCGCGACGGATCGTACCTCGCTCCGTCGGTGGTGATGATGCCACCCGCCTACGTCAACGTCGGTGGTTACGTCGATGAAGGCTCGATGATTGACTCGCACGCGCTGGTGGGCAGTTGCGCGCAGATTGGCAAGAAGGTGCACCTCTCCGCTGCCGTGCAGGTCGGCGGCGTGCTCGAACCGATCGGCGCGATGCCGGTTATCATCGAGGATGAGGTGATGGTGGGCGGCAACTGCGGCATCTACGAAGGTACCATCGTGAAAAAACGCGCCGTGATCGGTACCGGCGTTATCCTCAACGGTTCCACGCCGGTTTATGACTTGGTCAATGGAGCGGTGCTGCGCAAGAGCGCTGACGGCCCGCTCGTCATTCCCGAAGGCGCGGTGGTTGTTGCCGGTTCACGCCAGGCGAAGGGCGAGTTTGCCGCCGAACATGGCCTGTCGATCTACACGCCGCTCATCGTCAAATACCGCGACGAGCGCACCGACAGTGCTACGGCGCTCGAAAGCGCGCTCAGGTAAGCCGACCATGAGCCTGTTACGCACCACCCGTTTACGTCGCATGTGGCCACGGTTTGCCGCCGTGGCTTCGGGCGCGGCCATCTCGATTATGCTGAACGCGGGGCAGGGACTCGCCAAAACCGGCGCGGCCTCGAATTTCTTTGAGGTCAACAAAAGCATCGAGCTGCTGGGCGATGTCTATAAAGCGGTGTCGCAACAGTACGTTGAGCCCATTGATGTCAGCGAGTTCATGTACTCGGGCATCGACGGAATGCTCGCTCAGCTTGATCCCTACACTATGCTGCTCGACAAGGAGCAGTCCGGCGAGCTGGAGGAGATGACCAGTGGCCAGTACGCCGGTATCGGTATCACCATCCGCCCCATCGGTGGCGAGCTGTACGTGACCTCGGTTTTCGAGGGGCAGGCAGCCGCCAAAGCGGGCGTGCAGGTGGGCGACAGGATCGTGGCCGTCAACGGCCAACGGGTCGGCGACCCGCTGCTCGAAAAGTTCCGGACAGCTATCAAGGGAGCTGCGGGCACGGAGGTCAGGCTCACGGTGCGCAAGGATGGTCGGGGCGCGCGCAAGGAGTACCGCATCACGAGAGGCGAGGTCAGGGTCAGCACTGTTCCCTATGCCGGGCTATTCGGTTCGGCGGGGTACATTCACATGACCAGCTTCGCCCAGCACACACCCGCTGAAATGATTGCCGCGATCCGTGCCTTGCAGCAAGAGGCCGCCGCCTCGAAGATCGCCATGAGTGGGCTGGTGCTTGACCTGCGCGGCAATCCGGGCGGGCTGTTGAACTCGGCGGTCGATGTCGCGGCCCTGTTCGTCAAGAAGGGTAGCCACGTGGTTGCTACCAAGGGACGATACGCAGGGAGCGAGCAGCGCTATGTCACCAATGTCGATCCGCTCGTGCCTGCGTTACCGCTGGTTGTGCTGATTGACGGGCAGAGCGCTTCCGCCGCAGAGATCGTTACCGGAGCGATTCAGGAGCTTGACCGCGGAGTCGTCGTCGGCGAGAACTCCTTTGGCAAGGGGCTGGTGCAAACGGTCGTTACCCTGCCGTACGACCACAAGCTAAAACTGACCACGGCCAAATATTATACCCCGTCCGGACGCTTGATTCAGAAGCCGCTTGTGCATGGCGGCAACGCGCACTGCCTGGAACGCCAGCGCAAGGTGTTGCTCTCGCCAGAGGCGTATGACTCCACCAAAGTCTATTACACACTCAACCATCGCAAGGTCTATGGCGGCGGCGGCATCAAGCCAGACCTTCCGGTCAGGGCTCCGAAGCCGTCGGAGTACGAAAAGGCGTTGGAAAACGATGGGCTTGTATTCATCTACGCCACGCGTTTCCACCGCAAGCATCATGATTTCTCGCTGCGCAAGATCGCCGTAACGCCGGTGTTCAAGGAGTTCAGGAAGTTTGTTGACGATAAGAAGTTCGTGTTCCGTTCCGCTTCGCAGCAGCAGCTTGACAGCCTGAAAACCGTCATTGGCAAGGAGGGCGGCGAGAAGGACTCCCTGCTTTCGAGCCGGCTTCAGGCATTCGACGAGGCGCTTGCCAACTGGACGAAGCGCAGCATTCGGCGCGATTCTCTATGCATCACCACCGCCGTGCAGCGCGAAATCATTCGCCATTACGATGAGCGGGCCGCCTGGCGCGACAGAATCCAGCACGACCCTGTCGCGGCCAAAGCGTTTGCGTTACTCGCCGACCAGAAGCTCTACGAGCAACTGCTCAAGCC
>CBEUNJ010000127.1:0-4526 GCA_965544465.1 uncultured Chlorobaculum sp.
TCAATTATCCATTAATACACCAGCTCCCCGCCGAACTCCTTGACGAGATAACGAACCACTTCGTTTGATTCGGTCAGTTCCTGGAACATAGTGAAGACGCTTTTTTCGCGAGTGCAGGCGTCACGGGCAGCGTCGTAGCGCACCGAAACTTTCAGCGGAAGCTTGTAGAAATCGACCAGTTCGCGCGCGAGAAGATCGGCATCGTGCTGCAACTCTTCGTACGAAAACTTCCGGCAGCACCCAAGTTCCACCATGCCATCCGGGCTGCACGACATCAGCTCGGAAGAGTGCAGATGCGACACCAGCACCTGCTGGCCTGTGGCAGAGAGATGCTCCAAAAAACGCCCCCACTCCATGCGCAACTCCTCCAGGACGGCTACCGGCGCGCCCTTGTGTTTGGCCGAGTGAACAGCCTGCGTGGCGGCAGCTCGTGTGGGAATACGCTGGTCGGCGTTGCTGCCGAATTTGGAGAGCGCTTGCTTCCACGACCCAAGGTCGATCGAGCCCGCCGATTTCGACGCTGGACGATCGGACGATACCGTTCGTTCGGCGGATGATGGACGGCTGGAGGCGGAGGCTTTCGACGGCGGAACTTGCGGCGGCGGTACCGGAGGCACGGAGGCAGTTTGCGAGCGCCGGGATGGTTTCGGCACGGGCTGGGCGGATGATGAAGCCGACGGCTGTATGGCGGACGAAGCTACCGGCTCAGGAGTGTGCTTTTTTTTTTCGTCCGCCGTAGCGGTTCCCTGTCTCATCGAGATCAGCTTGAGCAGCGCAAGCTCGAAGCGGAACTGATGCTCGGCGTAGAACTTCAGTTCGCGCTGGGTCTGCATCAGCAAGTCGGTCATCGCCATGATCGCCTCAGGCGTCAGTTTCAGCGCGTCGCGCTCGTAGCGCTCCTTGACCGGATCGGGCCGCTCGATAAGCTTGCTCGACCGCAAGTTGTGGATAATGAGAAAGTTGCGGAAATGCTCGATCAGCTTTTCGATGAAATCCTGCTCGTCGTAACCATTGCGGTTCACCATGCCCGCAACCTCCAGCATCGCGGCGGCGTCCCCCGAAACGATGGCGTCGGTCACCATGAAAAAGTGCTCATCGTCGATGTAGCTGAGCAGGTCGGAGACCTTGTCGTAGCGGATGGCGCGCTCCCCTTCGCTGTCGATGGCGAAGGCGATCACCTGGTCGAGAATGCTCTGCGCGTCGCGCATCGAGCCCTGCGCCTTGCGGGCGATAAGCTGCAACGCATCGCCATCGGCGGTGATGGACTCGGCGTCGCAGATGAACTGGAGCTGGCTTTGTATCCGGTCGAGCGGAATGCGCTTGAAGTTGAATCGTTGGCAACGCGAGGCGATGGTGGCCGGAATCTTGTGCAGCTCGGTGGTTGCGAAGATGAAAATCGCATGCGGCGGCGGCTCTTCGAGCGTCTTGAGGAAAGCGTTGAACGCCGCTGTCGAAAGCATGTGCACCTCATCGATAATATAGACGCGATAGCGCCCCTTCTGCGGGCCGTAGCGTACGTTCTCGCGAAGCAGTCGGATGTCGTCCACGCTGTTGTTTGATGCCGCATCAAACTCGGAAATGTTCAGGCTCGCCCCAGCCTCGAAGTCGCGGCAGCTCTCGCACTCGCCGCATGGCTCGGTCACCTCCTTGAGGTACTTCGAATCTTCGATCATCCGCTGGCAGTTCACCGCCTTGGCGAACACGCGCGCCGCCGTGGTCTTGCCAACGCCGCGAAGTCCCGAAAAAATGTAACCGTGCCCTACCCGTCCCATCCGGAGGGAGTTCTGAATCGTGCCGGTAATGTGCTCCTGCGCGGTAATATCGGCAAATCGTGAAGGTCTGTACTTTCGTGCTATGACCTGATAACTCATAGAAATTCTTCCTGTTCTATCGTTAGGACACATGCTCGTGATACTCATTGACCAACTTGATCAACGGCATCTGCATCGTCCGTTCGAGCGCCTCGCGCACACCAGCGCGCATCTTGTCGAACAACTCGCCGCCGGAAGGCTCGCTGCTGAACAGTTCCGCCGGCATCCGGGAGTACAGCTCGTAGAGTGTCATCGAATTGAGATCGGCGTTCACAGCAAGGCCGCCGTCAGCAGTCTGATGCACCATGTGGTTCCGCTCCAGAAACTCGACAATAAGGCGCAATTTACTACGATCGGCGATAATTTCCGACGACAGGAGCTTTTTGCCGGTCAGAAAGCTGCCCGACCTCTGGGCATGCCAGATCGCTCGCAGCACAGCGATCACCTCCGGCACACCCTGCAACGGATCAAACTCCTGCGGTTCGGCCTGCTCTTTCGGATTGAAATAGTCGAGCGAAAAAACAAACTCCGCACCGGTCAGCACCACCACCCACTCCAGGTAAATCCAGAAAAAGAGCATTGGCACCACCGACACCGCTCCATAGATGTGCTCGAAAGTGGCGAAGTTCGCCACGTAAAAAGTGAACCACCGCTTGGCCAATTCAAACAGCACCGCCGCCAGAACGCCGCCCGCCAGCGCATGGCGAAAGCGCACCTTGCGGTTCGGCACCAGCATGTAGAGAAGAAACAGCGCAATGGCTGAGTTAAACACGGGCAGATACGACAAAATCGTCAGCTTTCCCCCCAAGAGCTCGCCATCGGCAAATACCGAGTACCAGACATACGAACTGGCCACCACGCTGGTGCCGATCAGAAGCGGCCCAAGCGTCAGCACCGTCCAGTAGAGCGTGAACCCCTGCAACGCCTTGCGCGGCGCCTGCACCTCCCAGATGCCGTTCAGCGTCCGGTCGATGGTCGAAATCAGGAACAGGGCGATTACGACGAGGAACATGCCGCCGATCATTGAGAGCGAGGAGGTCTTGTCGATGAACTCCCACAAATAGGTTTTCATCAGCGCTCCCTGCGCGGGAGCGAAGTTCTGGAACAGGAAATCGGCGGTAGTCTGCTTGAGCGACGCAAACACAGGAAAAACCTTGAGAATCGCCAAGCTCACCGCCATGAGCGGCACCAGCGAAAGCAGGGTTTGAAACGCCAGCGAACCGGCGCTCATCAGCACGTTGTCGTGAATGAAGTGGCGGATCATGAACGACAGGTACATAACCGGCACGCGCACCCGCTCATGCTGAAGCAGCGACGAAACCGGTGAATTCTTTTTCGTTTCCGACATACCAGCCTGTTACGGGTTCAAAAGCCTGAGCTATGCGCTGTGTTCAGGTCACGCCGGGAGGCGTTATTTCAAAGTAGAGAACGGCAGGAACAAAAAAAAGCCCCCCGGGTTGTGAGGCCGGAGGGCGCAAACATGAATGCTTGAAAGCAAATACTCAGGCGATCTGGATGTAAACTGAAGCCTTCACATTGCAAATCGGGCAGTGCTCTGGAGGCGTGCCGAGTTCGATGTGGCCGCAGACCGGACAGAGCCAGATTTCGGTTTCAGCCAGATCCTGTCCAGCCTGCACCGCTTCGAGCGCCTTCTGGTAGAGCGCGGCGTGCACCTTCTCGGCCTTGACGGCGAAACCAAACATGCGCTTGGCCTTGTGCCCCTCGGCGACGGCCTGCTCGTACATCGGCGGATACATCTCGTTGTGCTCATAGGTCTCGCCACCGATTGCGGTTTCGAGATTCTCGGCGGTTGAACCAATGGCGTCATCGGCGGCAAGGTGCCCCTGCGCGTGGATACGCTCGGCCTGTGCGGTGGTTCTGAACAGTTTAGCGATGTTCTTGAAACCATCTTTTTCGGCCTTCTCGGCGAAGGTGGTGTACTTCATGAAGGCCTGGCTCTCGCCGGCAAAAGCGTTCTTGAGATTTTCGTGCGTCGTTGGCATAGAGTCTTGTCTAGAGAATTAGAAGTAATGAATTGACGTGCAACAACAAAATGTACGCATTACTACCGTTTGAGGAAAACACCGAGGTCTTCCAGCAGCGACTGAAGATCCTCCTCGTGCTCAACCTCGTCCTGAAGAATCTGCACTGCAAGGTTGTAGGTGACCGGGTCCTTCATACCGATCTCCTGAATGATGCTGTTGTAGGTGGTGATGGCGCACTGTTCGCCGGAGATGTTCTGTTCGAGAATCATCTTGACAAACTTATCGGTCGGCTCATCGTAGCCGCAGTTGGTCTCGACAAACCACTGCTTCGGGCTGGTCAACGGCGTACCGCCAAGCTGAATGATGCGGGTGCTCACCATTTCGGCATGGCGAAGCTCATCGGCGGCGTGCTGCAAAAGCTCGGCGATGACGGCATCCTTCATCGGCCCTTCCACAATCTTGGAGCCGATCCAGTACTGATAGTAAGCAAGCCACTCATCAGCAAACGCTTTGTTCAGCAGCTCAAGTACACGATCAATGGAATCACCTACGATTTCACGTCCTTTGGTTCCCATAACGGTATCGTTTTTTTTGATTTGAATGGATTGTCGGCTTGTGCTGCGAAAGCCCGATTCAGATCGGTTCGGCGACGGATTCCGCAATCTCCTTTATACTACTCCTATTTTCTTGAATGAGTTCCGGCACAGGGTGAATTGTTACGTTAACGGCA
>CBEUNJ010000128.1:0-4442 GCA_965544465.1 uncultured Chlorobaculum sp.
CGCCCGGCCCTGCGCCTGCAACATTACCTGGTCTCTTCCGGCCACTCTTGGTCGATCATCTCACGGAGCCAATTGCGCCACGCCACGGACTTCTTGACGTTCTGGCCGTTGGAGGAGACCGCCACGGTCATCTCGCCCTTCTTGATGATTGCTGGCGAGATGAAGTCCGAAAGCTCGCGGTTATCGACCACGTTGACGATGATGCCCCGCGCCTCGGCATCGTCACGCACCTGCCGGTTCACCTCCTCGATGTTCGTGCTGGCATAGACGAGGAACGCCCCGTCAAGGTCGCTCGGCTCGTAGGTCTTGTAGATTTCGGTGAACCCCTTGCCCTTCAGCTCGTCGATGATTTCGGGGGAAACGATGGTGATGTTGCGGGTGTACTGTTCGATGGTCTGAATCTTGTGCAGCGCGATCTTACCACCTCCGACGAAGAGGATGTTCTTGTTATCGACCCGAACGCTGATCGGCAGAAATACTTTCATGGAACGTATGATTTGATCGTGACATGAGAGTCTGTAAGATAACGTGTAGCAACGGTCATAGCTTCCAATCAAGACCAGTTAAGGGTAAACGAACTTGGTCATAGGGTTGCATGCTCAATCCTCCTTTGCGCAATACCGATGACCTTTGTCAACACCAGACCTGATTGACTTTTTAGAGATACACGTTCTGCCATAAAAAATACATTAACAAAAGTAAACACGCAGATGACCGGTTGAATTAGGAATGCTGCCCCATCATCGCTTCTCCCTCCCCCACAACCCCCGGCACGTTAAATTCCCCTTGTTTGTTATATTCGAGGTTTGTGCCCCACCCGGCGGGCGAGGGACTCTGAAATTTTCAAACTCTCAGATCAAACGATGAGCAATTCCGATCAGTCGCGGGTGCAGACGCAGAGTCTGTCGCCTGATAAAGTGATGAACAAGCTGGTTTCGCTGGCCAAGCGGCGAGGCTTCATTTTCCCGTCGTCGGAGATTTACGGCGGCCTGTCGTCGTGCTTCGATTACGGCCCGCTCGGCAGCGAGATGAAGAAGAATATCAAGGATTTGTGGTGGAGCGCGATGACGCGCCGCCATCAGAATATTGTGGGCATCGATGCATCGATCATGATGAATCCGACCGTGTGGGAGGCCTCGGGTCATGTGACAAGCTTCAACGATCCGCTGATCGACGACCGCACCACCAAGCGCCGCTACCGCGCCGACCACTTGATCGAGAACCATATCGCGAAGCTGCTTGGCGACGGCAAGGAGGCTGAGGCGGCAGCAGTCAAGGCTGAATATGAAGCTGCCGAACGGACTGAAGATCCAAACCGCACGCTGTACAATATTATTATCGAGGCCGGTATTAAGGCGCCCGACACCGGCTCGGCGGACTGGACGGAGGTGCGTCAGTTCAACCTGATGTTCCAGTGCAACATGGGCGCAATCGCCGGTTCTGGCGGCGTAGTCTATCTTCGTCCCGAAACGGCGCAGGGCATTTTCGTGAACTTCCACAACGTCCGCGAGTCATCGCGCATGAAGGTGCCGTTCGGCATCGCGCAGATCGGCAAGGCGTTCCGCAACGAGATCGTGAAAGGCAACTTCATCTTCCGCATGGTGGAGTTCGAGCAGATGGAGATGCAGTATTTCGTCAAGCCCGGCACGCAGCTCGAAGCGTTCGAGGCGTGGCGCGAGGAGCGCTTCCGCTGGTACTCCGAAACGCTCGGCATGTCGAAGGAGAAGCTGCACTGGTACAAGCACGACAAGCTGGCACACTACGCCGACCTGGCCTACGACATCAAGTTCGAGTTCCCGTTCGGCACCGAGGAGATCGAGGGCATCCACTCGCGCACCGATTTCGACCTGACCCAGCATCAGGAGTACTCCGGCAAGAGCATGGAGTACATCGACCAGGCCACCAACGAGCGCTACATTCCGTACGTCGTCGAGACCTCGTCGGGCTGCGACCGCACCTTCCTGGCGCTGCTGTCGGACGCCTATCAGGAGGACGTGGTGGACGGCGAGCTGCGCGTGATGCTGAAGCTCGCGCCGAAGGTCGCACCGGTGAAGGCAGCCGTGCTGCCGCTGATGAAGAAAGGGGAGATGGGCGAAAAGGCCCGCCAACTCTGCGCGGAGCTTTCGGAAAACTTCATGGTGCAGTACGACGACGCAGCCTCCATCGGCAAACGCTATCGCCGTCAGGACGAGATCGGCACGCCATTCTGCTTCACAGTCGATCACGACACACTGGAGAACGGCACAATCACCGTGCGCTACCGCGACACCGCTGCGCAGGAGCGGATCGACATGTCGAAAGCCAAGGAGTTCCTGGCGTCGAAACTGGTTTAAGAGGATGAAGTACTTGGCGTTGTCTCAGCGAGACGTACGAAATTTTTCAGGTCTCGTAAGTAACTATAAATCATCAGCTTATTGCTGATCTTGGGAATCTGGATTCTTCACTTCGTTCAGAATGACAAAGAACCTGAGTTCTGAGACAATGATTGATTAACAATTCAAAGCAATGCTTTACGATGTCGCAATCATAGGAGGAGGGCCGTCGGGTGCTGCTGCTGCGGAAATTCTGGCCAAAGCGGGGCACTCGACCATCCTCATCGAACGCAACCTTGCCAACGTCAAGCCGTGCGGCGGCGCGATTCCGCTCGGTCTGATTGAGGAGTTCCAGATTCCCGACGAGCTGGTCGAAAAGAAGCTGACCCGCATGAGCGTGCGCTCACCGAAAGGCGAGACCATCTTTATGCACATGCCGAACGGCTACGTCGGCATGGTGCGGCGCGAGCGGTTCGACCGCTACCTTCGCGAGAAAGCGCAGAAGGCTGGCGCAGAGCTGGTCGAGGCGCTGGTGAAGAAGATCGACCGTTCCGCTGACCGCTTCACAATCCATCTTTTCAACAAGGAGAGCGAAGCGCTGCCGCCAGTCGAAGCCTCGTACGTCATCGGCGCAGACGGCGCGAACTCGAAAACCGCCGACGAGCTTGGCTTTCCACCGAACGACCTGAAAGTGATCGCCATGCAGCAGCGCTTCCACTACTGCGACGAGCTGAAGCCTTACGAGGAGCTGGTAGAAATCTGGTTCGACGGCGAAGTCTCACCCGATTTCTACGGCTGGATCTTCCCGAAAACCGACCACATCGCCATCGGAACCGGCACCGAGGAGCACCGCCGCGACATCAAGCAGTTGCAACAGCGCTTCGTCGAAAAGATCGGCATTCACGAAAAGCCCTACCTCAACGAGGCGGCCAAGATTCCGATGAAGCCCCGCCGCTCCTTCACGCAGGAGGGCGCCATCCTCGTCGGCGACGCGGCGGGGCTGGTGACTCCGGCCAACGGCGAGGGCATCTTCTTCGCCATGCGCTCCGGCAAACTCGGTGCGGAGGCGATGATCGAGCGCATCCGCAACAACACACCGCTTTCGAGCTACGAGAAGAAGTTCCGCAAGCTCTACTCGCCCATCTTCTTCGGGTTGCAGGTGCTGCAATCGGTCTATTACAAGAGCGACAGGTTGCGCGAGAGCTTCGTGGCGATCTGCCGCGACAAGGATGTGCAGTCCATCACCTTCGATTCGTATCTCTACAAAAAAATGGTACCCGCGCCGTGGAGCGTGCAGATGAAAATCATGGCCAAAAACCTCTATCACCTCGCGAAAGGCCGTTGACAGACGCCGCTGAAAACGCGATGGGAATGCTAACGTTTTTATAATCATACGTGAAGTACATCGATGCTACTCTCTCCGCTGAACTGGATTATTCATATCTCCTCATCGCTTGAATGGGGCGTGGCGCTCATCATGCTCTACCGGTACGGCTTGCTGATTGGCCGAAAGGATGTGCGCCGCTTCGCGCTCTTCATGATTCCGCACTGGATCGGAAGCTGGTTCGTGCTCCTCTACCACCTCTCCGGCGACACCATCATGCGTTTCCTCGAACTCTCCGAGGCAATCAATCTGGTGGGGAGTTGCGCCCTGTTGTATGCGACGCTGAAGATTCTGAAAGGCGAGGAAAAACGGGAGGCCAAACCGCTGAACACCTGGACGGGCGCGCTGTTCGGCGTTGTTGTGCTGGCGACGGGAAGCAACGCATCGCTCTACTCGTTCATGATGGGAAGCACCTGGTTCGACGCCATTTTACAAGTTTCAAGCATCGTCTATATGGCCTTTCTCGTCATGCTGCTGAAGGTGCGCAAGCAGGATCCGGAGGTCTTTTCCGGGCTGACCGTAGCGGGGTTCTGGTTCGTCCTGGTGTTCATTTCAGTGACGGTCGTCTGCATGTACATCGCCATGCATGTGCTGGGCTATCAGTCGCTTTCGCACGACGACTTTCTGCACGGACTGGCCGAAAGCCTGCTGACGACCAGCAATCTGATGATCGTCGTCGGCATTCACAAGCAGACCAAACTCGCCGAAAAGCGGCTCAGGGGTTGAGCTTCACGCCTACGGCTTGA
>CBEUNJ010000129.1:0-4375 GCA_965544465.1 uncultured Chlorobaculum sp.
GGTTGTAGATGCCAAGTGCTTTACCCTTGAGGGTGCGTCCCATGAACGGCGTATTCCTCGATTTTGAACCGAAATTCTCCTCGCTGACCGTCCACTCCAGCTCCGGGTCGATGATGACAAGGTTGGCTTGCTGGCCCGACTCGAAGCGGATCTCTTCCAGCCCCATCAGGCGGCGCGGATTGGTCGAAAGCAGTTCGATGGCCCGTGACAGGGTGATGACGCCCTTGTCCACCAATTCGGTGATGGTGAGCCCAAGCGATGTTTCGAGCCCGATGATGCCAAAGGCCACCTGGTCGGGCGGGCACTCCTTTTCGTGGCGGGCGTGTGGGGCGTGGTCGGTGGCGATGGCGTCAATGGTGCCGTCACGCAATCCTTCGATGATGGCGGCGCGGTTCTCTTCAGAGGGGAGTGGCGGCTTCATGATGTAGTTGCCTTTTTCCTTCGCGGCGACCAGATCGTTCTCCGTGAGGGTAAAGTGATGCGGCGTCACTTCGCAGGAGGCCAGCAGGCCAGCGGCCTTGGCTTGCCGAACCAGATCGACCGAGCTTGCCGTGCTGATGTGTGCCACATGGTAGCGCGGCTCCGGCAGGGCTCCGCTGAGCTTGTGCTTTTTCAGCCAGGCGATCAGTTGCAGGTCGCGACCGATTATGATCGGTTCGGCCACTTCGGGAATGCCTTTCAGACCGAGCATGGTCGAGGCTGCGCCGTCGTTCATGATGCCGCCAGCGGTGAGGTACTTGTCTTCGGCGTGCTGGATGAGCAGCAAGTCGAAATTGGCTGCGTACTCGACGGCTAGCCGCATGATTTGCGTGTTCTGGATCGCCGTGCCATCATCCGAAATGGCCTTTACGCCGTAGGAGCTGTATTTGCCGTAAGGGGCGAGCGCCTCGCCCAAGCTGCCGACGGTCATGGCTCCGATCACCTCGATCTGGATCGGCAGTTCGGCGCTGTGGTGGCGGATGTAGGCCACGCCGAGCGGGCTGTCGATGACCGGCTTGGTGTTCGGCATGAGCGCCACGCCGGTGAAGCCGCCCGCGACTGCTGCCGCCGAGCCGGTTTCAAGTGTCTCCTTGTACTCTTGGCCGGGCTCCCTGAAATGGCAGTGCATGTCGAACAGGCCGGGCGCGAGCACTTTGCCTTTTAGATCGATAATGCGATCGTCGTCTCCGGCTGCTACGGTTTCTGCGCCGGTGACCACGGCTTCGATGATGCCCTGATCGTCGATTTTTATTGAACCCGTGGTGTCGAGGTGTTCAGCCGGGTTCAGGAGTCTTGCATTCAGGAAAAGTGTGCTCATGATCGGGAGATGAATGATTCAGGATACTTGTGCTTCGAGTTGGGTCAGCGTGGCCTGAGCCGTTTGCGCGCCTCCGGTTTCGAGGGAGACTTCGAGCTGGTCTCCGGGCAGGACGCTTCCGACACCAGCCGGTGTGCCGGTGAAGATGAAGTCTCCTGCCCGGAGACCGTAAATATACGATAAATAATAAACCAGATAACCTGGTGAAAAGGTCATGGCTGAGACCAGAGAGTGCTGTCGGAGCTCGCCGTTCAGCTTCAGCGAAATCGACAGCTCGCCCCACGGACCGGTCTGGTCAGGTGAAACGAAATCGGAGACGAGCGCGCTCTGGCGGAACCCTTTGCTCTTCAGCCACGGATTGCCGCCTTTTTTGGCTTCAAGCTGCACGTCGCGAAGTGTCATGTCGAGTCCGGCAGCATAACCGGCGATGTACGACGCGGCTTCGTCAAGCGAAACCTCTTCGGCGTCCCTGCCGACCAGCAGCACCAGTTCACCCTCGTAGTGAAGGCTTTCGCTGACCGGACGGCCTTCGAACAGCGGAATCGAGGTAGTGCCGTCGCCGGAGAGCGCCGAGCCGGGTTTCATAAAGATGATCGGTTCGCTCTCGTGCCTCTCTTCGCCTGCTGGCCGAGCCTCTTGTTCCCATGCGGCCATTTCGCGGGCGTGATCGGGATAGTTCTTGCCGACGCAGAAAATCGAGCGGGGCGCGGTGTGCGGGATTTGGGGCATGGTTGCGGTGTTTTTTGCTGATGAACATGCTAATGTACGTTACGGCGTCGAGCCATCCAACGCCGCTGGCGCGGAGCTTGGCTGCAAAGCGCGCGGGAATGGAATGTCACGGCGATGTTTCATTTGGCTGGGCGTTCTCGTGGAACGGTTTCATGGGGGACGGATGTTAATTTAATTTCAAGGGTTTCAAGGCGAATTCATAACCAGCGGTTCAAGGGGGCACAATGCATAAACAACCGGCAAGCCTCACCATGGAAGTGCTGCTCAGATCGGTTTCCGAGTGGAACGAGGCGCGAAAGGCAAATCCGAAAGCTTACGTCGATTTCAATAAAAAGGATTTTATGGAACTCGATCTTGCCAAGGCTGATTTGAGCGGTGTCAGTTTCAAGGCGGCCAATTTGAGCGGTGCGAATCTTTGCGGCGCCTTGCTTCGTCAGGCGAAGCTGAGCGGAGCCGATCTGGCCGGAGCCGATCTTCGCCGCGCTGATTTCACTGACGCTGATCTCATCGGCGCGAATCTGGTTCGGGCCGATCTGGCCAATGCCATTCTCGACGGAGCCAATCTCGGCATGACCGATCTGAATCACGCCAATCTGAACGGCGCGAGTCTCAGCAATGCTCGCCTGAACGGCGCGAACCTCACCGAATGCAACCTCCACGAAGCCACCTTGAGCTGGGCCGATCTCAGCGGCACGACGCTTGGCATGGCCGATCTTGGAGAGGCGCACATGCACGAGGCTCGATTCGCGGATGCTGATCTTCTCGACGCGGATATGCACGACGCCGACCTGAGCGAAGCCGATATGCATGATGCCGATATGCGGGAGGCCGATCTTCATGAGGTCGATCTGCACCAAGCCGATCTTCACGACGCCGATCTGAGCGAGGCGGAGATGGCGGATGCTGATCTGAGCAGGGCGGATTTGCAACAGGCCAGGTTGCGTTGGACCAACCTGCGTGGCGCGAATCTCTCTGGCGCGAATCTCAGCATGGCCAACCTGAGCGGAGCCGATTTGAGAGCGGCCAATCTCAGCAGCGTGGAGTTCCTCGGCGCGAATCTCTGCGATGCGAATCTGGCCGAGGCCAATCTGAGCATGGCCAATCTGCGCGGCTCAGAGCTGAACATGGCCAACCTGGAGAGCATTAAAACCTTCCACACCAATTTCACCAACGTTGATCTGAGCAACGTCAAGGGGCTCGACACGGTTCAGCACCATGGCCCCTCCGAAATCAGCATCAACACCATCTTCAAGTCACGGGGCCGCCTGTCCGAAACCTTCCTTCATGGTTGCGGTGTGGCGGAGAGCATGATCGCATTCATCCGCTCGTTCGATGACGACCAGTTCAACACCTTGTCATGCATCATCAACTATGGCGCGCCCGACAAGAGCTTTGCGCAGCGGCTGCATGATGATCTTGAAGCGCAAGGCGGTTGCTGCTGGTTTTGTGAGGATGATCACGAAATCGCCAATTTCCTCGAAAAGCGTATCGATCAGGTGATCCGTTGTCATGAAAAAGTGGTGCTGGTCATTTCGAAAAGCAGCATGAAGAGCGATTGGCTATGGCATGTAGTGCTCAAGGCCGTGCAATGCGAAATGCGCGAAGGCAAACGGTTGCTCTATCCTGTCGCGCTGGTCAAACAGTCGCGGCTCGATGAGTGGCAGCTTATCGACCACGACAGCGGCAAGAATCTTGGCTCTGAAATCCGCAGAAATGCCGTTCCGGTTTTCTTTGGGTGGGAGCATGACGGCAAACTGTACGATGTCCAGTTCAATCGGCTGCTTGCTTCGTTGAAGGAGGATGCGCCGTGCGGTAGCTGTCGTTCCTCGAAACAGGTTTGAATCATCGTTTCGAGCCGCCGTCGTCACTCAGAGGCGGGGACGCAAAAGAGAAAAAGCCCTTTACGCTGCATTGAGGTAAAGGGCTTTCGGATTTGTGGCGACGTGTTCCTGTTCGCGTGGAACAGGGCAAGCGTCAACTCTTCTCGGGCTTACTGTTTCGGTGCGATGGCCGAGGTGACGGCTTTGGTCACGCCCTCGACAAGCTGGGTTGCCGAGTTGATGGTTGTGGTGCAAAGCTCCACGGCTGCGTTGCTGAGCGGCTGAACCGTGTCGGTAGCGGTTTTGACAGCGCTTCCGGCCATATCGGTAGCCTGCTGGGTCAAATCGCCAACAGCCGTAAAGAGATCGCTGAATACGCCGTTTGCTGATTCGTTTGCCATGATTCTATCGGGTTTATGGTTTGATGAAAAGGTAGAAAAAAATGATGTACGCTCCGGTTGTAGAGTTTCACAGGCCGTGCATAACTTATTAAATGTAATACAATCCCCTCTTATTTCACATAACTGAA
>CBEUNJ010000130.1:0-4367 GCA_965544465.1 uncultured Chlorobaculum sp.
GCGCAGTTTTTTGCACAATTTTGAGAGAAGTGTTTGACTTTTTAGAGACGCCCTTTAGAAGTGCCCTTATGGCTTGGAATGAGCGCTTTGTTATTGTTCGTTTCTGCTGATTTTGAAGCGTTTTTATCGTTCCGATGTTTGAAATGATGACGCTTTCAATACGCAGCAATGAACGGTTCAAGGAGTCTGTATCGGAATGATTCAACGAATGCATTGTAAGCCATAAAAAACGTGAATCATCGTCGGGTGATGAGTGATAAAAAAATAAAACAGTATTGTCCGATTTTTGTCGTTGGGCCAATGAGGATGGCGCTACAGATTGCGCCCGTCCCGGACAATTTCGGGACGGGCTGGCAGCGTCAAAGAGTGGCGCTTGGAGCTGGGTGTTCAGTCAGGCGGCGCTGACTTTCTGAAGCCTCAGAATGGCTGCTTTTTTGGCTCTGGCTCCTTCATCCCAGTCACTGCCGAACATAGCGGCTTCACTGATCTTGTCCATGATGGCCTTGATACTTCTGATCTTCCGCCGATCTGAACCGGTTACCTCAATTTCCAGAATTGCATTCTGCAAGCACTCGATTGCATCGAGGAATTTGTCCTTTTCAATGTGCTGGATAGCAAGTTGTGCTATATGGGTTGTCATAATTGAACTACGTATGTTTGTTGCGTCATGGCATCAATGAAAAACAAACTGACCATAACAAAGTTGTCGAGTAAAAAAAGCTGCGCTAATAGTTCGATTTCTGACGAATCAGCTCAAACGTCAGCTTCTTTGCGGCGTACGATAATGATGCCAATCTACAAGATATGGCTGTTATGTGCTAAGCGTTTGTTGCAAGCCGCATCATGACCCTGACTTGATCGATTTGCAATAAAAAAACCCTCACCTGCCGGCTTGTTTTATCTTAGAAGTGGTAACGACGAAATTACCATTCAAGATAACACAAGCCGGCAGGTGGAGAACTTTATGGTAAAAGATAAGACAATTAAGGGGAAAAAAGAACACCAAATCAGCGCAATTCTTCCAACAGACGAGCAGTTGACCGGCAGGGCAGGCCTGAGCGTGTTTGCCAGTTACCCGCAAACTATTTGCCATCTTTCCAATCATTGATCGCAAGCACAGTAACCTACGGCAGATCGTGCTGGGTCTGGATACGACGGCGCTGCTCAATGATGATACCGAGAAACGCCACGGGGTGCACCCCACAGACAAGAAGGTCAAGGGGTTTCAGCCGTTGCGGCATGGGTGGACCTATTGACGCACAGTTGCGGAACACTGGCCGTACACAATGGCTTGAAGCCGGGACAATGTTGGCACTCTACCATGATCGTGGGACAGACGAACTGACCAACCGAGCATGACAAACCTTTGGACACGAGCAGTTGCCGTTCAAACGCTTCAATACTCATGCTGCATGGTCCTTCATGATGGTACTGGGCAACAACCTTTTCGAGTCGTTCAAGGATGATGTCACTGAAGCGGTTATCCCGGTATCGGTCTATGCTGATACTTTTCGCCACAGGTTCATTGATTCACAGCAGGCAAACTGGTGCGCCATGCCGACAAACTGGTACTCAACGTCTCCAAGGTTGACATGATGCGATTACGATGAGATCGATTGTTCGAGCAATGCTTGACTGGCCTTCCAAAGCTCTGTTAACAAGAGCCAGAGAAGCCAACAATGCTCTCAAAAACTATGGGATTAGTGCGTACTGGTAGTGGATACAACCGTAGTGATCTGAGGAAAAAGCTTGAACATCCGATGTAAAGCGCTGAAGGGGCCGTTACATCGGGGCGGGAGACACTATCGATGGTGGAAAAAATGCAAGCCTCGGCGGCTTTTATTTTTCTCCTGACCGGTTGTGAGTCTGAGCCGAGACCGATATTTTCAATCAGAAGCAGCGGCTGTTCCGCTATCTGACTGAACATTTTTTGACAGAACAATGGACATCGCCTCAATCCTTACAAACTACCGCCATGTCGCCATTGTCGGGCTTTCGGCCAAGCATGACCGGCCCAGTCATGCCGTGGCGCGTTATCTGATTCATGCGGGCTTTACCATCTATCCGGTCAATCCGTCGGCCAGCTCCGTGCTGGGCCACGAGTGCTGGCCTTCGCTCTCGGCGATCCCAGAGGAAAAACGAACCCTGATCGAAATCGTCGATATTTTCCGCAAGCCGCAAGATGTACCGCCGGTCGTTGACGAAGCCATCGCCATCGGCGCAAAGGTGGTCTGGATGCAGCTCGGCATCACCAACGAAGCCACCGCCGAAAAAGCCCGAAACGCCGGCCTCGACGTTGTGCAGAACCGCTGCATCAGCGTTGAACACCTGCACCTCCAATCCTGACTTCCCCGTTCACCTTCACCCAACACTCCTATGCCCAAACAAACCGTCGCGCTGTTTTTCGGAGGAAAATCGGTCGAACATATCATCTCGATCATCTCCGCCAGAGCCGTAGCCGCTCAGATCGACCGAAGCCGCTACGATATTCTGCCGCTCTACATCGACCGCGAAGGCCGATGGCATGGCGGCGCATGCGCCAAACGCGTCCTTTCGCTTGACATCGCCACACTGCTCCGGAACGCGGGACAGGATGAGGTTTCCGGACAGCTTGACGAACTGACCGACATGGATGAGGGCAAGCGCTTTGAGCTGACCGCCTTTTTTGACTCCATCGACGTAGCGTTCCTGACGCTGCACGGCTCGTTCGGCGAGGATGGAACAATCCAGGGCTGCCTCGACACCTTCGGCATTCCCTACGTCGGTTGCGGCCTGACCGCTTCAGCGCTGGCGATGGACAAGGCGTTAACCAAACTGTGCGCTGTGGACGCAGGCGTTGCAGTCGCGCCATTCATAGCCGTCATGAGCGCCGATTACGCCGCCGATCCGCACGGCGTCTGCAATGTGGTGACGGAACGGTTCTCCTTTCCGCTGTTCATCAAACCGGCAAGCCTCGGCTCGTCGGTCGGCATTTCAAAAGTGCATAACGCGCTCGAACTCCGTCCGGCGCTCGACAAGGCTTGCGAGCTGGATAGCAAGGTGCTAATCGAAACCGCCATCTCGGGCCGCGAAGTAGAGGTGGCCGTGCTTGGCAATGATAACCCGGTAGCCTCCGCGCCCGGTGAAATCATCCCCGGCAGCGATTTTTACGATTTCGAAGACAAGTACGTCCAAAGCAGTGCGGAGCTGGTCATTCCGGCAAAGCTTCCGGAAGAGGTTTCGGCAGCAGTCCGCAACACCGCACTCACCGTCTTCAAGGCGCTTGGATGCCGAGGCATGGCACGAGTCGATTGCTTCATCGAGGACAACACGAACCGTATCATCCTGAATGAAATCAACACCATCCCCGGCTTCACCGACATCAGCATGTATCCGATGCTCATGGCCGCCTCGGGCGTTGAATTCAACGAACTGGTCTCCAGATTGCTGCTTTTGGCCTTGGAAAAGCGTGCAATAAACCATACAATCTGATCTTACGGCGCGCGCCACTCCATCTCCAGCTAAAAAATACCTTGACCTGAACTCCGGTATGACAAGCAGCGACCCGCATCTTCTTTTCGCCGATGCATCTCTTGACATCGGACGCGGAGCATTCCAGTCGGCCATCGACAAGCTGACCGAAATGGAGGGGTGGTTTCCCGAGTCCTATGTACTCCATCTGCTCTTCGCACGCGCCTTGAAAGGACTGAAACGGTATGCAGATGCGGCCACGCACCTCGGTCACTGCTGCCGCATCGCCCCGGCAAACCAGGTGGCTTGGCAGGAGTTGATCGAACTCAAAACGCTTCAGTCACAAAACCCGGAACCGGAGCCAGCGCCGCTTGTCGATTCAATCGCCGAAGAGCTTGACCATCTTTCGGCGGCCCTCGCCAGCTTCGCCCCGCCCGGAACCACCGAATCCTTCGACCCGACCCCCATCGCCGAGCAGAAGCAGCCCTTCTCCGACGACACTTCGATTGCCGTGCCAACCGAATCGCTGGCTAAACTCTTCATCCAGCAGGGTGCGTACAAAAAAGCGATCAGGGTTTACACCTCCCTCATCAAGCTCTCCCCCGCCAACGCCGATGACTACCAGGAACAGATCGACCAGGTTCTGGAAAAACTATGAAACATTGATGTTGCGATGAATCCTGTAGGGGCAGCCCTTGTGGTTGCCCGCACACCGCACCGCTGAACCAGCATTGATGGAAATTTGTAGGGGCGATTCTCGTAGCCGCCGCATTCTTGCGATCTTCCACGGCATTCCCAGAAGAAGCTGTCTTAAAAGGTTATTCGGAGTGCTGTTTGTTGAGGATTATCGTCTTTTTCTCTGTCATTCTGAACGAAGTGAAGAATCCAGTTTTTTTCAGGCAACACAATATTCGATT
>CBEUNJ010000131.1:0-4230 GCA_965544465.1 uncultured Chlorobaculum sp.
CATAATTCGTAGCGCGAGATTCAGATAGCGCTTCCTCCGCGCTCGTCGGTCCGGATTCTGATGCACTGCTCAAGTGGCGAAACAAAAATCTTGCCGTCGCCGATCCGGCCATCACCGTGCCGAGCGGCCTTGATGA
Source organism: uncultured Chlorobaculum sp. (assembly GCA_965544465.1). GTDB lineage: Bacteria > Bacteroidota > Chlorobiia > Chlorobiales > Chlorobiaceae > Chlorobaculum. The sequence goes on from CBEUNJ010000131.1 coordinate 137, forward strand.
TGGTCTCGATGGTCGTATCGACATACTGATCGTTGACGGCAATATCGAGCCGCACCTTCGGAATCAGGTTCGGAGCAATCTGCCGGCCGCGATAGTACTCGATATCCTCCTGGCGTCCGTGGCCGGTCACGCGGCTGACCGTGATTCTGGTAATATCGGCCTGTATCAACGCTTCGCGAACGTGGTCCAGCCTGTCCGGAGGAATGATAGCGGTAATGAGTTTCATACTGTTGTCTATCAGTTAGGATTGATAAGGCCGTATCCCTGCTCGCCGTGCATACTGTGGTCGAGGCCGGACATTTCGTCGCACTCGTCGATACGCAAGCCGACAGTTTTTTCCACAATGACAAGCAGCACCAGCGAAACAGTGGCCGCGAAAGCGATGGTGACGCCAATCGCGGTAAGCTGGACACCAAGCTGCTGCCACATCGTCCATGAGCCTCCGGCTGCCTGGGCGGCCTCGGCCATCCACGCAGGGCGGATGAAAAAGGTGAGGGAAATCGCGCCTACAATGCCGCCAACGCCATGCACACCGAACGCATCGAGGCTGTCATCGTAACCGAGCTTGCTCTTGAGAATGATGGCAAGGTAGCAGATCACGGCGGCAATGGCGCCAAGAGCGAACGCGCCGTACGGCGGCACAACTCCCGCAGCGGGCGTGATGGCGACCAACCCGGCCAAAATACCGGATGCCACGCCAAGGCTGGTGGCCTTGCCGTGATGGAAAATCTCGATCATCATCCAGGTGAACGCTCCGGCAGCAGCAGCCATCTGGGTAACGGTCAGGGCCCGCGCGGTGGCCAGGTCACTGGCAATGGCGCTACCGGCATTGAAGCCGAACCAGCCAACCCAGAGCAAGCCCGCGCCCATCAAGGTCATGACCATATTGTTCGGGTGCATCACGTTCCTCGGATAACCGCGTCGAGCGCCAAGATACAGCGCAGCGACCAGCGCCGTGACGCCGGATGAAATATGCACGACCGTGCCGCCCGCGAAATCGATCGCGCCTTTCGGGCCGAGGTTGAACAGGAAGCCGTCCGAAGCCCACACCCAGTGGCAGATGGGAGTATAGACCACGATGCTCCACAGCGCTATAAACAGAAGGAAGCCCTTGAAGTTGACCCGCTCGGCAAACGCACCGGCAATGAGCGCCGGAGTTATGATGGCAAACTTGCCCTGGAACATGGCGAACACATACTCCGGAATATGGCTACCCATGATCGAATTATCGATGCCCTGCAACATGAAATACTTCGGATTCCAGCCGACCAGACCGCCCAGAATGCTGTGGCCAAAGCTCAGCGCATAACCGACCGCCGGCCAGATCACGCCGATGATTACCATCGCAGCGAAGCTGTGCATCATGGTGCCAAGAACGTTTTTCGTACGGACAAGGCCACCATAAAACATGGCCAGACCGGGAACCATGAGCAGCACAAGCGCCGTGGAAGTTAGCATCCATGACGTCGTGCCGGTATCGGACACCACCCTTTCAGCAGCCCATCCGGTTTTGCAGGCCATCATCACCGCCAGAAATGGCAGCAGTGACGCGCTCAGTTTTTCCCTCATAACCCTCAGCTTTAATCGATTATTTGATCCTAAATATTTTATGAATAAGCGCTGATAATAACGATTCATTTTAGGCAAAACAAGAATTCTTGGCAACTTTATTACGATATAGAAGAAAAACGCAAGAAATCCCACCTCCGAAAAGGCTTTGCGCTGAAGCTGAGCGAAAGCGTGACGAAACATCGAGAGTGTCCCGAAAGGCAGGAAGCATGAAACGCGAGAGAAAAAACATCAAAAATTAATCTAACCGAAACGTTTTTCTTTTTGAAAAGGATAGTTTATTGAAGTAAATTATCTATTAATTAGCCAGTGGTTGGCTGATCGCTTGCCGGATGATTGGTGCTTTGGTTATCCGATAGCGGTACTCTCTTATCGAAGCACATGTTTCTACCGTCCTATAATGAATATTTACATTGGCAATCTGCCGTACAGCGTTTCGGAAGATGACTTACGCGATGCGTTCTCTGAGTTTGGGCAGGTGCACAGCGCCAACATCATTACCGACAAGTTTTCAGGCCGTTCCAAAGGGTTCGGATTTGTCGATATGCCGAATGATGGCGAAGCCCGTGCGGCAATCGAGGAAATGAACGACAAAGACTTCCAAGGCCGCACCATAAAAGTCAACGAGGCAAGGCCCCGCGAAGAGAGGCCGATGAGAAGAGATCGCTATTGATCCCGGCGATCAGCTTTCACCACAAGCTTCAAGCGGGCAGGCCCACAAAGCCTGACCCGCCTTTTTTTATTCTGTTACGAATGCCATTCCGCAAAAGCGTCAGATTCCTCGCGCAATGAGGTCGGCAAGCGCCTCGCGCAGATGCACCCAGGCAAAAGAGAAGCCGTGCTGCTGGAGAAACTCCGGCTTAACGTTCTGACCCGTCACAGCATACTCCGCCCCCTCACCCATCAGCACCTCAACCGCGAGCTTCGGCACCGGCAAAAGCGATGGCCGATGCATCACCGCGCCCAGCGTTTCTGCAAAAACCTTCATGCTGACCGGTTCGGGCGCGACCCCGTTGACCGGGCCGTGATACGCCTCGTTATCAAGCGCTTCGACAATAATGCCCACCTCGTCATCGAGATGAATCCACGAAATGCACTGCTGACCAGAACCAATCGGCCCGCCGATAAAAAAGTCGAACGGCGTCATCATCTTCTGCAACATCCCGCCCTTGGTTGAAAGCACGATGCCCGTTCTCAAACGCACAACCCGGATGCCAAGCTTTTCGGCAGGAATGGCCTCTTTCTCCCAGTCGAAGCAGATTTTGGCCAGAAAATCACTACCGGGCGCACCCGATTCACCAAGCTGCACTGTATCCTGACACCGCTCAAACGATCCGTAGTAACCGATGGCCGATGCGGAAAGGAGCACCTTGGGCTTGACCGCAGCGCCCGTCATAGCCGAGACCAGGGCGCGGGTTCCGTCGATGCGGGAATCGTAGCAAGCTTTTTTGTGCGCCTCCGACCAACGCTCCTCAAGCAGCGGCTTACCGGCGAGATGAATCACGGCGTACGCGCCATCGATCCAGGAGGTCCACTCCCCCTCGGTCAGGTGGGAATCCCAGTGCACATAAGCCGCCGCGCCGGGCACCTTGACTTTGGCCGCCTCTGTGGAACGTGCGAACACAACAACCTGGCGTCCTGAAGTAATGAGCTTCTTCGCAACCTCCTTGCCGATAACACCGGTCGCTCCCGTAATGACAATATGGCCATCCATAACTGTATGATTTAAATGAAAATCCGGCAACAGGATTGTATGCCTCTATTCGTCAGTTAACCGGAGGAAGAAAGGAAATAATTCCCGTCAGAGGGAAATGAACCGGAGGGCAAAGAGAGGGCGAGATGTCCGGGAACCACAGGATTTTGCAGGGACTGCAACTCCCAAACTGGGGGAGGAAAATAACGTCAGTAACGTTGCCCCGTTGCGAGACAGAAAATTCAGGAGATCAAAATCTGTGGCAATAAATCAAGTTGGTAACGTTCTAGCGCATGATCACAGAACGCCACCGAAACGCCTCCAACCCTGAGTTATTAGAAATGGGGCATGGTTATCAATTGATCGCCTTGACCATGCCGAACCCTTGGGCATTCTTCTCGCCGAAGCCGCATTCGTAGCCGACCTCGATCAATTCCGTTGGAGCTACCAAACGAAACGGCGCAAGCGTACCCTTTACCTTTGACTCGTCGCTTCGACCTTCTTTTAAGGTGATCAGCTTCTGCACCTTGCCATGTACTTTAGCCACATAATCCCGATCAAGCTCGAACATGACATTATTTTCGATACAGGCCATCGGCTTGCCGTGCAGAACCTCGTACTTCCGGCAGAGGTTGGCCACCAGCACCCTCTTGAAATCAGGATCGCTCGGAAACAAATATTGCGAATACTGATCCGCTTCGCTGTTTGTCGCGCAGACCAGAGCAGAGAGCATCACGAATCGCATATCGCCTGAAAAAAGAGGCGGATGGAGTTTCCTGACCATCTCTACTCTGAAGCGCTCCTTGCCTACCGAAACAAACGGCTCATGAAG
>CBEUNJ010000132.1:0-4164 GCA_965544465.1 uncultured Chlorobaculum sp.
TTTCTTTTGACATACCACAGATTCACAATGAAGGGCAGCTCAGGTTTCTGCTGAGGCGCCACTTCATCGGGACGGGAGCGGGCTACTCCCTTACGAGCGTGGTGGCGGCTGGTCGCTGGCAGACTTTGGCGGTGCAGGAGCGTTGCGTACACCACGCCTGCCGCTGTTGGAAGCTGAAGCGGCAGCTTCGGCGGATGGCTCACGGAACAGTTTGCCGCCCTCGCGCCGGATGATCTCTTGCTGCTCGAAGATGGTTTCCGGCGCAACCTTGAAATGCCTGAGTAGCTCGGAGAACATCTGGATTGAGGTCTCGAAGATTTCGGTCACAACCGCATCGGCTCCGGCGCGGTAAAACTGCGCGGCGGACTGGAACGAGCGGGCACGGACGATGATGAAGGCGTCGCTGTTGATTGTGCGCACCAGACGGATGCACTGAATGATCACCTCGATTTCGGGAATGCAGATCACCACAGAACGGCAGTGATCGGTGCCAACGCGAAGCAGCGACTTGCGCTCGGTGCAATCCCCAAAAAAGAGCGACTCGCCTTTGCGGCGCATCGTGCTGACCACCTTGCGATTGGTATCAAGCACTGTGTAGAACAGGTTTGTAGCGTTCATCACGGCAGCCACGTTGCGGCCAATCAGACCGTAACCGATGATGACTGCGTGGATTTCGCCCTTACAGGCAATCGGCCCGGCAGTGGCGCGCGGCGACGGTTTCGGCTGAGGTTCGGACATCAACGGTATGAACCGGAACATCGGAGCCATCTGTGCGGCAAAACCCGGCGCGGCGGCAATCAGCGCGGGCGTCACGATCATGGTAACGACGATAATGGTCAGCATCAACTGGAACATATGCTGGTCGATCAGCCCCGTATTCTTCGCCGATCCGGCAAGCACAAACGAAAATTCCCCGATCTGGGCCAGCACCATGCCCGACATCAGGCTCACCCGCGACGAAAAGCCAAGCGCCATCGAAATACCGGTCATGACGATGCCTTTGACCAGAAGGACGATCAGCGCCACACCGATCAGCCACGGCAGCTCAATCATGTTCACATCAAGCAACAGGCCAATGGAGACAAAAAAGATGCTCGTCAGCGCCTCGCGGAAGGGGTCGATGGTTCTGCTGATGCGGTGGCTTCCGTCCGTGCTGGCAATCACCATACCCGCCATGAACGCGCCAAGCGCCAGCGACAGACCGATCAGCGAAGCCAGCCATGCCGCACCGAAACAGAGCACCAGCGCACCGAGCACCAGCACCTCGCCGGCGTGCAATGCGGTAATCATCCGCACGAGCCTTGGCATCAAAAGCCGGAAGCCGCCGAACATGCTAATGGTGAAGAGCAAAAGCAGCGCCACCTCTTGAAAGGTCGCCTCAGGCGAAATAACCTTGCCGGGCGTCAGGAACGTCAACCCGATCATGAGCGGCACAATAGCCATGTCCTGAAAAATGAGAATACCGAGAGCAATCTTGCCGTGATCGAAACCGAGTTCGTCGCGGTCGGACAGAATCTTCAGGCACAACGCAGTACTGCTCACCGAAAAGGAGAAGCCAAGCACCAGCGCCTCCTGCGTGCTGATGCTTCTGCCAATCGCCTCCATAAACCAGTAGGCCAGCCCGGCAATCCCCAATCCGGTCAGCACCACCTGCGTCAAGCCTCCGACAAAAACGATTTTCTGGAGCTTCTTCATATCGTCGATGGAAAACTCCAGGCCGATGGTAAAGAGCAGCAGCACCACGCCCAGCTCGGCGAGCGTCGAAATCAGCCCGCCGTCGCTGACCACCCCAAACCCCGTAGGGCCAAGCATGATGCCCGTGAAAATCAGACCGATCACCGAAGGAATCCGGATCCTCTGAAACACGAGAATAGTGGCAATGGCCAGCGTGCCAATCAGCACCAGCTGGCCGAGAAAATCATAGTGATGCATGGCGCACCCTGGTCAAAAGCTGAAGAAGAGCAGACAACCACAATGAGAGCCGCCTCATCGGCGATCAAAACGAAACCGGAGAAAACGCCACCGATGATTTGACGAAAAAGCACGACAGGCTCTTCGTTTTATGTTAGCACCGGAAACACAATTGCACAAACACCTTCGCAAAATTATGGTTAAACCCATTGAATTTTCAATGAAAACTGTAAATTGGAGTACAGATAGTTCTCGCCAGATTGCGGCAGTCCTGTTGCCATAACGCTCTGGCCCTTTCGGCCAAGCCGAAGCGTTGCCGACATAACGACACAGAATCATCCCGGAGCGTCTTGGACTTCCGGGCTTCTGTCGTTATAACAACCGCAACAGAACCGTACCGCAACCGGTTGGAGAGCTGCCGTTCCTTCACATCACCCATGTTCATTTATGTTTAAACCGAAACTTCTCACTGTTCTTCCCGAGCTGACCAAAGAGCAGCTTGGCCGCGACATCGTGTCCGGAATCCTTGTCGGCATCGTAGCCCTGCCGCTTGCCATCGCCTTCGCTATCGCCTCGGGCGTCTCGCCTGAAAAAGGGCTCATCAGCGCCGTCATCGGCGGCTTCCTCATCTCGCTTCTTGGCGGCAGCCGCGTCCAGATCGGCGGGCCGACTGGCGCCTTCATCGTCATCCTTTACGGCATCGTACAGCAGTACGGCCTGAACGGCTTGATGATCGCCACCATCATGGCAGGCGTCATTCTCATCATCATGGGCCTCTCGCAGCTCGGCTCGCTCATCAAGTTCATCCCCTATCCTGTCGTAGTCGGCTTTACCAGCGGCATCGCCATCATCATCTTTTCAAGCGAAGTCAAGGATTTCCTCGGCCTGCAAATGGCCAGCGTACCCGCCGACTTCATCGAAAAGTGGACCGCCTACTTCAACGTCCTGCCGACGGCCAGTCTGGAAACCATCATAGTCGGCATGACGGCCTTGCTCATCATCATCTTTTGGTCGAAATTTTGGCCGAAACTTGCGACCAAAATCCCCGGCCCGCTGGTTGCCCTCGTCGTCACCACGGTAGCCGTAAGAGTGCTGCACCTTGAGGTTGCTACCATCCAGACGCGCTTCGGCAACATTTCGGCCTCGATTCCCACACCATCCGTGCCGACGCTTGATTTCGCCACGATCCGCCATCTCATCATGCCCGCCACCACCATCGCCTTGCTCGGCTCGATCGAATCGCTGCTGTCGGCGGTAGTCTCCGACGGCATGATCGGCGCACGCCACAAGTCCAACATGGAACTTGTCGGCCAAGGCGTAGCCAACATCATCGCACCGCTCTTCGGCGGCATTCCGGTGACCGGCGCCATTGCGCGTACGGCGACTAATATCAAAAATGGCGGACGCACGCCCATTGCGGGCATCGTTCACGCCGTGACGCTGCTAGCGATCATGCTGGTCTTCGGTTCGTGGGCAAAGCTTATTCCAATGCCGACACTGGCCGCAATCCTGATTGTAGTGGCTTGGAACATGAGCGAACACCACGTGTTCCGCCAGCTTCTAAAAAGCCCGAAAAGCGACATCGCCGTACTGTTGACCACCTTTTTGCTGACGGTGATTTTCGACTTGACCATCGCCATCGAAATCGGAATGCTGCTCTCGGCGATCCTGTTTATGAAGCGCATGGCCAGCATCACCAACGTCGGGGTCATCACCGGCGAACTGAAGGACGTCGAGGAAGAGGCCGATCCGAACACCATCGTCACCAGAACCATTCCGGACAACGTCGATGTGTTCGAAATCAGCGGCCCGTTCTTTTTCGGCGCGGCCTCGAAGTTCAAGGACGCCATGCACGTAGTCGGCAAGACTCCGGCGATCCGCATCATCAGGATGCGCAAGGTGCTGAGTATCGACGCCACCGGCCTGAACATGCTCAAGGAGCTGGTCGCCGATTGCCGAAAATCGGGCACGAAACTCATTCTCTCCGGCGTGCACGCGCAGCCGATTTTCGCAATGCAGCAGTACGGCATTGCCGATGACATTGGCGAAGAAAACATGTTCGGCAACATCGACGACGCCCTCGACCATGCACGAGCTCTACTCGGCCTGCCCAAAGAGGGACGACCAGCCGGGTTTGTTGCAAGCGTGGCACGGGAAAAGAAACAGTAAGGCTGGAAACACTATTTCCTATAGAACTTATGGGCACCTCTAAAAAGTGTCATGAGAGAGCTGAGTGCAAGGCGGATGGAGCGC
>CBEUNJ010000133.1:0-4153 GCA_965544465.1 uncultured Chlorobaculum sp.
CTTTGCCGCCGGAGCACCTTTCGCTGCCGCTGCGCCTTTGGCTGCGGGCTTTGCCGCCGGTTTCGGCCGAGGCGCAGGCTTCGGTTTGACATACGGAAGCGCTGATTCCTGGCGAACGCCGGAACGGCCAAGCGTAACATCAAGCGGAGACAGCCTTGCCTTGCCAGCCTGCTTGGCGGCAGGCGCTTTGGCCTTCGGTGCTACCGGAGCTTTGGGAGCTCCACTCTTGGGAGTACCACCTTTGGGGGCTCCTCCCGGAACGCCTTTCGGGGCCGCTTTCGATCCCGGAGCAGGTGCCTGGTTTTTGTTTTGAACAGGTTCGGCCATTACAAACCCCCTCTCTCTAAAATTGTTTTACGTGGTAAACGTTAGTGCTCAAGATGGCCGAAGGGGCAACAGCCCCTTCGTACCGCGCTGTTACGCAATCATTTTCATCAGCGTATCGACCAGCTGAGCCAGCATCACCTGTCCGGACACTGCGGCATGGCTGACCGGCGGAGGCAACGGAGAGTTGGTCTGATAGAAGCCATTGACAAGGAACAGGAAGACCAGCATAAAGGTACCGCCAAAGTACAGGAAGGTACCAGCAAGCTTTGAGTCCGAAATCGTCAGAACCGGGAAGCGGAAGTTCACGTCCCTGTTGAGGAACTTCTTACCCAACCAGCGGATGGTGCGGGTCTGAATGTCTGCACCTTCAAGACGCGAACCGCGATCCTCGAACCACACAGCGAAGCTGATAAACCACACCAGATGACCAATCATGAGAATGGTCGAAAGGTGCGAGCTGGAGAAAATCGCCACGGTCTCGGTCCAGAAGTAGTAGAAAATACCCGAGGTGTAGTGATGATGCAGTTGAGCGATAGAATCCCAGGCCTTTGCATCAGCAGCGGGCACGCCGTACATCATCGACGCGATCCATGCGCCATCGATATACCAGCAGACTGCAGAGAGCCCCTTGATACCCCAAAGCATGGCAAACCAGAGCTGGTCCTGGATGGAAACGCCGCAGGTACCGCCATAGACCGGGCCAAGGCACGGGAAAGAGTACGAGTTCTTTTTCAGGCCCAGGTCATCCCACAGCGGGGAGGTATGAGCAAAGAACGCGATACGAACCAGAGCGATCAGAGAAAAGAGCGAACCGGCGGTGATGACGTGCACCATAACCCAGTCGTTGATGCTCGGATCGGAGAACATCCACTGGAACATCGGCAGCGGCTTGAGCCAGTAGAACGACATCATGATGTTCGTTCCAAAGATGTTCAGCTCGCAGATTGTATTCCAGACGATAACAGCATAAACAGAAAGCATGGTCGAGAAGCAGAGTGCCATCACGGTGCCGAGAATCTTGACCTGAACTTCCTGGTCGCGGCCCTTGGTGATCCAGATCGACTTGATCTGGTTGTACATGCCGTTGAGCTGGATCTTGAGCAGGTACTGACCGCCATGATACACACCGGCGAACACATAAAGCACACCACAGATAATGTGGTTGAAGACGATAAGGTCAGTCACAACCCTGGCCATGCCGAACGACGCGCCGTTCTTAGGGAGAATGGCGTACGGGGCAAACTCGGCAAACTCCTTGGCTCCGGAGATGACCTTGCCGCCCTTTTCGACAAAATCAAAGCTGACGCGGTTGAACGGTTCGCCATAGAGATAGAAGACCAGCTTGTCGAGATGCTGATAGTAAGCATTGAACGACGGCTGCTGGAAAGCCACGAAAGCGATACAGCCAAGCGCGATGTTGATGTAGCCAATGGCGGTCAGGTGAACCGAGAACGCGGCCTTCATGTCATCATTGAGATGGATGGCTGCATTCGGGGGATTGTTCCACCAGTAGATACCCATAGCGAAGAAAACCACGAACCAGACAAACGACATGAAGGTTTCGGAGTTGATCGTCTGGAAATCGGGGATCGGAGCAAAGCCAAGCACAAACCACATCAGGAAGCCCCAGCCGAGAAAGAGCAGGGACATGTAAACGGCGTGTGGCCCAAGTGCTTCCCTGTAGGACTTTGCGCTGGTGCCGCTAAAGACCATATCGCCGAACTTTCCAAGGAAACGGAAATCGCGGAAGTTACCGCAACGGCCCGTAAAGGGATTGGTCAGGTTGTGCGTCCAGTGGCGCCAGCCGCCGAACAAAAGAATGGAACCCGAGAGGAAATGGAAGGCAGCCCAGCCGAGAAGCCTTGCACCGGCAGCTTCGAGATCGGCTGTCTTGGTGCTGTACGTGTCGATGCCGAGCGAAACCATTCTCGGTTTGATGGTCAGGTAGAACCAGTTGTCATGGAAACCCGGAGCTCCCCAAGGAAACACCTGGATACCCGAGATGTAGTAAATCGCCATGATGAAGCCGAGCACACCGAGCAAGGCAAGATGGCCACCTACGACCTGCTCATCATCGAGCTTTTCGGTATCGAAGATCTGGAACCACTTCGTTGAGCGCGTTTCTGTTCGCTGAAACAGAAAACGTCTCATCTTGGCAGCATCCTGTTCTTTAATGACCGATGCTCCGCTTGGCGTGCCATTTGCCTTAGGAGCTGGCGCCTTCCCTTTTGGAGGCGGCACTTTCCCCTTCGGCTTGACCCCTGCGGGTTTCACTTGTTCAGCCATTGTATTCTCTCCTTTGTTTGGACGTATTTTCAGGTTGAAGAAACCGAAAAAACCGGCAATACACCCCCACGGTAAGCGGCCACTCGTCTGTCACGGATGCTCATCTGCTGACTGACATAGCATGGAGAGATTCCCGGAAAAAAACAGTTTTGCAGATCGTCTCAGAGAAAAAACTACCCTGCAACATTAGCAAATAAAATAAGAAAATTTATTTAATAGTAAAGTTTTTTGCCGCACGCCTCCCCTCCGGACAGAGAAAGAAAACACTCGGTTTTCGCTCTCGGACGAACTGCAGAACAACGGAAGCCTGGCAATCAACGTTTCAAAAAACACTGCACCCAGATACATATCATGAAGATTGAATTTACCAAAATGTCAGGAGCCGGCAACGACTTCATCGTCATCGACAACAGAAACAATCAGTTCAACCTCCAACCAGAACAAGTACATGCGATGTGCACCCGGCGAACCGGGATCGGGGCGGACGGACTGATTCTCATCGAAGCGTCCGAAACGGGCGATTTCACAATGAATTATCACAACGCCGACGGCTATCCGGGCACGATGTGCGGCAATGGAGGCCGATGCGCGGTCTATGTTGCCTACCTCCTCGGCATCCGCCCGGCCAGCGAGCCTTACCGCTTCCAGGCCGGTCCCGACACCTATGAAGCGGAGGTGATAGGCAACGAGTCGGTCAGGCTGCACATGAAAGCGCCAAAGAATTTCAGAGATGATTTGCACGTAGGAGCGTGGAACTGCCACTTCGTCAATACCGGCTCGCCGCACGCCATTACTTACGTCGATAACCTCAACCAGGTTGACGTATTCACCGAAGGCCGCACCATCAGGCACAGGGAAGATGTCTTTCCGGGTGGCACGAATGTGAACTTCCTTGAAGTCACCGCGCCGGACGCACTCAGCATCCGTACCTTCGAGCGCGGCGTCGAGGATGAAACCCTCGCCTGCGGCACCGGCACCGTGGCTGCGGCGCTGATGAGCTACCGGCTCGGCAAGGTCGCCTCATCGCCGGTAAGGGTGACGGTCAGAAGCGGCGAAACACTGATGGTCGGCTTCAATGAGGCAATGGACGAGATTTACCTCGAAGGGCCCGCCCATCCAGTCTATCAGGGAACGATCACCCTGTAACTCAGCCGTGTCGTTGACTTGTCGCCTGTTTGCCAGCCATCCATGCTGAGCAACCCCTTTGCGTGCACTGCGTTGCGAGGCTCGTGGTCCACAATCGGCAGTTTACCGGACCCAACGTAAAGCGGTTCGACGCCGGAGGCCACTGCACTCGTGGATGAGCAGAGCCATCTGGGGAACGATCATGGATTGCGCGGGCAAGATCAGATCGAGCTCGTTTTCACGGTCAAAAGCATCGGTGACAAGCACGCCATGCCCAACGACGCAAAGCAGCGAGAGCTTTTGCAACACGTTCAATCGGATCGCCGGCACTGTTCAGGAGGGAGTGATTCATGGTTTCGCTGGGAAATCAATGGCAACAAAGCATGAGGGCACCTCTAAAAAGTGTCATGAGCGA
>CBEUNJ010000134.1:0-4135 GCA_965544465.1 uncultured Chlorobaculum sp.
GCTCAGCGCCGTGGCTTGGGTGAAGCCCGGCTCGCTGCGCAAAATCTGCGAGAGGCTGGTCTGCTCTGCGGCGTGACCGATGGAGAAAATCGTGCCGAGCGTCGAAACCACCACCTCCTTGGCGGCCACTCCCATCACCAGCGAAATGCCGATACGCCAGTCAAAGCCAAGCGGACGGATGAGCGGTTCGAGCAGCTTGCCGCTCCGTCCGGCCAGCGAGTATTCGAGTTGGCCGGCTTCGATCTTCGCTTCGAGCTTGTGCAACTGCTCCGTCTTGAGTTCCGGAGCCACCGCAGAAGCCTCGATCTTCGCCGATTCGCGCGCGAGCTGCGCGTCGAGTTCGCTGCTGCGCGGGAAGTTGCTCGCCACCCAGATCAGGATCACCGCGCCGAGAATCAAGGTGCCCGCCTTCTTCAGGTACATCACCGCCTTCATCTTCGACTGGAAAACCACCGACGAAAAGGTCGGCCAGCGATAGGGCGGCAGCTCCATGACGAACGGTTCCGAGTCGCTTTTCAGCACGGTTGACTTGAGTAACCACGCCGTCCAGAGCCCCACGGCGATACCGAACAGGTAGATGCCGAACATGACATTTGCCGCCATGGCGGGCGGGAAGAACGCCCCGGCGAGCAGCACATAGACCGGCAGCTTCGCGCTGCAACTCATAAAGGGAATCGTCATGATGGTGGCCAAACGATCCGAGCGGTTTTTGAGCGTGCGCGTGGCCATGATGGCCGGAATCGAGCAGCCGAATCCGGTAATCATCGGGATGAATGACTTGCCATGCAGCCCGAAGCGGTGCATCACCTTGTCGATCACGAACGCCGCGCGTGCCATGTAACCCGATGCTTCGAGGAACGACAAGCCCATGAAGAGCAGGACGATGTTGGGCAGGAACATCACCACGCTCCCCACGCCGGAGATCACCCCCTCGACGAAGATCGAACGAATGATGCCCGCCGGCAGGTGCGGCGCGACCGTGTCAGACAAGAGGCCGAACAGGTACGACAGCGCATCCATAAGGGGAGCGCCGAGCGAAAAGGTGAGCTGGAAAATCACCCAGACGACGAGGAAAAAGACTGGCAGACCGAGCACGCGATTCAAGACGACCGAGTCGATATAGTCGCTCACTGTAGCGCGTGCGGCTTTCGGCTTGCGCACGCACTCCTGCATCGCGCCGCGCACGAAAGCGTGGCGATCCTCGGTGATAAGCACCTCCGGATCGGTACCGTGCAGGAACTCGCACTCGGTAATCGCCTCCTGCAACGCCAGCTCGATTTTGACCCACACCGGATACTTCTGCACCTCGGTGTAAATTTCGCGGTCGTTTTCGAGCAGCTTAATGGCCATCCAGCGGTGGTTAGCCGCCCGGTCAAGCTCCGGTTCCTGGCAGAGCAGAGCGGCGATTGTATTGACCGCCTTCTCGACCTCCGGGCTAAAAATCACCTTGTTCTTTTTGATTTCGATGCGCCTGTCAGCCACGCGGATCATGTGGTCGAGCAGATCATCGAGCCCCTTGCGCTGGCGGACAGAGATCGGCACAATGTGGCTGCCGAGCAGCAGCTCAAGCTGGTCGATATCGATCTTGAACCCCTTCTGTTCGACCTCGTCCATCATGTTGAGCGCCACAAGCAGATCGACCTCCATCTCCATGAGCTGCACGGTGAACATCATGTTTCGTTCGAGGTTAGTGCCCTCGACGACGTTAACCACCACATCCGGCTCTTCGTCGATAATGTAGCGGCGAGTGACTATCTCTTCGGGGGAGTAGGGTGAGAGCGAATAGGTGCCGGGCAGATCGACCACGTTGATGCGGTAATCGCGGTAATCGAGATAGCCCTCGTGCTTTTCGATGGTGACGCCAGGGAAGTTGCCGACCCGCTGGTGCGCGCCGGTTAACGCATTGAAAAGCGATGACTTACCCGAGTTCGGGTTCCCCGCAAGTGCAACGGTAATGGCTCTCTTCTTGCTCATGCGCGCCGTCCGAAACGATGGCGTTTACGCAATCCGAGGCCGACACCCTGACGTACTTCCGCCGGTTCGAGGCGATTGACCGTAATGCCTTCGGCCTCTTTGCGTCGCATGGTCAGCAAGAGCCCGTTGCAACAGACCTCAATCGGGTCACCCAGCGGCGCGAACCGCAACACCTCAAGCTCCGTGCCGCGCACAAGTCCCATATCCATGAGCCGCCGCCGAACGACCGCCGGTTCCGCCTGGACGGCTGTAACCTCGGCACGATCACCGGCTTTTAATTCAGATAACTTCATAATCCTTCAAATACGAATGACAAAATGCTCAGAAAAGTTAACTTAAATAGACTAAATACAAACAACAAAATAAGCAAACGAAAAGGTTTCTCCGGAAAAGAAAATCATCCATTGTTTTGCAAAACAGTGCCCGACGACGCGGACTCACTCCTTGCCGTGCGCGACTTCATGACCGGCGAAGGGGGGCCAGGCCATCGTCTTGCCGCCGATCAGGTGCGCGTGAATGTGCCCGACGCTCTGCAAAGCATCCGCGCCGTTGTTGAACACGAGCCGGTAGCCCGCTTCCAGCACGCCGGTTTTTTCGGCAACGATGCGTGCGGCAAGCAGCAACTGCGCGGCGATATCGGCATCGCCCTCGTTCAGCTCACTCAGCGAAACGATATGCTCCAGCGGAATGATGAGAACGTGCACGGGCGCAACCGGATTGATATCCCTGAAGGCGGCCACGTGCTCGTTTTTGTAGATCAGTTCAGCAGGAATATGCCCGGCAGCGATCTTGCAGAACAAGCAGTCGGAATCATAACGTGGCATAGTCTTGTCGTTTAGGAGGTTACGGATTGATTCTCGTCGGCGGCAAAACGCCTTATTGCTTCTGGATAACCGACAGGCTCGCGTTGCCGCCGGAAGCGATCAGCACCACGGAGACATCGTCCTTCAGCCCGGTCACACTGCCCCGCTCGCCGTCTTTTTGTGGTACAATCATCGAAGTGGTTTCGAAACCGGCCGTCTTCAGCGCCTCGGCATACGCCTTCAACACATGGGTGGACAAACCGTCGATGGCCATATCCCAACTGCTCCCCTTCGGCGTTTCAGTCCGGATGATCTTCCGGATATTGCCGGAAACAAGCTTGGGCACATCGCCGGGAATCTCCTCTGGCCACGTTTCAGCCTTTTCGGTGATTTCGACCGACCGACCGCCGGTTTCAATGGTCACAGCCGGCCTGCCCAAATCGGACGAGGACGATTCCGTGGGCACAGCGGACTGGCTCGCAGGCTCCGGCTTGTGATCGCAAGCCCCGAGAAGGCTCACAAACGTGAGCATGGCGACGAACGCCGTGAATCTGAAAAACACCTGCTGGCTCATGATGGTGGATGGGTTCGTGGCTGATAAGCACTTCTTTCTGCAAATGTACAAAAAAAGAGGGCGGCCCGTAGCAACTCAACAGTGGCATAACGGCGTTACGATTGCTACATTGCTACAATAAGCCCGTTACTATGCTTTTCGAGCAAACGCCTCGAAAAAACCTCCTCGACCACCATCAAAGCAAACGAACGATGACCAAACGCACCATAGTTTCGATGATGTCACTGTTCCTTGTGAGCCTGCTCATGGCAGGCTGCAACGCCAACTCGACCGGCACGCTAACAGACATCGACGGAAACACTTACGGAACCATCAAGATCGGCGGCAAGGTCTGGATGACCAGCAATCTGAAAGTCACCCACTACCGGAACGGCGACCAGATTCCAGAGGTGATCGACGCGGCCAAATGGCCAAAGCTGAAAAGCGGCGCGCGATGCAGCTACGACAATAACGCCGAGAACGGCAAAACCTTTGGCTTGCTCTACAACTGGTTCGCGGTCAACGACCCCAGAGGCCTCGCCCCCAAAGGCTGGCATGTCGCCACCGACAAAGAGTGGCAAGCGCTCGCCGATGCGGTCGGTGGAGCCGAAGAGGCAGGCAAAGTTCTGAAATCCACCAACAAGTGGGAAGGCACAGCCAATGACGGAACGGAAAGTAACGGCTTCAACGCCCTGCCCTCCGGCGCTCGCCGCGACGCCGACGGCCACTTCCTCATGATTGGAAAATTCGCCCGCTTCTGGACCGCCACTCCGGCAAGTGGCGGCAAAGCCCAGGGCCGCGCCCT
>CBEUNJ010000135.1:0-4114 GCA_965544465.1 uncultured Chlorobaculum sp.
CGAGCTCCGGATATCGGAGTGAACCACTCCCTACTCTCCATTTCCAGCTGAGGCAAAACATTTGAAGCAGTTAAGGTTGTTCAGGCTGCTTCCGGAGCCTTGTGTTTGTAAAACTCGTCAACCGTCTCTGGGAACTCATCATTCAGAGCAGTATGCCTGCGAGCTGTATTTTTGGGCCTGGTTCAATGGCCGTCGCTCGGCAAAATGGCGCAAATCTGCTGTTCTTTTTTCCCCTGAATCCTGTTATCTTTTGCCATGAAGCCTTCCTCCTGTTGGGTTGTGTTGTTTTGAATGGTAATTTCGTCGTTACCCATTCTAATATAACACGTTACACCCACAGGTGAGGGCTTTTTTATTGCAAATCGCTCAAGTCAGGAGGGAGTATGAACCACAAGCAGATCACAACCCTCTGGTGCAGGGTGATCGTTGAGGAACTGATCCGGCAGAGCGCCGGATTTTTCTGTCTATCGCCCGGCTCACGCTCGACGCCGCTGACCCTCGCCGTGGCCACTAATCCGAAGGCCCGATTCAGGATGTTCCCTGACGAACGCTCGGCGGGCTTCTACGCGCTCGGTTACGCGCGGGCGACCGGCAAACCTGCCGTGCTCATCTGCACCTCCGGAACCGCCGTGGCGAACTACTTCCCCGCCGTCGTCGAAGCATCGGCGGACGCGCAACCAATGCTTGTCCTTTCGGCTGACCGCCCGTTCGAGCTGCTCGACGCTGGAGCCAACCAGACCATCCGCCAGCAAAATATTTTTGGAGATTACACCCGCTGGAGCTTCGAGCTACCCGAACCCGGCACCAACACGCCGCTCGCCGCGCTGTTGACAACGGTCGGCCAAGCGGTCAAGCGAAGCCTCAGGGTTCCTTCCGGGCCGGTGCATCTGAACCTGCCGTTCCGCGAGCCGCTCGAACCTGAAGCGCCCGATCTTGCCGATTCATGGGCTGCGCCGGTTCGCCACTGGCTGGAATCCAGTGATCCGTACTGCCGCTTCAAGCGCCCGCGTCAGGAGCCGGATGGCGACGCTATAGCCGCGCTCCGCAACATCATTGCCGATGCGGAACGTCCACTCATCGTCGCCGGAAGTATGAGCGACCCCGCCGATGCCAGCGCCGTGGCTGCGCTCGCCGACGTGCTCGGCATTCCGCTCTTCGCCGACCTCACCTCCGGCCTGCGGCTCTGTAAAGCGTGCTCGCCGTGGCAGCTCGCGTTCCAGAACGAAACCTTCGCAGCCAGCTTCCAGCCAGACGTAGTGCTCCATTTCGGTGGCGCGCTGATTGGCAAGCAACCCGCGATGACTCTGCGGAAGTATCCGCCGCGCCACTACGTTGTGGTGCGGAACCATCCGGGCCGCTTCAGCCCCGACCACAACGTCACGCTCAGCATCGAAGCCGCGCCTGCCACCGTCGCGCCGGTGCTTGCTTCGTGCCGAAAACCTGCATCGCCAACCAACTGCCACGATCTCTTTCCGAGGATTGCCAGCGCGATTGACGACGTGGTCTGCAAGCCAGACGAGCCGGTCAGCGAAATCTCCGCGCCTCGCCTCGTCTCCTCGCTTGCGGGCGGCGAGCACGCGCTCTTCGTGGCCAACAGTATGCCCGCGCGCGACATGGATCTGTACGCCACGCCGGTAGCGGACACGCCGCTGAAGGTAGCGCTCAACCGTGGTGTCAGCGGCATCGACGGCATCATCTCAACGGCGACAGGCTTCTCGGCAGGCCTCGGCAAAGCGACGACGCTACTCATCGGCGACATCTCGTTCCTGCACGACCTGAACGCGCTCTCGCTGCTTGGCAACGCCGCAAACCCGCTCGTCGTTATCGTGCTGAACAACCACGGCGGCGGCATCTTCTCCTTCCTGCCCATCGCCTCCGAGACCGACCGGCTCGACGAGTGCTTCGCAACGCCGCAAAACTTCAGCGTTGAATCAGCGGCACAAACCTTCGGGCTCGACTACGCCTGCCCTGCAACCAACCGCGAATTCAGCACTCTCTATGCCAATGCGCTCGAACGTAGCACGAGCTTTATCATCGAAGTCACCAGCGACCGACAGAAAAATCTCCAGTTGCACCGCTCGCTCAAGGCGCAACTCGATCCGATATTCGAAACGGCTGACTGCTTCAGCAAGCGTTAGCAAACAGCAGCATCCAGGCAACTATGTATCCGCCCTGACCTTCACGGCATGCGCCCGCATCTGCCGACATTCCCTACATGCTCAACGACTACTCGACCTGGGATGCCAAGAAGAGCCGCGCTTCCAGATGAGCCCGAACTCCGCCTTTAGGGCACCTCTAAAAAGTGTCATGAGAGAGCTGAGTGCAAGGCGGATGGAGCGCAGAAACCGGAGTGTACGCACTGTAGCACGCGAGATTTCGAGCACCACCCAACGAAGCAATCGGGCCGCGCAATAAGTTTTTAGATGTGCCCTTTACCATGAAGATCGCCGAAGTGCTCGCCGCTCGCGACCTACAGAAAACCGATCCGATCATGCTGATGTGCCACTCGGGCGACCGTAGTGCCCCCCGCCGCCGATCTGATGACCAAAGCGGGCTACACCAACGTTGACTCGGTGTACGAAGGCTTCGAAGGAGACAAGAACAAGGAAGGTGTCCGCACGGTCAACGGCTGGAAAAACGCCAGCCTGCCGTGGGACTACAAAATCGACCAGCAAAGGGCCTACCTCTCCATGTAAGCATCAAGCCCGTTCCGAATTCACCCTGGACCCACCGTACCTCCGGAACAACCGGTCTCCCGACTTGTTATGTTGCGCTTTTTTTCGGTTGCGGCGGAGGAGCCTCTTTGAGTTTATGGGCGAGGTACGAACCTGAACTTATCCCCATGAGAAGCAGAAGGTTACTATCGGTAAAATCGGGGATGGTCGATTCAGTCACAACGGTAAAAATAAAGATGCCGACCATGATGAATGTCCACACAACATGTTGAAATCTGGTAAGGTTTATGCCGTATTCATCGGAAAGAATATCAAGGAAAAAACCTTCGCTTTCTCCCTCATTCTCCTCAGTGACCAGAGCCTTCCCATTAGCATCTTTCTTTTTCTGTTCTGTATTTGAAACATTGATGATTTTTCCACTGATAGCGGTAGCGCTGCTGATGCCAAGCAACACCAATGTGGAGTCATTCAACGTCGGCATACAGCCCCCGCTGGCAACATAGAGGTAAATAAATGACACCGTGACCACATAATACCAGATAGCCATCTGAACAAGAGAGAGGCTGAACGTCGAATCCGGGCCATAATCCCGAAGCCGCGCATCAAGCTTGCCCAGTTTAAGGAACGAAAAGGCGAACAGCACCAGTCCAACACCAAACAACATCCCGTTGAAAGTGCTTGGCCTAACCAATTTGAAAGAACCCGGCCACACATCCAGAAGAATCTTGTTGTTGACCGGATCGATGATCCGATCAATGGAAAGGGATACGGGGGCATTGGTGACCATCTGAAAATTTTTAGCGTGAAACAAGGACTCCAACACTTTTGTGTTCGACTTATCTCTGGCTATGGTGTACTGAAGAGTGTTCGCGTCTCCGGTTCTGATCGGTGCAGGAGCCTTGATCTGTTGCCCATTGATGGTCAGCTTGATCTTGTCAAGATTGTTTCCGGCAAGGCTCAGCAACGACTTGAGACTGTCAACCTTTACGATGATGTTATCGCCAATTCCAGCACGATCATTGTTTTTCTCGCGCGCATTGGTGACCTCAAGCACCTTGATCGTTACGGTATTCGGATCCTTAGCTGACTGCTCTTTGTTAACGGCTTCCGCCAATGCAGGCAAACTCCCTGAAACAAGCAGCAAAAGCGATAGCAGAATCGCAAGCATCCGCGACCAGCCCCTTGAAACGTTCGTGTTCATAATCGACCTCCAGTTTTGCAGATGGAACAACGATGATGCGTACTGCCTGAAAATCAAGCCGCAACTCACCAGAGAAACAACAGGCAACCCCAGCCGCTCACCCTCCGTCATGCGGTGAAAACCATATTTCGAGGCTGCCAGGTTTGGCCCGGAGGCGCACCCGCAAGGCGTAGGCCAATGCGATGCCCCGTTCTGCTTAAGAATGCTCACAAGCTGCCCGGCGACGGTGCTGTCCTGG
>CBEUNJ010000136.1:0-4064 GCA_965544465.1 uncultured Chlorobaculum sp.
GATCTGTCCGATCCGTCTGATCGGGTAACGGTGAACAATCCCCGTTTCAAACTCAGGCATTTGTTTGATAGATTTCCCCCTGAAACACCGAAATGTTCAGCCAGCCGGAAGGTTTGGTTCACAAGCCCTTATTTGCCATGCGCCTTCGCATCAGTTCTGCCATAGCGCTTTTGCTTCTTTCCGTGCTTTTTCTGCGCCCCGCTCATGCTGCTGCCAGCACCAGTGTCGGGCCATACACGCCTGCCGAAACCGATGTTGACCAGTTTTTCAACCTCAAGGTTCCCTGGGTTGAACGAACGCTGCACGGCATGAGCCTGCGCGAAAAGGTGGGGCAGATGATCGTGGCCAAGGTTGGTGCCCGGTACGACAGTGTGACCGATCCGGAATACCTGCTCATTTCCCGCCTGGCGAAGGAGGGCAAGATCGGCGGCATCATGTTCCTCAAGGGTGACGTCAAGAGCGCGGCCATGTTGGCCAACCATGTTCAGTCGATTTCAGCCGTGCCGCTGCTGGTGAGCGCAGATATGGAGCACGGGCTCGCCATGCGGCTTGACGGCGCGACGGAGTTTCCCGCAGCGATGGCCGTCTCCGCTGCCGGAGACCCTGAGCTTGCCCGCAAGATGGGTGAAATTATCGCCAGGGAGGCGCGGGCCGTCGGCATCCAGCAGAACTACGCCCCCTCGGTCGATCTGAACATCAATCCGGCCAACCCCATCATCAATGTCCGCTCGTTCGGCGACCGCATTCCGCTGGTCAATGCCATGTCGTCGGCCTTCATCGACGGGATGCAGTCGAACGGCCTGGTCGCCACAGCCAAGCACTTTCCGGGCCACGGCGACGTCACCGTTGACAGCCACAAGGCGCTGCCGGTGCTCGAAGGCGACCGCAAACGTCTTGAACGCTACGAACTGCAACCATTCCGCTCAGCCATTTCGCACGGCGTGTTGAGCGTGATGGTCGGCCATCTGGCCGTACCGAAGCTGACCGGCACGCTCGAACCGGCTTCGCTTTCCAAAAAGATTGTCACCGGACTGTTGCGCCACGAGCTTGATTTCAAGGGACTCATCGTCACCGATGCCCTGAACATGAAGGCGCTGCAAAGCGGCGGTCTGAGGCCGGGTCAGGTCGCCGTCGCGGCGGTGGAGGCGGGCAACGACATTCTGCTTTTTCCCGAACATCCCGAGGCCACCTTTGAGGCGGTTTGCGCCGCCGTGGAGAGTGGCAAAATCTCCGAACACCGGATCGACCAATCGGTGCGCAGAATCCTGATGGTCAAGCACTGGCTGGGCCTCGACCAGCAGCGGCTGGTCGAGACGAACCGGCTGCATGAGCTGGTCGGCACGCCGCAAAGCGCGCAGGTTGCCGAGCGGCTTGCCGAGGAGTCGCTCACGCTGGTGCGCGATCGCGGCAAGGTGCTGCCGCTCAGCCTGCCGGACAGCGCGAACGTGGTGAACATCCGGCTCAGCGACAGGCCGGGCGGAGAGGCGGGCAAGAGCTTCGCCGAAAAGCTTGGCAAGGAGTACGCAGTCTCCAGCATCCGCCTCACTCCGGCAAGCAAAGCGCTAACCTTCCGTGAGGCCTCGCTCTTGCTCTCCACAGCCGACGCGGTTATCGTGACCACCGGCATCCACGCCTGGTCGAGCGCCACCATGCCGTCGCGCTTGACCGACGTGCAGCTCGACTTCATCCGCAGCTTGCCAGCGATTCTTCCCGCCGGAACGCCGATCGTGTTCATCTCGTTCGGCACGCCCTACATTTTCACAGCCTTTCCGCAGCTCGGCACCGCGCTCTGCGCTTACAGCGAAAACGACTATTCCGAGGCCGCCGTCCTCAAGGCTCTCAAGGGCGAACTCGTTCCGAGAGGTACGCTTCCGGTCACGCTCGAACGTCCGAGCCCTTGATTGTTAGGCGGATAAATGCCTAAATTATAAATCTATCTCTCTCGCTGTTCCGCCACCGCTTTAACCGGCAGGTGGCGGATGAACTTTTCATATCGATCATGGCAAAAACCATCAGGGACGAATCCACCGCCAGCGCTTACTGGGCCGCGGTCAATACCTTCTGCGCACTCGAAGATGTGCACGTCATCGCCGACGCCCCTGTTGGGTGCTACAACTTGACCGGCGTAGCGGTCATGGACTACACCGACGCCATTCCCTATCTCGAAAACCTCACGCCTACCAGCCTGACCGAGCGCGAAATCTCCTCGTCCGGCAGCTCCGAAATTGTACAGGAGACCATCGACAAGCTGCAAGGCTCCGGCAAGCAGCTCATTCTCGTCTCCAGCGCGGAGAGCGAAATGATTGGCAGCGACCACCAGAACATGCTCGCGATGAAGTACCCGTCGGTGCGCTTCTTCGCCTCCGACTCGCTTGGCGAGAACGAGTGGCAGGGGCGCGACCGGGCGCTTTCGTGGCTCTTCGATCAGTTCGACGACGGCCAACCAGCGGAAGTCGAACCGGGCACGGTCAGCATCATCGGCCCAACCTACGGCTGCTTCAATAGCCCTGCCGATTTAGCGGAAGTCAAGCGGCTCATCGCAGGCGCGGGCGGCGCGGTGCGGCACGTCTATCCGTTCGAATCGAAGCTTGGGGACATTGCTGAGCTGAAGCGCTCCGAGGTTATTGTTGTCATGTATCGCGAATTTGGCGCGGCGCTGGCCGAAAAGCTCAAGCGCCCGGTGCTTTACGCACCGTTCGGCATCGAGGAGACCGACCGCTTTATTGAGGAGATCGGACGACTTTGCGGAACGCCGGAGCAGGCGGCCAAGTTCATCGACGAGGAGAAGCGCACCACGCTTAGCCCGTTGTGGGACTTGTGGCGCGGGCCGCAATCGGAGTGGTTCCCGACCATCCGCTTCGGCGTCGTCGCCAGCAAAAGTTATGCCGACGGCATCAAGCGCGTGCTGGCGGACGAACTCGGAATGCAGTGCCTCTTTAGCCACGACTCGGCGACAGCCAGCAACACTGCTTTGCGTGAAGCACTCAAAGAGACGCAGCCGCAATTCCTCTACGGACGGATGCCCGACAAGATTTACCTCGCCGAACTCGACGCTAAAACCCGCTTCATCCCGGCGGGCTTCCCCGGCCCCATCGTGCGCCGCGCGCTCGGCACCCCCTTCATGGGCCACAGTGGCGTGGTCTGGCTGGTGCAGGAGATCGTCAACGCGCTCTACGATACCCTGTTCAACTTCCTGCCCATCACGCGCCGCCAGCCCGTCTCGGCAGCTCCCGCAAAGCCGCTCAAATGGACGCCCGAAGCCAACGCGATTCTGGACGGAATCGTCAAAAAAGCTCCCTTTATCAGCCAAATCTCCTTTGGCCGCGAGCTCAAACGCAAAGCCGAAAATCTGGCGGCAAGCCGAGGGCTCGACACCGTTACGCCGGATATGTTGCAACAACTCCGCTGAAGCACCAAGGCTCGCAGAGAGAGAGAGGGGGGGCAGGCGCTTCGCGCCTGCCCTCTTGCCTACCACGTCCACATCGCCCACCACCTCCACCGCATAGCCATCAAGGGCGAACATGCAGGTTCGCCCCTGCAAACGCTCCCACGTATTTCCCATTTTTTTGCGAAATTGCAGGGTACGCGCATCCAGCCAACCAACCCCCTGCTATGCGAACGATTCGAATATTCCTTGCCTCCTCCAGCGAGCTGAAAGCCGACCGGGAGTCGTTTGAAATTGAAATTAATCGCAAGAACAAGCTTCTTGCCGAACAATCGGTTTTTCTCCATCTCGACATCTGGGAAGACCTGCCCGCGCAGATGTCGCAGACGCGCTCGCAGGATGAGTACAACAAGGCGATCGAGGCGGCGGATCTGTTCGTGCTGCTCGCCTGGAACAAGGTGGGTCAGTTTACCGAAGAGGAGTTCGACACGGCCTGTCGGATATTCAAACTCACCGGCAAACCGGCAATATTTCCCTGGCTCAAAGAGCCTGCCAATGAGCCCGAGCAGAGCCTCGATCAGTTCAAAAAGAAGTTGGGCAGGCTGGGCCACTTCCCCTCCACATACACCAACGCCGCTGACCTGTGGGTTCAGTTCAACAAGGAGCTGGATCGGCTCGA
>CBEUNJ010000137.1:0-3922 GCA_965544465.1 uncultured Chlorobaculum sp.
GTCGAGGCCAGCTTGCGGGCTCCCGTGGCGACCAGGTCTTCGGCGGGGCGGTAGCCCCAGGTGACGCCGAGCGGGTACATGCCCGCCGCAACGGCGGTTTGCATGTCCACGCCGCTATCGCCGACGTAGAGGATCGAGGCGGGCTGAACGGTGAGTTCCTTCGCCACGAGCAAGGCACCGGTCGGGTCGGGCTTGGGCGCGATGCCTTCGCGGAAACCCATGACGGCGTCGAACTTCCAGGGCGCGAGCAGCTCGTCGGCGCACTTGCGGGTGAAGCGGTCCGGCTTGTTGGAAAGCACCGCCTTTTTCAAACCGAGGCGGTCGATGGCGTCGAGCACGGTGTCGATGCCGTCGTACGGGCGGGACTGTTCGTTCCAGTGTCTGGCGTAACAGGCCTGCATCTCCTTGAGCAATGGTTCGGTAATCGCTTCGTCGTGCGCCTCTTCCGGCACCGCTTTGTTAATCAGCACCCGCATTCCAAAGCCCACCATCTGGCGGCAGGCTTCGATCGAATGGGTCGGGTAGCCGTGTTTGCCGAGCACCGAGTTGAGGCAGTACGAAATATCGGCGACGGTGTCGAGCAGGGTGCCGTCCAGGTCGAACACCACGGCGGAAAAGCTTGGGATTTCCTGTTGGTTCATGGGGTTTCGTTATGCCTTGGGTTTGACTGCGGTGACGAGGAACATCGGGTAGGCCTTCTGTTCACCCGAACGGTTCTTTTTCTCGATGATGTGCGCCGTGATGAAGCCAGCGCTGGTGAAGCCTGCTGATTCGAGCATCGCTTGCAGCGCTGTGCGGTCGAACCCGTGGTGCACCTGCTCCGACGGGTCGTCGTGGAACAGTCCGTCCTCGGCGTCCAGATCGGCGATGGCGAGCGTGCCGCCGGGCGACATGTGGCCGATCAGCTCCTTCAGGAAGCTGGCGGGATCGGCAATGTGGTGCAGCGTCATGCTGCTGAAGACGAAGTCGAAGTCACCGGCAAGTTCCGTAGCCTTTTCGGGGCGGCTGAAATCGAGATGCAAAGGCTCGATGTTTGCGATGTTTCCGGCAGCGACTTTTTCATTGAGCATCCGGATCATTTCGCGGGAGCTGTCCACGGCGGTCAGCCGAAGGCAGCGCGGCGCGATGCGGATAGTTACCAGGCCTGTGCCGCAGCCGAATTCGAGCGCGTTCCGTGGCTTGCTGATTGGCATGTGGGCAATGATGGCGCGGGCTACGGCGTCGGCCATCGCCGCGCGTCGGGCGTTGTTGTCCCATTCGGCGGCCTTGCCGTCGAAGCGTTGGGTGTCGGTCCAGTTCTTGTCGGTCATGGGAGGTTCAAATCGTTTACAATCATACAAGTGGAAAGCATAACCGCTGTGTCCTCCAATATACAAGTTCGGTCGCGAAGCGTGAAAGTCCGGAATCTCTCCGCGCTTCGGCTTCACGGCGCTTGCTCGCGTAGATGTTTCACAATCGTTTCCGCCGCTCAACCGAGCTCCAACAATCGGCGGGTATCTTGGTGAAATCGAGAAGCTGGACTGATGGGACGAGTGGAATTACAGGGATTACAAATAATCGAAGACTGTTCTGCTGTTCCATGGTCAATGATCCATTATCAATTGTCAATGCTCTTTTTCCATGAAACGGTTCTCCGAGATTTGGCGTATGCCGCTTCCGCATCTTTCGGCGGGCAAGGCCCTCTTGCTGAGGATGCTCATGATTCCCAATGTTTTTCTCATCAGGGTTGAGGGGGTCGAGCATCTCAAGGCCACTGGTTGCAAGCCCTGCATTTTTGCGTTCAACCATAACAATTCTTTTGAATCGCTGTTCGTGCCGGTGCTGCTGTTCTACCTGCGCGGCGGCCAGATGGTGAGTTTCGTGATCGACTGGATGTTCGGGCGCTTGCCGGTGATCGGCTGGCTGATGAACCTGATTGATCCGGTCTGGGTGCATCACAAGCGCTCCACCATGCCGTTTCTCGAACGCGCCCGCTTGCGTGAGGCTTCGTCGTCGAGCCGCGGGGAGTGCATCGAGCGGCTTCGGTCGGGCACGAGCATCGGCATTTTTCCGGAAGGCACGCGCAACCCCGATCCCTTCACGCTCTTGAAAGCCAAGTCGGGCATCGGTTACATCGCTCTCGAATCGGGCGCGCCGGTCATGCCGGTCGGTATCGAGTTTGTCACCAGTCGCAATCGCAGCCGCGTGCCCTCCATCGGGCGCATCGTGGTGCGTTTCGGGCAGCTCATGCAGTTCGAAGAAGAGCACGAGTTGTACGCCTCGCTGCCAGCCGAAGGCCAGCGGCGCCGCAAGAGCGAACGTTCGAGAGAAGTGGCCGAACAGGTCATGCTCTCTATTTCAGTGCTGTGCGGTAAAGTCTATCCGTACGGCAGCCGCGCATCTGAATCTATCACGACCAACAACCAAACCATGGAGGCCTTATGTCCCTCATAACCGTTTCGAAGGTGCTGTCGCCCGCCGACCGGCTCGATGCGCTCTCGGTGATCGAGGAGGTGTTCGTTCGGGAAAAGCAGTGGATGCACGAGATCGAGGAGCAGATTCCGCACGAGCTGGATGGAAACCAGCAGTTCTCGTGGTTTCTGGCCAGGGTGGGCGGCAAGCCTGCGGGCATCATGCGCTTGCACTACGATCCGTCGCTGGAGTTGCCCGAATCGTGCCAGGCGCGCTTCGAGCCCGGCATCGATCTGGAAACCCTCAAGGCGGCGGGGCAGTATGTTGAAATTGGCCGCTTCATGATTTGCCCACAGTTCAGGCGGCAGTACCGCGTCGCCCTGCGCCTCATGCGGGCTGCCACCACCGAGGTGGTCGAGCGCGGCTATACGCACTTCATCACCGACGTGTTCGAGGGCGAGGAGCACTCGCCGCTGAACTTCCACACCCGCGTGCTTGGCTTCGAAGTGATCGGCAGCCACCTGTTCGGCGAGCTGAGTTGCAGTTCGACGCGCATCATTCTCACGCTCGATATTCTCAAGCTCTACAATCGGATCAAGGACAGCCGCAGTCGCCTGTATCAGGAGCTTGCCGAAGGGCTTCGCGGGAAGGTCGAGGCCGCGTATGCGAAGCGCCGGGCTTTCAGGCCGCAGGTGTGAGCGAGTGGCTGACAGCAGACGGCGTTGCATTTCGCTTCGGCTTTGCGGCTTGCAGGGGGGGGGTATCGCCTGTATTTCATCTATAAGCAAGCCGTTATTAACAATCTGTTTTTATTTTTGTAACCATTTCTTAACAATTCTCGCTGTAGATTAGTGACCGTTAAAGGAGACAGTTCTCCGTGTTCATTAAGACAGACAAATAGCACAACACAACAAAGCACAACACACAAAAGACCTCATTATGAAAAAAACTCTCTTTTTTGTAGCGCTTGCAACCGCTATGGGTTTCAACAACGCCCAGGCTGTTGATTGGAACTGGAAAGGCGATATCCGTTATCGTTACCAGTCCGAAATCCAGCAGGATCAAAATCATAGCCGCGATCGTCATCGTCTCCGCGTCCGTTTCGGCGTGAACCCTTGGATCAACGAAGAGCTCTCCGCCGGTCTGCGTCTTGCTACCGGATCTTCCGAGACTACTTCTCGTAACCAGACTCTTGATGATGGTTTTGCTCCGAAGGACATCCGGCTTGACGAGGCTTACATCAATTACCATCCGATGTTTTTCGATGGTGATGTGAACCTGCTTCTCGGTAAGCGCGAAGGCAAGAGCACGATCTTTATGGAAAAAGATCTGGTTTGGGACGGCGACCTGACGTTTGAAGGCGCAACGTTGCAGTATGGAAAAGATGTCAGTGGCAAGCAGAAAGATGGATTCGGTGCGGTTGTCGGCTATTATGCGCTTGATGAATTCAAGACCGGGCAGGATCCTTATCTTTTCGTCGCGCAGGGCGCTTACAAAGGCGATATTAGCGATCTCGGTTTCGATCTTGGTG
>CBEUNJ010000138.1:0-3867 GCA_965544465.1 uncultured Chlorobaculum sp.
TAAAGATTAAAAAGATTGGTCGGATCAGCCGGGCCGGACTGATCCGATCCGATAACCGGCCGACTCAATCATCCCCCACCTTTTTTTTCAGCTTGTTTATCAGCTTCCTGATTTCGTGGAGGCGGCGGATGTCGCTTTTCATGAGCACGGGCTTGTTTTCAGCGACAAGGAGGAGGTTTAGTGCATCTTTTTTTCTCCCTTCCTCAAGGTAGAGTTTGGCGAGTTCGTGGTAGTGGCGAATGACTTGCGGGTTCAGGCTGATCGCTTTTTTGAAATCCTTTTCCGCCTCTTCGCGACTGCCTTTGGGCATTTTCCCGACGAAGGTGCTGCCCATGAAGCGGCTGAACCATCCGATATTTGAAGCCTCGAAATTGTACGAGCCGAGCAGCGACCAGGCGACATCGTCGTTCGGGTTCAGCTCAAGCGCCTTGTCCAGCTGGCGTTTGATTTGCGCGGCTCTCCTCAGCTTTGCTTTCGAGCCGATTTTGTCAGCCTTCACGGCCAGTGCGGCGGCCAGCCAGGTGTGTGCGCTGGCGTTGGTGCTGTCGATCTGCACCGCTTTTTGCCCGTACTCGACAGCTTTGGTGTAGAACGGCATCCGTTTTTCGCGCTCCTTTGGAGGGATCGCTTCGGCTATGCAAATGTTCAGCCGGGCGAGTTTCCAGTAGAGCACCGCCGAATCGGGAACTGACGGAATGAGCCTGTTGTAGAGCGAGTCGGCTTTCTGGTAGTGCAGCGCCATGTAGGCGCGGTCGGCCTCGTCGAGCGTCTCGGTTTGTTTATCGGTGAGCGCGTAGGCGAAGGCAAGCGGCGTCATGACCAACACGAGCAGCAGCAGCAGCTTGAGGCGGATGGAGCGGGGCGCAAAGCGCTCAATTCGGGGTTGTCTTGGATCGTGATTCATGTGAACAGCATTGAGTTTGGATGATTCCGGTGAAGCGTGCGGTCGAGGCCGAGCCACTGCCCGGTTGGCAGCACGATCATCATCAGCGATATGGCGATCAGCGGCGGGATGGTGATGTTATAGTAGCCGCCAGCGGCGAAGTTGAGCAGCATGAAGAGGCCGAACGCTGCATTGAGGCGCGTCGCGACACCAAGCAGCAAACCAACGCCAATAATCAGCTCGCCGATGGTGACAATCCAGGCGATGGGCATGACCATCGGAATGGCGAAATGCTGTAGATAAAAGGCCTGAAAGGTGGCGACTAAAGCGTCAAATGAGCTCGAAGCAGCAGCTCCGGCGGTGAGTTGCAGTTCGTGCAGCCGCACGCTGAAGTGGTGGGTCAGGATGCCGCTCCACATCCAGCCGTGGATGATTTTATGCACGAATCCATACAGGAAGAGCATAGTGTAGGCGTATCGCAAGAGAAGTACAGCAATGACGCCGATGGCCTTGAGCCAATGCGATTTCAGGTAACTGCCGTTCCACTGGAACTCTGTCATGATCTTCTTCCGGTTAAGGTGATACGTGGTCAGAGCCTGGCTTTTGGGCACCTTTAAATGTATGATAAAAAAAGCGTTTTTACAGGAGATGCTGGGGATCGACATCGGCCGTGATAACCAGATTGTCGCTTCGGAAAGCTGTGAGCACGTCGTATTGCACCTGTCGGAGCAGCGAGGAGGACAGGCGTACGCCGAAGAGTTTCAGGATGAGCTGAAAGCGGAAGCGCCCTTTGATTTTCAGGATTCCTGCTGGAGCGGGGCCGAGAATGGCGCCGATCTTTTCGGTGACGACCGGCTCCAGCAGCTCGCGGAGGGCCGTCGCGCCGTGTTCGGCAGCCTTTTCGGAGGGTGAGGAGCACTCGAATTTGATGAGTCTCGAAAAGGGCGGGTAGCCGAGCTCTTTGCGGGTGAGCATCTCGGCTTCGAAAAAGTGGCGGTAGTCGCTCTTCAGCACGTGACGGAACAGCTCGTTGTCGCGGTTGTAGAGCTGAAGCAGCACTTCGCCAGGTCTCGATGCGCGTCCCGCTCGCCCGGATACCTGCGTCAGAAGCGAGTAGATGCGCTCCGAGGCGCGGAAGTCCGGCAGGTTCAGGCCGATGTCGGCCATCAGTACGCCGACCAGCGTGACGTCCGGAAAATCCAGCCCCTTGGCCACCATCTGCGTGCCGAGCAGGATACGTGCTTTCTTGTTGCAGAAGGCGTTCAGGATCGTGGCGTGCGCGTCCTTGGTGGAGGTTGTGTCGATGTCCATGCGCAGAATCTTCTCCTCTGGGAACAGTTCGCCCAGCTCTTCCTCGATGCGTTCGGTGCCGCTACTTTTATAGAAGAGGTTGCCCGATTTGCACGAGGGGCAGGTTTCGCGGAACGGTTCAATGTGGCCGCAGTAGTGGCAGCGTAGCGTCTTGTCTGTTGCGTGATAGACAAGCGGGATGTTGCAGTGGCTGCACTGCGGCGTGTGGCCGCATTCGAGGCAGAGCAGGCTGCCTGCGAAGCCGCGCCGGTTCTGGAGCAGGATGACCTGCTCATTACGTTTCAGCCGCTCGCGGATAGCGTCGTACAGCGCGCCGGAGATCGACGGCGTGAGCCGCTGGCTTCCGGGCATCCAGACCAGCTGGACTGTGGGCATTTGCGCCCGGTCGATCCGTTCGGGAAGTTCGAGCAGCGTGTACTTGCCCTCGACGGCGTTGTGGTACGATTCGAACGACGGGGTTGCTGAGCCGAGCAGGCAGATCGCATTCTCGAACATGGCGCGCATCACCGCCGTGTCGCGCGCGTGGTATCGCGGCGCGCGATCCTGCTTGTAGGCCGCGTCGTGCTCTTCGTCAACAATGATGGCGCCGACATTGTTGAGCGGCGCGAAGATGGTAGAGCGCGCACCAAGGGCGATGCGCGCCTTGCCGGCGCTGAGCCGCTGCCACGCTTCGTACTTCTCCTGATCGCTCATCGCACTGTGCATGATCTGGATGTCATCGCCAAAATAGTGGCGGAAGCGGGCCGCCGTCTGTGGCGTGAGGGCGATTTCTGGCACCAGTACGATGGCCGTTTTGCCACTGTCGAGCACGCGGCGCAGCAGTTCGATATAGACCAGCGTTTTGCCGCTGCCGGTCACGCCGTGCAACAGAAACGTCCGAAACCGCCGCTCTTGGAATGCTCCGGCAAGGGCGTTGAGCGCCTGCTCTTGGTGCGGGCTGAGGGTGGTGATGGTTTTCTGTGTCTCGTCGAAGCGCAGGCTCTCTTTGTGCGGCGCAGCGATTTCGATCTTTTCAGCAAGCCCGAGCGCGACCAGCCCGTTGAGCACTGTGCGCGAAACGCCTGTTTCTTCGGCACGCAGCGCCTTGCCCGGTTCAGCGGAGAGCAGCTCGAACGCCTCGCGCTTTCTCGGCGAGCGGGCGATGAGTTGTTCGGGCTCGTCGGGCAGTGTGCCGCTGAGTCGCCACGCGGTGACGGTGCGCGGCTTCGTTTCTGCAAAGCGTTTGGTGATGTTGATCAGACCGCCCCGTTCAAGTTCACCGAGGGTCGAGTAGAGCCCTTGTCTGCCGAGCCGTTTGCGGAGCTGGCGCACGGTCAGTCGTTTACTTTCGCTGAGCAGATGCAGGATTTTGCGGCGCAGCCCAGTGTTTTTGACTCGCGACTTCGGGCTTTCCAGCCGAAACTCGCACAACTCGACCACATCTTCGACCGTGCTCCTGAGCGGCGCAGGCAGGGCGGTTGTGACACAGTCGATCGGGCGGGCGACGTAGTGATCCGACATCCAGAGCACAAGTCTCAGCATCTCGGGCGTCAGCACCGGGCGGCCGTCGTTGAGTACGTCAAGCACTTCGCCTGCCACCTCCTCTTCGCCGAGCTCAGTCTGAAGCGTCGCAACGTAGCCGACATAGGCCGAAGCCTTGTGGTTGTACAGAGTTACCACCACCTGGCAACCCG
>CBEUNJ010000139.1:0-3764 GCA_965544465.1 uncultured Chlorobaculum sp.
TTTAATCTGACCTGTGCCTGTGGCATTAGTCGCCATCACCCTTTTGCCGGGCATTGCCAATGCCATACTTGATCTTGCAAGCTGACTTGCCGACAGGCTGGAGGTCTGCATTGACCGACACGGATCGCCGGTGTTGTCCGGACGGTGTTGTGGAGTTTAATCTGTATGACCGATGTGCCGTAAACAGGGGTTCCGGCTCGCCTTCGTAAAGCCGGATGCTCGACCACAAGCATCACTTCTCATAGGCCGCTATGCTTCCGGAACCGAACATGTAACAGAACAACCCCAGCACCCCAACTCACATACGCCCCTCTACACAACAAACGAACCGCGTTTGTCTGAAATGATACCAGTTTCAACGGCGTGGGCAATGCTCTGCGCTCGCTTGTCGGAATCGGTCATGCTGGTGTCAGCTCGCAGGCCAATGTATTTTTCGATCACCTTTTGCTCGTCGTCGTCAGTCCAGCACGCGGGGTCTTTGCCGTTACCGGCTTTTGTTACAGCCTCTGCGAGCGTCTTCGGTACGTGGCCGGGGCGGTTGATGTGCTGGTCGAGCAAGAGGGCGACACCGTACTCGGAACGGATATAATCGCAAACCGGACGCCCGTTGATTCTGTGTCTGGGGCTATCGTAAAAGATATGGATGCGATCCATGGCTTGCCGAATTTCCACGGCACGGACGATGTCGTCATGGCCGGCGAGCCAGAAGCGGTAGGCCCACTCAAGCGTGCGTAGCTTCTCCTTTGCTTTTGAGCTGGAGATTTTTACGCCATCAAGCACACAGTAACCGGTAGGCGTGATGCCTGGATTTTCGGGCGCTCCGGCGCGAATGCCCGTGACATTGAGGCCGTGCTGGCCGAAGTAGCTCTCAAAAACGGCTACCTGCTCCTGCTTGAGCCGAGCAAGCAGTGCCGGAAGCTCTCCGCGGCCACTCCCCGTACCGAGCGTCCACTGAAAGGTGCCAAAGGTCAGGAAGGCGTTGTCCCAGGTATTGATCGCTTCCAGCTTTCCTTCGTTCTCCGACACGGCTTCCATGATGTTCAACAGGGAGATTGAAACGTCCGGAAATGCGGTACGGTGTTGACGTACAAAGTCACGGATGGTCGTCTTGCCGTAATTATACACGCCTTTGCGGAATTTCCTGGCAAACACCGTGTTATCTGGCGCGACCGCTTTCTTTCCTTCGAACCGGAAAGCACCTGCGGGTGCTTTTGCCGGCGGTGCCGGAGCGGTAAGCGGTATAGCCGCAAGCGTTTCGGGCCAGTCGATAGCAAGCGCGGAGGCGGTCTGCGGGCCAACAATGCCGTCGTCCTCGCTCGGTCCAAATTCGGCGGTCTGAAAATCGAGCAGAGCCTGTAACGTACGAAGACCGAAGTCGCTATCGACTTTACCTTCGTAAAAACCCCGTGCACGGAGCTTCTGCTGAACGGCGCGAACAAGCTCCCCCTGCGAACCGAACCGCAGCCGAGGCGACATCGCCCGTTGAGCTGTGGCAACGCGCTGCGCCTCCCATCCCGTCAACAAGATGTAATGAAAACTGCGCTGCTCGATTGCGTAGGCGTTCTCCTTGAAAGCCTTCCAGGGGCCGGTGTCCGGATTGTTTCCGCGTTTCCTGCATTGGGGAAATCCCACAAGCACCTGACAACCTGCACTCGCGAAACGATCCGATTCGATGCTCATGCACCAGCCTGCGTGAAGGTTATCGAACGGCTGCCCGAACTCGACGCGGTCGTCCGTGTCATAATCGACATCATCAGCCGTCCGGCGAACCGGAAGCTTGTGATCCTGTCGAAACGCCTGATGGCCGGTCGATTGACCTGCTTTGTGCATCCCTTTTCTGTAGTCCTTGTAGCAGCCGGTGAGCAGTTGGTTGGTTCCTAGCCCATTTCTGCGGATGGAGCTTTCGACATGCTTGCGATGCGGAACCGTACTGCCCGGAAAGACCGCAAACCCCTTGCCCGGAGCCCACTGGCCCAACGTGCAGCGCGGATGAATATAGTCGGGAGTCACGGTTTCAAGCCGGTGTTCGTGCGCGAACGAGTGCTCCTGATCGTCAACCGGAAGGCAGCCTCGCAAACCAAAGAACACCCACTGATCATTGGGAATATCAAACTGGTTAATCTGCCACAGCCGCAACAAATCCTCTTCTTTCAGGATAAACATGATTCTCTGACTCCTTTCTATTGTTGGTTATTGTGGAGACTGGACAAGATGACAGGCCACCGTCATGCAACATCAATGAGCATCACCGCGCCGGGAGCCTTGCCGCTGACCGTGTAGTGCTCGTCCAGCAGCGTTAGCGACTCCTTCACGCTTGCGATGCTCGCACGGAAACGCCCAAGCGCGAGCAGAGCCCGCAGCCACCCAAGCGGCCCGGCCAAGGCACCGGTAGCCAGCGCCGCCACGCGCCCGAGCATACCGGCCAGCGCGCCAACGACCACGCAACCCGCGCAGTAGCACTCCGCCCTGCGGTAGTAGAGCCTGAATGCCGGACTGTCGGCCACGTTGACGGCACTTGCGTCCACGAACATGGAGTGGTCGAAACCGGCGCTGCGGGCGATCACGACCGGCGCAGGCAAGCTCTCGGGCACAATCGAGTTGCGCAGGTAATCGAGGCCGCCTTGCACGGCGTCAACCGCTCGCACGGCAAGATGAAAAAACTCCCGCGCCTCGCTGGCAATGTACCGCGCCAGATTTTTGACGAATGAAACGACCTTTTCGACAGCCCCTTTAATGAGGCGCCAGATAAACTTTGCCACCCGCTTTATGCCATCCCAGATGCTGGAGGCGAGATTCTCGAACTGCTCGATGAACGAACGCTTCTCCTGCTTCAACACCTCGCAGACCCTCTGAACCATCGTATCGGCAGCGTCGAGCCCTGACAACCCGGGAGACGGCTTGCCAAACTCCAAAAACAGGGCGGGCGTCACCCGGTCTTTCGACACGCCTTCGGGACGACTGGCAAAATCTTCCCAGAACTTCTCTGTAGCAATGCTCAACTTCGAGCGAGCTGGCCCGACCGGCCTCGTGCCGATATATCTTCTTGGACCCATTTTCAAGGGGCCGGGAGCGCAATCATAGCCGAGAAGCCAAAACTCGATACGGGCAAGCGCGTGAATCTGCTCCTCGAACTCATCGAATTGTTCATGAAATTTTTTACAGCTAACCCTCCCTTCAGCGATGTTACCTGCATTGCCCAGTGCGCGAATAATGCCATCGTAGTTGAACAAAGCGCTCAGAAACGTTTCGTTGAGTTCAGGCTTGGACTGCGGCGCAGCATCGTTCAGTAATCCCAAACGGTGAGCAAAATCCCGAAACCGTTTACAAGCTTTATGAAAAGCTGCGTCCTCCAGTAGTTCGCTGACCGTTATCGACGGTTTGTAGCCAAGCTTGCTCCGCTTCCAATCTTTCTCTTTGGCGTTCTGGCCGGCGACAAAAAAACCCATGACCCACAAGCGCAGCCAAGCGGCGCGCGCAACGGCTGGATTATTCTTCAGCGGCACCGGAAAATCCCAGCTCCTCGGCTCATCCTTGTCTTCAAAGCTGAACAGACGCTGAAGAACAATCCAGCTCTTCGGCCCAGCCCAGCCATCCAGCTTCAGCGTCTGGCTGCCAACCTCTTTCTGAAAAGACTCTACCGCAGTGATCAATTCCTGATCCGTGTCGCCCGATGTGCGATTGGTGTGGGGGTCTTTGAGGTAGCCGAGACCGACCAATCGCGTCCGCAACGCCTTGATGTAGCTCTTCGAATTGCTCTCGTTGCG
>CBEUNJ010000140.1:0-3681 GCA_965544465.1 uncultured Chlorobaculum sp.
TGAGCCAGTCGACTGCACCCTTCCACTGGCCGATGGTTTTGTAGCGTTGTTTGGCCTCTTGCTGCGCTGAATTTCCGGCGGGTTCGTTTCATGATGACTGCTGGTTTTCATTGTTGTTGTCAATGTCACCAGTTGTCCTGTTTTTGGGGAGTGGCTCATGTTTTCGGTATGTTTAAAGCGCTTCATTTTCAGTAAAACACTTACCGGTTTCTGACGGATGGTTGGGCCCGGTGATTCGCTCTTTTGTGCAGTATGACGGATTCGGGTGATCGGAAAAAACGGCCTGTCGGGCTGATTGGCGCGATTGCCATCGGCATCGGTGGCATGGTTGGCGGCGGGATTTTTGCGGTGCTGGGTGAGGCGGTGGCGCTGGCCCACAAAGCGACGCCCGTCGCCTTCTTCTTTTCGGGCATCATCGCTCTGGTCACCTCGTATGCTTACGCAAAGCTCTCCGTGCGCTTCCAGAGCCGGGGCGGCACGGTGCTTTTTGTCGATCAGGCGTTTGGCAGCAATCTCGCCTCCGGCAGCGTCAACCTGATGCTGTGGCTGAGCTATCTGGTGACCATCGCGCTCTACGCCGTGGCGTTTGCCTCCTATGCCGAGACCTTTTTTCCCGACATCCATTCGAGCCTGTTCCGGCATGTCATGATCACTCTGGCCATCGTGCTGCCGACGCTTATCAATCTGGTCAGCGCCTCATTCGTCAGCAAATCCGAGACGGCGATTGTGGCGCTCAAGCTGCTGCTGTTGCTGGTCATTCTCGGCTTCAGCGCTCCGGCGCTTGCCTCGAAGCCCGTCACTCTGCCCGCGCCCGGCGCCGTGCCGTCAATTTTCATGGCGGGCCTGGTGATCTTTGTCGCCTACGAAGGGTTCGAGCTGATCGCCAACGCTTCCGGGGAGATCGTCAATCCGGCGCGGAACCTGCCGCGGGCGTTTTACGCTTCGGTGCTGGTGGTGATCGCGCTCTACATGCTGATTGGCTACGTGACCGTGCAGGCGGTGCCGGAGGCGCAACTCATGCGCGCCAAGGATTACGCCCTCGCCGTGGCCGCCCGTCCAGCGCTGGGGCAGACAGGGTTCGTCATCGTTTCCGTGGCCGCGCTGCTGGCCACCTTTTCGGCGATCAACGCCACGATTTACGGCAATGCGCGGCTTGGCTATTTCCTTGCGCGCGACGGCCAACTGCCGGAGATTTTCGACCGGCAGGCGTGGAACGAGCCGGTGATGGGCGTGGTGATGACCGCCTTAATCAGCCTCGTTATCGCCAATGTGATTTCACTGACCGAAATTGCCGTGATCGCAAGCGCGAGCTTCCTGCTTATCTTTGCGCTCATCAACGCCAGCGCGTGGCGGCTGCGGCGGGAGACCGGTGGGCATGGCGTCGTTTTCGCGGCAGGCGTGCTTCTCTGCTCGGCGGCGCTGCTCGCTTTATTGCTGCACGCCTCCGCCGCCTCGGGCAGGGCGATTCCGGTGTTTCTCGGCTTTATCGCCCTTTCCGTTCTGTTCGAGCTCACCTACGGCGCGGTCGTGCGCGGCCATTTTCTTGGTCGCCAGTACGGTCGCCATCGTCACACGGCTTGATTCGAATCTCGCGACCTGCTCCTGCGTTCTCTCTTTCCGCTTCAGTGTTGTATCTTCCGCCATTGCCAATCCATCGACCTTTTGTTTATGCTGCTGTTTTCACTTTCGGTTGTTATCGGGCTCGTTGTGCTGGTTTGGAGCGCGGGTCTTTTTGTTGACGGTTCCGCCGCCATCGCACGGTATTTCAAGCTGCCGTCGCTGCTTATCGGGATGCTCATCATCGGTTTCGGCACTTCGGCTCCCGAAATTGCCGTATCGGCGCTCTCCTCGTTGCAGGGCAATTCGGATCTCGCGCTTGGCAATGCGCTGGGCTCCAATATCACCAATATCGCGCTCATTCTTGGCGTCACGGCGCTCATCAATCCGATTGCCGTACAGTCCAGAATTCTGCGCAAGGAGCTGCCGATTTTGACCGTCGTGACGGCCATCACCGCTTATTTGCTCTCCGACGGCGTGCT
Organism: uncultured Chlorobaculum sp.; assembly: GCA_965544465.1. Classification (GTDB taxonomy): domain Bacteria; phylum Bacteroidota; class Chlorobiia; order Chlorobiales; family Chlorobiaceae; genus Chlorobaculum. Next base: position 2,040 of record CBEUNJ010000140.1, read on the forward strand.
TGACCGGCATGACGCAATCATTTTGCTGGTCATGTTCATCTTGTTTGCCGGCTGGTCAATCTGGGAGGGCGTCACGAAATCGGTCGATGAGTTTGGCGAGCAGATAGGGCACGAACTGGAGATTCACGACATGCCGGTTGGCAAGTCGCTGTTGCTGATCGTGGCCGGTTTCACGCTGTTGCTGGTCAGTTCGCGGATGCTGGTCTGGGGCGCGGTCGGCATCGCTCAGGCGCTCGGCGTGAGCAATCTGGTGATTGGCTTGACGGTCGTGGCCATCGGCACCTCGCTGCCGGAACTGGCCTCATCGGTGGTGGCCGCGCGAAAGGGCGAGGACGATTTGGCGCTCGGCAACGTCATCGGCTCGAACCTGTTCAATACGCTGGTGGTCGCGGGTATTGCCGGAACGATCCATCCTGCGTCCATTGGCGCGACCTCATTTCGCCGCGATGTGCTGGTGATGTCGCTGTTGACGGTGTCGCTTTTCGTGCTCGGCTACGGGTTCCGCGGCGCGGGCACAGGCCGCATCACCAGACTCGGCGGCGCGGTGCTGGTGTGCTGTTACGTCGCCTACACGGCGTATTTGCTTCTAACGACCGTCGGGTGAATTCGGTGGCTTTTATTAACGGGGGTTACAATCATTTTCGTACCTTGCTGGCGACCCTGATTTCGTGAACCCTGAGATGGCTTGCCGCATGAGCAACAACAAACGATCGATTCCCGCCGAGTGCTATCCCTGCCTGTTCGAGCAGTTGCTTTCGCTGACCAAAATTACCGGCATGGAGCCTGATGCGAGTAAGTTGCTGTTCGCCCACTCGATGCGCCAGTTGCTACAGAGCAACGGCGAGGGCATCGTGGTGCAACAGGTGATTCGGAGCGCCACCGACGAGGCGATTGCGCTGTCGGGTCGGGAGGCCGGTTTCGACCCGTACCGGGAGCTCAAGCAGCGTTCGAACGATGTCGCGCTGGCGTTCGCCGACGAGTTTCGCGCGCGAATTCTCGACTCCGCCTCCCCCCTGGAGGAGGCCGTACGGGTTGCGGCGGCGGGTAATATCATCGATTTCGGAGCCAAGCAGCACGGCTCGCTTGATGTTGAGCACGAGGTGCGCACCATTGGTGAGCGGCGGTTCGGGCGCTTCGATTTCGAGGCGTTTTCCTCACGCCTGTCAGCCGCCAGCCGGCTGCTCTACATCTGCGACAACGCCGGCGAGATCGTCTTCGACCGGCTCTTCATCGAGGCGATCCGGCGCGAATATCCGAAGCTCGACATCACCTGCGCGGTGCGCGAGCGCCCGGTCATCAACGACGCGGTGCTGGCCGACGCCCGTTACGCCGGACTCGACGCTGTTGCTCACGTAATTTCGTCCGGCAGCGTCTATCCCGGCACGCTGCTCGATGAGGTGTCGGAGGAGTTCCGGCGCCTGTTCGACCAGGCGGACCTGATCGTTTCAAAAGGACAGGGCAACTTTGAGACGCTGCTCGATGAGGCCGACGAGCGGCTCTTTTTCATTCTCCGCATCAAGTGCGACCAGATGTCCAAACTCTCGGGCATCGCCAAAGGTGAGCTGGTGCTGATGCAGGGCGGCACCCACCGGCGTGACACAGTGTTATGACCAGATAATCGAAAGGTGCTGAATCCTGAGCC
>CBEUNJ010000141.1:0-3679 GCA_965544465.1 uncultured Chlorobaculum sp.
TGCGCTCCATACGCCTTGCACTCAGCTCGCTCATGACACTTTTTAGAGGTGCCCTGAAGCCATTAAACAGAGTTCGGTTTATTTACTACAGCTCACAACAAATTCAGGCCATCAGGATAATAACGTTCATTTTACGACGTCACTCAGCAGGCATTCCTACGCTCGAACTCAAGCAGCCATCGCTTCAGTTCCGTGCCGCCCGAGTATCGGCCAACCCAGCCGTCAGCAGCGACAACGCGATGACACGGCACGATAATCGGCAATGGATTCCGCCCGCAAGCCGTCCCCACCGCCCGAGCTGCGCCCGGCGAGCTTATGGCTGCGGCCAGCTCGCCATAAGAGGCGGTTTTGCCGTAAGGTATGGCTAGCATCGCCTCCCGCGCCCGACGCGCAAAGTCGCTTTCAGGCTGGGCCAACGGCAGCGAAAACTCCCAAAGCCGACCGGCAAACCACGCATTAAGCTGAGTAAACGCCTCATCAACGAGCGGCGAAGCGGAAACGATATCCGACGATTCCGACGACATAAAAACGACACGCGACACCACGCCTCCGCACTCGCCAATACCAACCGGGCCGACAGGAGTTTGACGACACGCAAAGGAGGTGAAATTGTGTAGAGTGAAATTGGACATGGTTGGATTGTGTAGCGATGATTGAGCCACTTCCCATTGGCAGGACAGCTATTTAAGGAAGCCAGGTTTGTTCAGACTGCTTCTGGGGCCTTGGGTTGGTAAAACTCGTAACCCGTCTCTGGGAACTCATCATTCAGGGCAGTATGCCTGCGAGCTGTATTGTGATTGATGAACCCCATTCTTTCAGCCCCCGATAGAGAGTTCCAACCCGTCAATGGGAGGACTGTAGTCAATGGACTTATACTTAACACTTCGCCCCATAACCGTTCGATGAAGACCTTGTCGATTGTACGCCTTTTGCTGTCCATGGAGAGCTGTGATCTGGCCTTTTGGATGACTGCCCGGATGAAGAGTTCGCGGGTAAACTGTGAGCCCTGACCGGTGAATCGAGAGCAGATCGCATTGCCGTGTCATGCCGAGATTTTGATGTTCTTTCTCAACCATAGATCGCTGTTTGAGAACATGTCGGAAGCTTTTTGTCATAAACTCCCGCTCCCACCGGGCACTCTGGGGTTCGGATGAATCTCGTGCTTCCGAGCGAGTTCGGTTAAGGCAAGACGCTCACTGAGAGCTTCAAGGACGAACCTGGTTTTGAATTATACGCTGAATTTTCGGCTGGTTTATTTCATGATGACTGCTGGTGTTGATGGTTATTGTCAATGTAACCAGCTGTCCTGATTTTTGGGAGTGGCTCAGCCTGTTTGCACACCATGGTATCGAAATTGAATGAGCCGTGATAACCGGGTTGTCGAACAATTCCGACCAAAACAAAAAACTCCCGCAAAACCTTGCGTCTTGCGGGAGTTTTCATTGACGAACGATACGTCAGATCAGCGAGCCATCACTTTTTTTCTTCGGGCAGCTCCACCTTGATGTGCAGCTCCTTGAGCTGCTGGGCAGTGACTTCCGAAGGAGCGGCCATCATCAAATCCTGCGCGGACTGGTTCATCGGGAAGGCGATCACTTCGCGGATGTTCTGCTCGTCGCGCAGAATCATCACGAGGCGGTCCAGGCCTGGGGCGATGCCACCATGCGGCGGTGCGCCGTGCTTGAAGGCTTCGATCATGTGGCCGAAACGGGCATCAACCTCATCGTGCGGATAACCGGCGATTTCGAACGCTTTGTACATGATGTCCGGCCGGTGGTTCCTGATCGCGCCGCTGGAAAGCTCGATGCCGTTGCAGACGATGTCGTACTGGTAGGCCAGAATGTCGAGCGGCGAGTGCTGTTCGAGCGCCTCCATCTCGCCCTGCGGCATGGAGAAGGGGTTGTGCGAAAAGTCGATCTTCTGGTCCTCCTCGTTGTACTCGAACATCGGGAAATCGACGATCCAGCAGAACGACAGCTCATCCCTGTCGAGCGGGAAGACGTCGGCAAAGTAGTTGCGCATGCCGCCCATGATCTTGCAGGTCTGCTCCCATTTGCCCGCACCGAAGAAGACCACGTCACCGGTTTCGATGCCAAGCTGCTCCTTCAACGCGGCCAATTCCTCCTCTTTGAGGAACTTGACCACCGGCCCTTTCGGCGCCTCCTCCTTGAACTGGATGTAGGCCAGACCCGCCGAACCAAGCTCGCGGGCACGTTTTTCAGCCTTGTCGTAGAACAGGCGCGACTCGTTGCCCATCCCTTTCAGCACCATCGCCTTGACGCAGCACCCCGCTTTGGTGTTCGAGGCGAACACCTTGAAGCCGGAGTTGACGAACAGTTCGGTGACATCCTGAATTTCGATCGGAATGCGCAAGTCGGGCTTGTCCGAACCGTAACGGTTCATCACATCCTTGTAGCTGATGCGCGGGAACGGGTACTGCGTGATGCGCTTCGTAGTCATGGTTTCGACCAGGTGCTTGAACATCCCTTCGAGAATGGCGAACAGATCATCCTGCTCGACGAACGACATCTCGATATCGACCTGGTAGAACTCGCCGGGGCTACGGTCGGCGCGAGCGTCCTCGTCGCGGAAGCACGGGGCGATCTGGAAATAGCGCGGGAAGCCGGAGACCATCAGGAGCTGCTTGAACTGCTGCGGAGCCTGCGGCAACGCGTAGAACTTGCCGGGATGCAGGCGACTCGGCACGAGGAAGTCGCGCGCGCCTTCGGGCGAGCTGGAGGTGAGAATCGGCGTCTGGATTTCGATGAAATCGCGGTCGGTGAGGTACTTGCGCACGGCGGTGGTGAGCTGGCTGCGGAAGATGATGTTCTCGTGCAATCTTTCGCGGCGCAGGTCGAGGAAACGGTACTTCAGGCGAAGCTCCTCGGAGGTCGGCATGTAATCGGCCACCGGGAACGGCAGCGGATGGGCGGCGCTTTCGATCTTGATAGCGGAGAGTACGACTTCGATTGCGCCGGACGCAAGGTGCGGATTGACAGTTTCGTCGGAGCGGAGCACCACCGAGCCCTCGGCGGAGATGACCGATTCGGAGTGCAGACCCTCGGCAATCTTGAAGAGCTCGCCACTCTCCGGCTGGATGACGAGCTGGCAGATGCCGGTGTGGTCACGAAGATCGATAAAGATCAGGCCACCGTGGTCGCGGATGCGATGCACCCAACCGCCGAGCTTGACCTCGGTTCCCTCCGAATCGCGATTCAGTTGGCCACAGTAGTGGGTTCTGAATTTGTTTTGCAAACGCTCTGCCGCTGTTGGCTCCATACCCATAAATCTTTTGATAATCAAACGTTATGAAAAAAAAGCAGCCCTGCTGCCAAGCGTCGATCCCGAATCCGGGACGCGCAAAACCGTTAAAAACGTTGACCCTAAATATCACGAATTTTGACGGATTTGAAAAGGGCAAGATCAGGGAGGGGTAAAAAAGTGACACATGTTAGTCCGGAACGCTTGAGGGGCGAGCAAAGTCGAGCGGTTTTGTTCGCATCTCCGAGCCCCTCGATCTCCACGGCAATCCCCGTTATTTCGCCTTTCCGTTGCTCATGGCTCGAAGGTTGCCGTTTCGGTCGATGAAATAGCTGAACCGAAGCTGCGCTGGAACAACGGTGACAAGTAATCGGAACACGCTAGTCTCTCCGAGACGTTCGACCTCGCCCCTCGGTAC
>CBEUNJ010000142.1:0-3576 GCA_965544465.1 uncultured Chlorobaculum sp.
GCTCCATCCGCCTTGCCCTCAGCTCTCTCATGACACTTTTTAGAGATGCCCTTACGTGAGAGGCATCACCCGGATCACCGGGAAGTGACCGGTTTAAGCGACTGGTGGTAAAGAACAAGGGACTTCATCTCAACCGAATCCAGCGACAGAGGCTTGCCCTTCAGTGCGCCAACGATACAGGTATTGACCTGCTTGGCGAGGTTCGGATTCTGCCACGCATGTTCGACGCCCTTGCCGTTCGGATGGCAGCTTGCGCAGGTTTTGGTGCCAGTCGCGCCACCAAGCGCCGGATCGTTGAACAGTTTGTTGCCCAGCTCCACGGAGGGAGTCTCCGCCGCATACGCAGTCAAGCTGATCCCCGCCAGCCCGGCAGCCAGCATCACGATTTTCAGTGATTTCATCATCACACATGCTCCTTGTCGATTATGGTTCCTATAAAAAATACCGCACGTTCAAAGCCACGCCTGAAACAAAGGAAAGGCCGGTACTGCATGATTCTCCAAAAAGAACCGTACGTTCTTACTGAACGGCGAACTGCCGCAAAACATTGCACCAACATCTGACTGTATCATGACACTCACCATTCTTTCCGACAACCACGCGGCGCCCGGACTAGCCTGCGAACACGGCTTCGCGGTACTGATTGAAACCGGCGGCAAGCGCATCCTCTTCGACACCGGCCAGCTCGCGGCGCTCAACGCCAACTGCCAAGCGCTCGACATTGAGCTCGCCAACATCGACGCTATCGTGCTGAGCCACGGCCACTACGACCACACCGGCAACCTCGCCGATGCGCTCCGAATAGCCGACAAGGCAACGCTCTACCTCCACCCCTCGGCACTCGTCGAACGCTACAGCATCCGCAACGATAAACCGAAGCCGATCAACATGCCTGAAGCGGCAAAACAGGCAATTGACGAGCTGCCGAAAGAGCGAATCGTGTGGGTCACCGAACCAACCCGACTGACCGATGGCGTCTTCCTGACCGGCCCAGTCCCCCGCCAGACAACCTTCGAAGACACCGGCGGCCCGTTTTTCTTCGATCCCGAAGGCCAGCGCCCCGACCCCATCGAGGACGACCTGTCGCTCTGGATCGAGGAACCGCAAGGTCTGACCGTACTCGCCGGCTGCTGCCACTCCGGCATCATCAACACGCTCGACTACATCGAAAGCGTTACCGGCCCGAAGCAGATCACAACGCTCATTGGCGGAATGCACCTGTCAGCCGCCAGCGAAGAGCGCCTTGAGCGCACCGTCGAATCGCTCGCCAAGCGAGCTATAGCACGCCTCATCCCCTGCCACTGCACCGGGCAAGTGGCCGCCGAACGGTTCCGCACAGAGCTGCCGTATCCGGTAGAACAGGGTTACGCAGGCATGGTTGTGGAGTCGGCAAAAGGGTGAACAACATCAAGGACTAAAAGAACCTCAACGACAGCAAGGACGAAGAGATAACGAGCGCATTCCATCGAGTCCATTGCTGTCCATACACTCCACTGCCCATCACTCGCCCTTCGCTTCGGCGATCAGCCGGTCGAGGCAGGTGCTGCACACGCAGGTTTCGTAGCGCTCGGCGAGGTGGCGGCGCACTGAATCAGGCACGACCCGCGTGGCGCACCAGCATGAGGTGGACATGCTGCAAGTGAATTGCTCACCGCACATCGGACAGGTGACCGTTTTCGGCGTACCCTCCCGGGGATGGTCGTTGTGTTTCATCTTCCTGTGATTGAATTGGTTACGGAGTCAGCGTCTGCCGTAGCGCCTTTTGCCAGCCCGCCAGCAGCGCCTCCCGTTCCGCCTCCGGCATCGAGGGGGTGAAGACCCGCTCGACGCCATTGAGCGCTCGCAGTTCGTCAGCGGAGTTCCACACTCCGGCCTCAATGCCCGCGAGGCAAGCCGCGCCGAGCGCGGTCGATTCGATGTTGCGCGGGCGGCGCACCGGTACGCCGAGAAGGTCAGCCTGGAACTGCATCAGGAACTCGTTGCTCACCGCACCGCCATCGACCGTGAGATCATGTGGTTGTATGCCGGTGTCGGCCACCATCGCGCGGAACACATCCTGCGACTGGTAAGCGATCGACTCCAGCGCTGCGCGGACGATGTGCGCCCGCGACGAACCGCGCGTCAGGCCGGTGATCGTGCCCCGCGCCGTCATATTCCAGTGCGGCGCGCCGAGGCCAACGAAAGCAGGCACGAGATAGACGCCGCCATTCGATTCGACCGACCGAGCGATTGCTTCGGACTCGGCAGCGCTCCCGATAAGCTGCAAGCCATCGCGCAGCCACTGCATCAGTGCGCCGCCGATAAACACCGAGCCCTCAACCGCATAGCAGCTTCGGCCCTCGCCGTCGAGCGCAAGAGTGGCCAGCAAACCATGCTCCGAACTCACGCACTTGTCGCCCGTGTTCATCACCATGAAGCAACCGGTGCCGTAGGTGTTTTTAACCGACCCTGGCGCAAAGCAGCACTGCCCGAACAGCGCTGCCTGCTGGTCGCCCGCTACGCCCGCAATCGGCACGCCGTCAAGCGCCGGAATCGCACGCACCGCACCGAACCCGCCCATCGACGGACGCGCTTCCGGCAGCATCGAGAGCGGTACGCCGAACAGCTCGCACAGCTCCGGAGACCAGCGCCGCTCGTGAATGTCGAACAGCAGCGTGCGCGATGCGTTGGTCAGGTCGGTCGCGTGCACCTCGCCACCGGTCAACTGCCAGATGAGCCACGTGTCGATGGTACCGAACAGGAGAGTTGACGGATCAGCCTCCGGATGCGCGTCGAGAATCCAGCGAATCTTCGTGGCGCTGAAATAAGCATCCACCGGCAACCCGGTCTTCGCGCGGATCGCCTCCTCCTCGCTGCGATAGCGATGGCACAGCTCCGCCGTCCGGCGGCACTGCCAGACGATGGCGCGGTGCACCGGTTCTCCACTCCGCCGACGCCACACCACGGTGGTCTCGCGCTGATTGGTGATGCCAACCGCCTCGACCGGCTCGGAGCACGCGCCCAGCACCTCGGCCACGCAATCGACAACCGTCCGCCAAATCTGTTCCGGATCGTGCTCCACCCACCCCGCCTGCGGATAGAATTGCCTCAACTCGCGATACGCGCGGGCAAGCACCGCGCCCGTCCGGTCGTAAATCATGCAGGTGGTTCCGGTCGTGCCCTGGTCGATGGAAAGAATAGCCATAGAATTTGAGAGGAAATGTTCAACATGCTGTTGAACAACAAGATACCGCTTCAGCTGAACATTCCGATCCGCCAAACGATTCAGCAGTTGCACAAAGCGTTACTGAAGGGCACCTCTAAAAACTTATTACGAGCCCCGATTGTCGGCGCTTGGGTGGCGCTCGAAATCCTCACGTACTGCAAGTACGCTCCGGTTTCTGTGCCCCATCCGCCTTGCCCTCAGCTTGTTTCATGTATGCGGCAAGATCGGAAGAGATAACCCCAGCTTCAGACAGCCTTTCAACGGCGCTGCCCATCGTACTGGGTGAAAGCTGATTACTTTCGACCAGCAACCATGCTGGATACTCAGCGATCCCTTCACTCCCCCTGCTTCTCGGTCAAATACTTCCAGTA
>CBEUNJ010000143.1:0-3576 GCA_965544465.1 uncultured Chlorobaculum sp.
AGGACGGCTTACGCTTTCTTTAATTGTCTATTGTCAACTATCAATTATCAACTGCTCAAGCTGCGCCTTCCATTCTTCCGCGCTCCGGATGCTGGAGCAAATAGAGCTTGTAGTACAATCCGCGCTGTGCGAGGAGTTCCTGGTGGGTGCCGGTTTCGCGGATGGTGCCTTTATGCAGCACCACGATCTTGTCGGCGTGCTGGATGGTGGAGAGCCGGTGTGCGATGATGATCGACGTGCGGTGCTCCATAAGCCGGTCAGTGGCCTGTTCGATGAGCGATTCGGTCTCCGTGTCAACCGAGCTGGTCGCTTCGTCGAGGACGAGGATGTCAGGGTTGTAGAGCAGTGCCCGCACGAAGGCGAGGAGCTGCTTCTGGCCCGTCGAGAGTCCCGAGCCGTTTTCGTGGATCCGGTAGTCGTAGCCGCCGGGCAGTTTTTCGATGAACCGGTTCGCGCCGACAGTGCGCGCGGCTTCGCGAATTGTTTCATCCGAAATCGAAGGGTCGCCGAAGCTCAAGTTCTCGCGAATCGTGCCCGCGAACAGCACCACGTCCTGCATCACCACGCCGACCAGTCGGCGCAACTGAGCTCCGGGAATCCGGCTCAGCTCGACGCCGTCGATTGTCACCGAACCCTTCTGGTACGGGTAAAATCTTGAAAGAATATTGGTGAGCGTAGTCTTGCCGCTACCGGTGGCGCCGACAATGGCCACGGTTTCGCCCGCCTTGATCTCCAGCGAAATGTCACGCAACACCCAGTGATTTGCATCGTAGGAGAACCACACCTTGTCGAACAGAATTCGGTCATGGAAGCCGTCGATGGCCGTTCGGTTCTCCTCCGCCGGTTCGGGTTCGAGCGGCTCTTCGAGCAGCTTGATGATGCGGTCGGAGCTGGTGATGGCCGTCTGCATGATGTTGAAACGATCCGACAAGTGCTGCAACGGGCGGAAGAAGAGCCAGATGTACTGCACGAACGAAACCACCACACCGACCGACAGGCTTCCTTTCAACACCCACGAAGCGCTGAACCACACCACCAGACCCGCCGCCAGCGAACTGAGGAACTCGATCAACGGGAAGTAGATTGAGAAGTAGTGCACGCTGCGGATGTTGGCGTCGCGATGGTCGGCGTTGATCGAGGAGTGTTGCGAGAATGCGGCCTCCTCGCGTGCAAAGAGCTGCACCACCTTCATGCCGGTGATGTGCTCCTGAAAGAAGGAGTTGAGCCGCGCCAGATGCGTCCGGACGTCGGTGAAGGACTGTCGCACGCGGCTCTTGAACGACATGGTTGAGTAGATCATGACCGGCAGAATGCTGAGCACCACGAGCGTCAGCCGCCAGTCGCTCAGGAACATCATCACCACGATGAGCAGCAGTTGCAGGATGTCGCCGATGATGGTGATCAGCCCGCTGGAGAGCATCTCGTTGAGCGACTCGACGTCGTTGGTCGTGCGGGTGATGATGCGGCCGATCGGGTTGCGGTCGAAGTAGCGGATCGGCAGTCGCTGGAGGTGGCGGAAGATGTCGAGTCGGATGGCGTACACTGCCTTCTGGCCAAGCAGCTGGGTGAACCAGGTGGCCGCATACTGCTTGAAGCCGTCGAGCACGATGACCGCGAGCAGGATCATGCTGATGACACCGAGGCCGTGCAGGTCACCTTTGGTGATGTGGTCGTCGATGGCGATGCGGGTCAGCCACGGGCGCAACGGCGTCAAAATCGCCCCGCCTGCTGTCAGCAGTACGGCGGCGGCCACCAGTCCCTTGAAGGGCTTGATATAGCCGAGCATCCGCTTGATAATATAAGTATCCAGCGACCCTTTTTTCCGTTTACCGAGGGTTTCGTCCTGCTGGGTGCGGAATCCCGATGCCGTGTTTGCCGTGCCGCGCATATCGTTCAGACGATGGTCGATTGGTTGATTTCATCGATGAACCGTGTGGCCAGCTCGTCAGCTTCGGCTTTGGTTGCCGCTTCGGTGTAGATGCGCACGATCGGCTCGGTGTTGGAGGGGCGCAGGTGCACCCAGCCTTCCGGGAAGTCGAGCTTGATGCCATCGAGCCGGTTGATCGATGCCTCCGGATGGCGTGAGGCGATGGTGTCGAACAGAGCGTTGAGCGACTCTTTGGTCATGCCGCCATCGAGCTTGACCTTCTGCTTCGACATCACGTAATTCGGGAAGGTGTTTCGGAACTCCGAGAGCGTGCCGCCGGTCTCTGCTTTCCACTCGGCGAAGGCCTGAATGAAGAGCGCGATGCCCGCGAGCGCATCGCGGCCGTAGTGCAGCTCCGGCAGGATTACCCCGCCGTTGCCCTCGCCGCCAATCACCGCGTTGCAGCCTTTCATCACCTCGGTTACGTTGGCTTCGCCGACCTTCGCGCTGTAGCAGTCGACCTCGTGCTTTTCGGCGATGTCCTGCAAAGCGCGGCTGCTCGACAGGTTGTTGACCACCGGCCCTTTGCGGTGCTTGAGGTAGAAGTCCGCGCAGGCCACCAGCGTGTACTCCTCGCCGAAGAGCGTGCCGTCCTCGCAGATCAGCGCGAGGCGGTCAGCGTCGGGATCGACGATGATACCCAGGTCGCAACTCTCTTTGGAGAGGATGTCCATCGTTTCGCGGAGGTTCTCTTCGACCGGTTCGGGGTTGCGCGGAAAGATGCCCGTGCCGAGGCAGGCGAGCGTCTTGACCTCCGCGATGCCGAGTTGGCGGCAGAGTTCGGGCACAATGAACGAGCCTGCGCCCTCGACCGCATCGACCAGCACTCGGAACTTCATGCTTGAAATCAGGTCGCGGTCGATGCAGCTGAGCTTCAGAATCTGGTCAATATGTTTTTTATCCCACGTGCCGTTTGTCGTCAACGCGCCAAGTTCGTCCCAACGGGCGGAGGGCTTCTCTTTTTCATCGAGCATCGCGAGCAGCTCCTCCACGTCGCTGGCGGTCAGGAACTCTCCCTTTTCGTCGAGCATTTTCAGCGCGTTCCACTCGACCGGGTTGTGCGAGGCGGTGACGATCAGCCCGCCGTCCGCCTCTTCGCCCGCCGTGGCGAGCTCGACGGTTGGCGTGGTGGTCATGCCGATGTCGATGACGTCGCAGCCGCAGAGGTTGAGCGTGCTTGAAACGAGCTGGGTGATGACGCCGCCGGTCGGTCGGCTGTCCCTGCCGATGACGATTTTCGGCTTCGCGTCCAGGGCCGGGTTCCGTTCCGATTTGCGGCGGCGGATCCAAGTGGCGAAGGCCATTGTGAAGTCGGTGAGAGTTTCCGGAGTGAGGCTTGCGCCGACAACGCCGCGGATGCCGGAGACGCTGATCATCAGGCTCATGGGGGCAGAGGTTGGTGTGTTTAAATGCCGTTGCGGGCGTCTCTGAAAACTCGTTGTCCCGGCGAATCGGGGCCATGATGTTTCGCACAGAGGCGTCCTTGTGTCGCGGGAATATAGTAAAATCCCGCGAAGCCGGGGCGAGGGGCGGCAACGATGATCAATATTTTGTAGTCATGTTTTTTTAAAATTTCCATTCATTCTGTATATTACATGCCTTTTGTTGCGGAAAAAACGCGACAGTCACAGATTTTACAAGTCTTACAA
>CBEUNJ010000144.1:0-3568 GCA_965544465.1 uncultured Chlorobaculum sp.
GCCGCGCCGAAAGAGGTGGCCGAAAAAGCACGCAATCTTCCGCCGGATACGGATGCCGTTTGGCAGACTGCCCCTTGTGATTGGTGATGCTGCTCGCCGCCCATTTCCGGACGGCGATGCAGAAAAGTTTTCATGGTGAATACTCCTCTGGCTGTTGAATTGCGCAACTCAATTGAACTCCTCTATATTCCTTCCCTTCAGGAAGCCGGAGGAGGCCGTCTTACATTAATTGGAAGTTCAAGGCGCTCCCCCATTATTTTTGCACTTCGTTATAGCTTTTAGTACATATCGAAAAGCACTTGCAAAAAAGGAAATACGACGAAGCAGGCTCTTGTTTTGCGCTTCGTTATAACCTGAGAGACTAAACAATCAGTCCGCCCAAACTGATCTAAAGCCGAACATTGCCCATGACAAAAACCCCATTCATCGCCCTCCTGGCCCTGCTTTCCGCGACAGCGGTGGCGCAGGCAGAGGAAGCGCCGGAGCTGCTGGCGCTCAGCAGTTGGACAGGCCCGGAAATTACCGTCTCCGGCAAGAAGGGCGACCTGCTCAACGAAATCACCGGCAAGGAGTCCGCCGTGCTCAATCCGTCGCAGATGTCGGTCTATAAAATCATCAACATGATGCCCTCGGTCAGCCAGCAGAGCGTCGATCCGTACGGACTGGCTGACATCGTCAACTACCACGAGTCGTTCCGCTTCCGTGGCGTCGAAGCGACTGCGGGCGGCGTTCCGGCCACGACGGCCAACGTCGAGGGGCTACCGGTCACTGGCCGTCCGGGCGGCGGCGCGACAATCTACGACCTCGAAAACATGGAGAACATCGCGGTCTATAGCGGCGTCATGCCCGCCAACGCAGGCCTCGGCATCGCCGACGTGGGCGGCAAGATCGACATGGAGATCAAACGCCCCAAAGAAAAGTTCGGCGTCACCTTCAAGCAGAGTATCGGCAGCCACAACTTCAGCCGCACCTACCTGCGCATCGACACCGGCGAGCTCGGCAGCGGCCTGAAAGCGTTCGTTTCCGGTTCGACCAGCTACGCCGAAAAATGGAAAGGGTACGGCGCGAGCAACCGCAACAACCTGATGTTCGGCCTGTCGGAGCAGTTCAGCGACAAGGTCAAACTCGAAGCGTTCGCCACTTGGAGCAAGGGCAACATCCATCCGTACAAAGCGCTGAACTACGCGCAGATTCAGAATCTCGACAGCGCATATGACACCGATTACAGCAACGACCCGACGCAATACGACTACTACGGCTACAACAAGAACGAGTTCGAGGACTGGATGGTGATGGCCAACCTCGAAATCAAAACCGGCGAAACCTCGAAGCTGAAGCTCAAGCCCTACTACTGGAGCGACAAGGGCTACTACATAGAGAGCATCACGCTGCCAAACGGCTCGCCGAACATCCGCCGCTGGGACATCGATCACAACCTGAAGGGCATTCTGGCCGAATACACCACCACCGTCGGCAACGTCGATCTCGACTTCGGCTACCTCTACCACACGCAGAAGCGCCCCGGCCCGCCGAACTCGTGGAAGAACTACACGCTCGGCGGCAGCACGCTCCAGTTCAGCAAATGGTCGATCCTCTCCAACGACTCCAGCCACGAGCTGCACGAGCCGTTCATCGAAGCGAAGTACCGCGTGGGCGACTGGACGCTGGAAGGTGGCGTAAAATACATCAACTACACCCTTCCGTCGATCCTGACCTACACCACCACAGCGGGCGATGTCAGTTACGAAGAGGCGCTTGCGTCGGCCACGCTCGTGCCCTTCAAAAGCGCTGAAAGCACCAAGACATTCAGCCGTCTGTTCCCCGACTTCAAACTCACCCGCATGATCGGCAACAACACCGCGCTGCACCTGGCTTACGGTGAAAGCTACGCAACCCACGTCGATATATACCCTTACTACATCTCGCAGGCCGCGCTCAACACCGCCATTCCGTTCCAGAAGCTTTGGGACAAGCGCATCATGGAGATTTCAAGAAACGTCGAGCTGGGCATGAAGATCACCGGCAGCACCTGGAGCTTCTCGCCGACAATTTATTACGCTAAACACAACAACAAACAAGCCGTACTTTATGACGCCGATCTGGACGCGACCTACCCGATGAACAGCGCCAACGCCACCGGCTACGGCTTCGAGCTGGAGGGTGAATACAAGCCGAACGACAAGCTGAAATGCTACGGCTCGTTCTCGTGGAACCGCTTCTCGTTCGATCAGGCGATCTACTCCGACGCCACCGGCTTGCTCATCGACGTCAAGGGAATGCAGGTGCCCGACGCGCCGGAGTTCATGGCCAAGGGGCTGGTGAGCTACACGGTCGGCGACCTCACCATTTCGCCGGTTGTGCGGTACATGTCATCGCGCTATGGCGACGTGCAGCACACCCAGAAGATCGACGGCACGACGCTTTTCGACCTCGACCTCACCTGGGGCCGCCCAATCGCCGGACTGCACAACGTGGACTGCTCGCTGTCGTTCATCAACTTGTTCGACACGAAATATGTCAGCATGATCAGCGCCTCCGACTACAAAACCCTGAAGACCTCCTACCAACCCGGAGCCCCCTTCACGGTGATAGCATCGGTAGCAATCCATTACTGACCGACGGATGTTGTTCGATGTATTCTCCCCTGTTCTTTCTCCATTACACTGCATCCCGGCGGCTGGTTCCCTCCGAGATTTTATGCTTGAGGGCTCTATATTACCACATGACCATTCATGAACAGTAACGGACTCAACACGTGAGCAAAACCAAAGACCCCATCGGCATCGAAGGCTCGATCTGGTTCCAGAAATCGCAGAACCGTTTTCTTGGCGGCGACCGGATTGCACTGCTCGAAAAAATCGAAAAGCTGGGCTCGATCAACAGCGCAGCCAAAGCGGCTGGCATCAGCTACAAAACAGCTTGGCACCTGGTAAACATGATGAACAACCTCTCCGAAAAACCGCTCGTTGAGCGCATGACCGGCGGCAAGGGCGGTGGCGGCACTGTGCTCACCCGCGAAGGACGGCAGGTAATCGAAAAGTACCGCATCGTGCAGGACGAGCACCGCAAGTTCCTCGAAAACCTTGAAGAGCGGCTCGGCGAAACCGGCAACCTCTACCGGTTCCTGCGGCGGATTTCGATGCGCATCAGCGCACGCAACACCTTCGCCGGAACCATCGCTGAAATCGTCAAGGGCGCGGTCAATTCGGAAATCACCATCACGCTGAACGGCGGCCAGCCAATCACCTCGATCATCACCAACGGCGCGGTCGATAACCTCGGGCTCAAGGAGGGGATGAGCGCCTACGCGATCATCAAATCCAACTCGGTCATCGTAGGCCGGGAGTTGCACGGCACGAAGCTCAGCACCCGCAACATCATGTGTGGGGCCGTGCAGCGCGTCATCGACGGCCCGGTCAACAGCGAAGTCGATGTAGAGATCGGCGACGGCAACATTATTGCGGCCATCATCACCAAAACCAGTTCCGAAAAACTCGGCTTCAACGTGGGTGAACACGCCTGCGCCATCTTCAAAGCCTCCGACGTAATTATCGGGGTGAACTAATGG
>CBEUNJ010000145.1:0-3442 GCA_965544465.1 uncultured Chlorobaculum sp.
CTTTCGAGCTCGCAAGATCAGCAAATATCGTCACATAGTTGTGGCCGCGCTTGCTTGTACGGGAACGTCCCTATTGTCCCCCTCACTTTTTCTTGAACTCGATGGCCAGCCATTTGTCTTCGTAACCGGCGTGGGCGACTTTCATCCCTGCCAGGAAGGTTGGCAGAATGACGCCTTTCTGGTAGTGGCCAATGCGCACCGTCAGCGAGTCGCCGACCTGCGTGACGTTGGCGGCCATGCGGTTGTCGAAGGCGAAGGGCAGGCGGAGCTTCATGATGTAGTGGCCTTCGCTGATCTTGTGAATGTCAACGTGCTCTTCGTGGTAGAAAATGTCGAACGGGTTGCGATCCCCATAGACTGTTTGGCCCACCTTCGCAAGCATCTCCAGACCGAGTACCTCCTTGCCGTAGAGCGGCACTTTGGTGATGGGAATCGGCGCGAAGGAGGTTTCGATCTGTTCGATGTAGCGCTTCTGAATCTCTTTCCAGCCCTCGAAATAGTGGCCGTCAACGTCGTCCATATACACGCGGTTGATGACGATCTGGTCAACCGTGATGCCGTAGAGGTTCAGGTAGGTGAGAGCGCGCATCGACTCCTTGATGACCATCTTTTCGGGGTTCATGACGAGCCGGACGGTGGTTTTGGAGTCGTCAGACAGAAGCTCGATAATGCCCTCGACCGACGAAAAGAGGTGATCGACCTGATCGTAAACCTCGGTTTCCGGCACGAAGTCATGCAGGCGGCCAATGCGTTTGGAGAGCGGGCGGATGACCGGTTTGACGACGTACTTCTCCATGTTGCGCATGAGTTTGAGCATCCAGCCGAAGGTCTCGGGAATGGAGAGCAGGCGCAGCGTTTCGCCGGTCGGGGCGCAATCGACAACCAGTAAATCGTACTCGTCTGACTCGTTGTAGCGCTTGATGTAGGAGAGCGAAAACAGCTCTTCCATGCCTGGCAAGACGCCCATCTCTTCGGCGTAAATGCCTTCGATTCCCTGCATCTCCAGCAAATGAGCGAAGTGCTCGCGCACCACCTCCCAGTTGAGCGACAGGTCGCCATAGACGCTTACCTCCTGGCCCCAGAGGTTGTCGGCGATCTTGACCGGCGAGGCCCCAAGTTCGATGTCGAAGGAGTCGCCGAGGCTGTGCGCCGGATCGGTGGAGATGACGAGGGTTTTGTAGCCTTGCCTAGCGGCCCGGACGGCAGTTGCCGCCGCGATGGAGGTCTTTCCGACGCCGCCCTTGCCGGTGAACACGATGTTTCTCATGGCTTGAATGGGGTTGGGTTGCCCTGAAATCACTCGTGACTTGTAGAGATTACAACCTTTTCGCGGGCTTGAAAATTCGTTCGGCGTGCGGTCAGTCAGGGGGGCTGCTGTGAGGGGTAACGGTGTGGTTTCAGGGGGCGACCAAGTGGAGTCTTTCGATGGAGCGACGGGGTTTGTTCCCGTTACTTGTTTCTGGTTTGCCGCCATTCAAGTTCCGGCACTTTTTGAGGTCAGTTGATCGTTATTTTGTTACTCAACTGTCGTTCTTGCTCAGTCTTACGTACTCTTTCTATGAAAAGCCAGGTATCGTTTGCTTTATTATAACTATATGGTTATACTTTAATGTGGTTGTTTGCTTGGGCCGGTGCGTTGTTGTTGCATGGCAGCTCGTTGTGGTGCGGCTGCGTTACCTGGGCCGAGAACCTGGAGCTGGCGAACTGGCTTTAAGGGGGGCTTTGTACAAGCGAGCCGGTATTGAGGTTCCGGAAATTTTGTTTAATCATTGAAACTTCACAATCAGTATGGCAAAGGTTGTCGTTTTGGGAGCTGGTGTTTCAGGGCATACCTGCGCCTCTTTCCTCAAGAAAAAGCTGGGCAAGAACCATGAAGTGGTGGTGGTCTCGCCAAATAGCTACTATCAGTGGATCCCGTCGAACATCTGGGTCGGCGTTGGCCAGATGACCATCGATGATGTTCGCTTCAAGTTGCGCAAGGTGTATGACCGCTGGGGCATCGATTTCAAACAGGCCAAAGCCGTTTCGATTCATCCCGAGGGCGACGCTTCCGTCGGCAAGCCTTACATCACCATCGAATACACCGATCCGGACTATGCCGGTCAGACCGAGCTTGTCGATTACGACTATCTGGTCAACGCTACCGGTCCGAAACTGAACTTCGAGGCAACCGAGGGGCTTGGTCCCGACAAGAACAGCATGTCGGTCTGCACCTACAGCCACGCGGCTCATGCGTGGGAGGAGTTGCAGAAGAGCATCGAGAAGATGAAGCAGGGCCAGAAGCAGCGCTTCCTGGTCGGCACTGGCCATGCGATGGCTACTTGCCAGGGTGCAGCATTCGAGTACACCCTGAATATCGCGCATGAAACCGCTAGCCGCGGACTGAGCCACATGGCGGAGATTACCTGGATTTCCAATGAGTACGAACTCGGTGATTTCGGTATGGGCGGTGCGTTCATCAAGCGCGGCGGCTACATTACGCCGACCAAGGTGTTCACCGAGTCGCTGCTTGCCGAGTACGGCGTCAAGTGGATCCGCCGGGCGGGCGTCTTCAAGGTAGAGCCGGGTGTGGCGCATTACGAAACGCTTGATGGCGAAACGCACACGCAGGAGTTCGATTTCTCGATGTTGATTCCTGCGTTCTCGGGCGTTGGCATGAGCGCATTCGATTACGATGGCAACGATATGACCGACAAGTTGTTCATGCCGAACAAGTTTATGAGGGTTGATGCCGATTACGCTGCTAAGCCGTTCGACGAGTGGAGCGCTGATGACTGGCCAACCATCTACCAGACGCCGATGTACAGCAACATCTATGCGGCAGGTATCGCGTTCGCTCCGCCGCATCCGATCTCAAAACCGCTGAAGAGCCCCAATGGGCGTCCGATTTTCCCGACGCCGCCGCGTACCGGTATGCCGTCGGGCGTTATCGGCAAGATCATCGCGCTCAACATCTCCGAGCAGATCAAAGGCGGCCACAGTGAGCATCACCACAAGGCTTCGATGGCTCGCATGGGTGCGGCCTGTATCGTCTCCGGCGGTTTCGGTTCGTTTAGTGGTCTCGGCGCATCGATGACCGTCTTCCCGATCGTGCCGGACTGGGAGAAGTATCCCGAATGGGGTCGCGACATGAACTACTCTGTTGGCGAGGCAGGTCTTGCCGGCCACTGGTTGAAGTTCATGCTCCACTACCTGTTCTTCCACAAGGCTAAGGGCTACCCGTTCTGGTGGCTCATTCCCGAGTGATCGAGCTGTTGCGGGACGTGATATCTGCGTTGGGCGGTACTCGAACTCCTCACGTACTATTAGTACGCTGCGGGTTCTGCGTTCCGTCCGCCTTGCTCGCGCGTCTCTCACGACGCTCGATGAGCTGTTGTGGGATGTGACATCTGCGTTGGGCGGCACTCGGGGGATCTGTCCCCGGCTTGAACGCTGGGGCAAC
>CBEUNJ010000146.1:0-3406 GCA_965544465.1 uncultured Chlorobaculum sp.
GCAGCTTGAGCTGCTTGTTGAGGAGGCTCAGGAGTTCCAGTTCAGCGCCAGCCTACAATGTCGCGCCGAAACCCGATATTGTAGCGTTGCTTTTCGGGCAATGAAGCTGAAGCGCGGAACCCCTCATTCCGATTATTCAGCATGAGGGGCTCGAATTTTTTCGGCACGGCGAGGAACATGCGCGGTTACTTTTTGAGACCTTCTTATGCCGTCGGAGCCTCTGCCTTGCTGATGTTGAGCATTGAGGAGACCTTTTGCAGGAATGGCTTGAGCTTGACGGGCTTCATGAGGCTTTCATTGATGCCGCACTCCTGAGTCAATTTCAGGGTCGAATTATCGAGATCGCCGCTCAGGCCGAGGATCGGGATGTTGCGGAAATCGTTTGAGCTTGCCCGTATCTGCTTGGCGGTTTCAAAGCCGTCCAGCACGGGCATTCTCATATCCATGATCAACAGGTCGCACTGCTCTTTTTCTAGAATCTTGAGCGCTTCGAATCCGTTGGTTCCCTCCAGAATTCTGAGGTCGAGCTTGTTAAGCATCGTTTTGATGAGCTTGCGGTTGACATCGAGGTCATCGACCACCAGCACGGTTTTACCGGAGAGCGAGTCTTTCAGGGCTGATTTGCTGGTTTCAAGGGTAAGTTTCAGCGTGCCAAGCAACTCCTGAAGGCTGGTTGGCAAGAAGAGCGCGCCGTCGAAGGCTTGGGCGCCGTTCGATCCGGCGGTCTCTGAGGCGGCGATACAGGCGATGACCGGCAGCACCTTTCCGGTTGTCCTGAGTTTTTCAAGTAGCGCTTCAAGATCGAACACTGGCAGGTCGGGCTC
Organism: uncultured Chlorobaculum sp.; assembly: GCA_965544465.1. GTDB lineage: Bacteria > Bacteroidota > Chlorobiia > Chlorobiales > Chlorobiaceae > Chlorobaculum. The sequence goes on from CBEUNJ010000146.1 coordinate 825, forward strand.
GCCGAGCAGGAGGTCGAAACGGTGTTTGGCAAGAGCATCGAAGGCGGCTTGGCCATCGAGCACGACGGTTATTTCGACCTTGAGCGGAGCCAGCATGCTTTGCAAGGTCGAGCGGTTTTGAGTGTTTTGGCAGGCAATGAGCAGGCGTTTGCCAGTAAAGAATGAGCCGTATTCGGCATAGAGCTTTGATTCGTGGCTTTTGATCAGCTCAGGATCAACGACCGGGAATTGAAGCACAAATTCGGTGTATTTGCCCAATTCTGAGTTGCAGGTAATATCGCCATTGAACGAGTTCATGACCCGTTTGCAGAATGCAAGTCCCAGGCCGGTGCCGCCTTTTTTGCCAACTGTGAAGAACGGCTGGAAAATCCTGTCCAGAATTTTCGGTGAAATTCCTGGCCCGTTATCCCTGATGAAAACCCTGTTGACGGTATCACCTTTTTCAAGCCGGATGCTCAGGTGGCCATCTGGAATCGAGCGCAGAAACTCCAGGGCATTGACCATCAGGTTATAGAGCACCAGCGTGTAATTATCCTTTTCACCCAGAAAGATGAAATCATCTCCGGCTTTGAGTGTGATCATCTTTTTTTCCTCTTCGCTGGCGTAACCATATTCATCGATCGCCTTGCGCGTCATTGCCGTTGCCGACAGGCAGGTCAGGTCTTTGATTGATAACTCGTCTTTTCTGAAATTGCCCAGGGTGAGATCGATGACATGCAGACCGCGATTGACGGCCAGATGAGCCTGCTCTATTCGCTTGATAATCGTCTTGTCAGGGTTTCCCGTTGCGGATTTCTGTTCATTGAAACGGGCGCTTGCTGTTAACTCTTTCGTAATCTCTTCAAGGTTGTGACGTATTTGCATGAGGGGATTGCGCATTTCATGGGCGATGCCGCCGGCAAGCGCCTCAAGCGCCTTCGCCTTTTCTTCCGACTTGTCCCGTTCAAACTGTCTGAGCCCGGCCCACTTGCTGTAGCTAAAGGCATAACCAACCACAATCGAGAAGCCCATGACTATGGAATAGAGCGGAATATCAAAGTCCGGATGGAGTGGAACGCGGGGAACCGATAACAGGTAAAAAAGCACCGCTCCGGCCACGCCGATCAGAATATCGAGCAGAAACATCAGCCAGTTTTGCTCGAAAATCATCAGGACGAACACCATGAAAATCTCCCAGTACAACCAGAGTTCATGAAAGTTGTTCATGATGAGGTTGACCGTGAAGATGAACGGCAAAACGAAGATCATGACGGCGCGCCAGTAGATCGGGAAGTAGCGCTGCAAACGCTTGGAGACGCGCGATTTGAGAAGGACGCTCAGGCACAGGAGCGCCGCGATCATCCTCAAGTAAACGTTTTCGTAAGGAAGATGATAGAGGTACTTGAAAATGAAATAAAAGAAGAAATGAGCTGGTGCGCCAAGCAGACCCACGGCTATGATGCTTGAGCGGGGCACCTCCATGCTGTCTTTGAGGTGCGTTCGTAATGTGGGTAAGATATTCAGGGGATTTCTCCGATTGCTTTGTTTACTGATTCCTCGGCAGCCCTGAAACAAGCCTCTATCGATGCCCCTCTGCGGTAATCACCTGCTGTGTACAATCCGGGAATTCTCGCAAGCTGTGTGTCGATTGTTTCGAGCAGTTCGTGGTGTTTCGGAGCGTAGGCGCACAACCCTTCCTTGAGATATTTGTAGGTGTATGCCTCTCTGAGGTTATCCTTAATGTTAAAATAGGGAGAAGTGAGCTGTTCCCCAAGACTTACGACCTCTTCGGAAGCAGAATTTTCTGTGATGATCTTCCGGGCGGTTCTGCCGCTGAAGGTGAATCGCACAAGGTTCAGATCGTTGACGCCGTAGGCCCCCGCGTTGCTTAACGGCAGTGAGGCGTCGAAAACCATCGCCCTTCGCGCTTTGGTGAACACCTCGTTCCGGTATTTGACGATGGCGATGGCTACCGGGAAATAGCGAATTTGGCGCAACAGGGTGGATGCTTCAGGAAGCTGCGCATCGAGGACGCTTGCGAGGCGATGCGCCGGAAGGGCTGAAATCACCCGGTCATAGCTGGCCGAGTTCTGCGTTTGGCCGTGCGTATGGTGCACGATGACCGATCCGGCGGACTGCTGGTCACGCTGGATCGAGCTCACCCGGTAGCCTTCGAGGATGTTGAGCGATTTGTTGGCGTTCATGCTTCTGAAGGCGTCGAGCAGACCGTGCATCCCGTTGTTGAGCTGCTCGTAGCTGTCGAGCGCCAGGGCGAGGTTCGAGCCAAAATTGCCGGGGTAGCACTCGTCCGGTTCCGCGCCGTTCATGCGCACCGTTACGGGTCGGACGACATGCCGCACGCACCCTTTGTGCAGATAGTCGGCCAGCGTCATGTGGTCGTATCGTTCAGACAACGACTTGAAATAGTCGCTGCAAAGCACGCCTTGTTGCCGGTCGTTCAGCACCGCTTTGACATGGGGGTAGAGTTTGATGACGCTGCGCAGGCCGCACAGCCCCATGATTCTGAGCGTGTTCAGACGCCGGGCTCCCTCCTTGCTGATGCCAACCACGTGGCCATTTATTGATTGTGACGTGTTGAACCC
>CBEUNJ010000147.1:0-3351 GCA_965544465.1 uncultured Chlorobaculum sp.
ATCGCTCTCTTGTTAAAGCGATAGTTTTTTTATATTGAAGTTCTGTTGTTTAGAGATATTCCCCTGTGATTTTGTCGAGAGTTCCGGTTCATCGGATTCGGAATGGCCGACACGGGTCAGCCGGGCTGCTGCTTTGTTCTGCCGGGACGGACGGATGAAGCGCCTCAACGCCGCTCGATAGTCTTACCCTTGACGGTCAGCACCATTGCCAAATCCGGCGCAAGCGGTCTCGCCACCTCACGGCCTCACACTGCAAGCCTTATCGCCCATGAAAATCGAAGCGCTTCTCTCGGAAAAGCATATTGCACTGAATCTTCCGTCGGATTCCAAGGAAAAGGTGATCGATACCTTGATTTCAATGCTGGCCGGTTGTGATAAGGTCAAAGACCTTGAGCGGCTTGCCGAGGATGTGCGAAAGCGTGAGCAAGAGATGTCCACCGGCATCGGCAAGAATATCGGCCTGCCGCACACCAAGACTTCAGCCGTAACTGCGCCCGTGCTGGCGCTTGCGACGCTGAAGGATGATGTTGATTTCGAGTCAATCGACAACCAGCCGGTCAAGATCGTCTTCCTGTTGGCCACGCCCGAATCCATGCTGGCCGAACACCTCAAGCTGCTGGGCCGCATCACCAGGCTGGCGGGCAAGGACGAGGTGCGCCGCCGCATCATCGAGGCGAAAACCCCCGGCGAGGTGCTTGCGCTGTTCAAGGAAGAAGAGAAGGATTTACCCCAGATTTAATTGTCGAGAGCAAAAAGAGTTATGGCGCAGTTGCAGGCAGTCAAGGGAACGCGGGACATCTTTTCGGACGAGATTGCACGGTGGCACTATGTCGAGGGGGTGATCCACTCGGTGGCCGAGTTGTACGGATTCAACGAGGTGCGCACGCCGGTCTTCGAGTACACCGAACTGTTCCAGCGCGGCATTGGCGCGACGACCGACATTGTCGGCAAGGAGATGTTTACCTTCCAGCCCGACCCCAACGGGCGCTCCCTGACGCTTCGTCCGGAGATGACCGCCGGGGTGATGCGCGCCTGTTTGCAGAAGAATCTGCTTTCGCAGTCGCCAGTGCACAAGCTCTACTACATCAGCGATCTGTTCCGCAAGGAGCGCCCGCAGGCCGGACGCCAGCGCCAGTTCACGCAGTTTGGCGCGGAGCTGCTCGGCGTCTCCAATCCGGCGGCGGTGGCCGAGGTGCTGACCTTCATGATGCAGCTCTTTTCTTCGCTTGGTCTGCACGGCTTGCGGCTCCGCATCAACTCGCTTGGCGACCTTGACGACCGCGCCCGTTACCGCGAAGCGCTGCGGGCCTACTTCCTGCCTTACGAATCTGACCTCGACGAGCCATCGAAGGAGCGGCTCGAAAAGAACCCGCTGCGGATTCTCGACTCCAAGAACCCCGCGCTAAAGGAGATGATCGCCGGAGCGCCGAGGCTGTACGCTTCGCTGAAGCCTGAGTCGGTGGCCGATTTCCAGAAGGTGCTCTCCTATCTCGATGACCGCCAGATCGGCTATGAGGTCGATCACCTGTTGGTGCGCGGGTTGGACTACTACTGCCACGCGGCGTTCGAGGTGACCAGCTCGGAGCTTGGCGCGCAGGACGCTATTGGCGGCGGCGGCCGTTATGATGGCCTGGCGCGCGAGCTTGGCGCGTCCGCCGATCTGCCTGCAGTGGGTTTTGCGGTCGGCATGGAGCGGCTCATGATCGCCATGGAGAAACAGGGGCTTTTCGCCACGCTCAAGCCGCACGGGCCGCTGGTTTCCGTCGTCGTGCAGCAGAAGGAGCTGGCCGACCACGCCATGCAGGTTGCGTTTCGGTTGCGCAAGGCGGGATTGAAGACCGAGATTGACTTGGTCGGACGCAGCATGAAGGCGCAGATGCGTGACGCCAACCGCATGGGTGCGGCCTATGCGCTCTTTATCGGACAGAGCGAAATGGAGTCGGGTCACTACGCGCTCAAGAACCTCGAAACCTCCGAACAGACCTCGCTTGATCTCGACGCTGTCATCGAAGTGCTGCACGAAGCGGTCTCGCAGGAGTCGGCCTGGCCATGACGCCGCCGGTCGTGACCATCTACGGCAAGCCGGGCTGCTGCCTCTGCGACCAGGCGATGGCGGTGCTCGACGAGGCTCGCCGCCGCACGCTGTTCGAGATCGAAAAAGTGGACATCTCCGGCAACGCCGCACTGACAGAGCGCTACGGGCTCGACATTCCGGTTATCCTTGTCGATGGCTATGAGGCTTTCCGCCACCGCATCGATGCCGGACGCCTCGCCGAACTGCTCGAAGGTCGGCGGTAAGTCCGCTCCTTCCGACCATCAGCGCTCTCGATTTGGAGAAGCTTTTCCTGTTCATTAAAATAATAGTTCAGACTATTTTATTTCCGGCGCGATGTATCCACAAGCCGGATGTTGTTTGCGGAGCGTTGATCATGAAATACCTTTTTCTTCTCATTCTTCTGTGGCTGGCGGTGCGCTTTGTGAGCCGCCTTGTGCGCTTGACCTTCATCGCGTACCGAAGTGATCGTTCTTCCGGCAAACGCCCTTCCTCCTTTTCATCTTCCAGCCGTCGGGCGCAGGTCGAAGAAGCGGAGTACGAGGTGATCGACAGTCAGATCAAGCAAAAAGAGTAGGCCGCCGCCAATTGCCTGGCTGGCTGTTTGGCTTGTGTTTGGTTTTTTTGTACATTGCTCGACAACCGGGGCACTGGCCTTTGAAAAAAACGGTTTTCAAAAGTGGGGTATCCCCACTTTTTTTGTTTTTAGGTAACTTGAGCGAACGTATGGATCAGTTGATACAGCAGGCGATAGACGAGTCGATCGCCGAAGTTGCGATGGCGACAGGAAGCGACATGTACCTTGTGGAGGCGGATGTTCGCAGCGGCGGTAGAGTGATCGAGTTGACCATCGAGGCCGACAAGGGCGTGAGCATCGACCAGTGCGCCAAACTGAGCCGAACCATCAGGGCTCGCCTCGAATCCTGCGAAGAGAACATCATGTTGGCAAGCGGCGATTTCGAGCTCATGGTCTCCTCTCCGGGTATCGGCGAGCCTATCAGGGTACCGCGTCAGTATCTCCGGCATCTGGGCCGCAAGATGAAGGTCGTTTACCTCAACGCGGACGGAGAGCGCCAGGAGATCGAAGGCAGGCTCACTGATGCAGCTGTCGAGGGCAAGGAGCCGTCGATTACCGTTGAACCGGTCATCAAGGGAAAGAAAAAGAAGACAAGCGGACGCGAACCGTTGACGTTGCCTCTTGCCGACATCGTCAAGGCGGTCGTCCAGACTGAATGGTAATGGTAATAATGGGCGATCCCGGCGCAGGCTGTCGGAACAAAATCGCAGGCTATTTATAT
>CBEUNJ010000148.1:0-3325 GCA_965544465.1 uncultured Chlorobaculum sp.
CATCAGGCGAAGTCATCGTACCGCCCCACATCGGGACGGTACGTGACAAAACAGGCTGGTCAGCTCAACGCAGCTTCAACAATCTGTTCGGCTTTGGCATTGGGGAGGTAAAAATAGCGACCACCAAGGCTCTGAGCCAACTTGGGAGCCTCGCCGCGTGAGAGGTAGTTCATCTGGGTATCAACCACGATAGAGGCAATACCGTCGGACTGAATCGAAACGGCAAGCGCTTCGACCTCTTTGGCGAGTTCGTCCTTGGGCGCTTTGGCGGCGGCGGGATCGGCAGCGGCAGCCAGCGGAATGTTACCGCGACCGTCAGTGATCATCACGAACATGATCTGCGTGATACCCTTTGTTCGCGCCTGCTTGGCGGTTTCCCAGCCGGTGAGCAGCGCTGAGGCGAGCGGAGTTCCGCCGCCGGTAGGTAGCACGTCAAGCTCGCGCTTAGCGCGATCCACGCTCTGCGACGGGGGCAGGAGCACCTGCGCCTGCTTGCCACGGAACGAGATCAGGCTGACCTGGTCGCGATGCACGTAGGCGTTCTGCAACAGGCTTGAAACCGCGCCCTTAGCCTGGCGCATACGGTTCAGCGCCATTGAACCGGAGGCGTCCACCATGAAAATGAACAGCGTGCCGGACTTGTCGCGAAAACGCTTGATCTTAACGTCGTCCGTGCTGATGACCAACGCGCCGGTTTTGATGCCTTTTTTCGCCTTTTCAGCTTTGCGCGCTGCCTGCCACGGAGCGGCGGAGATAAGCGTCGGAATGAGCGCAACCTTGCCGCTCTTGATTTCTCCAGGCTGCGAGCGCACGAAGCGTCCGCGCTTGTTGTTCAGCGCTTCGCCGCGGCTTCCGCTCTTGGCCTTCTTCTTGGAAGCGAGCGAGATGTTGAGGATGTTGTCGGGAAGCTCGGTCTCGACGGCGTCCATCATCAGCTCCTCGATCATGTCGGGATTATCCTCCTGCTCCTCGTCGGCATCGGAATCGGACTCGTCCGGCGGCGCATTGTCGTCCTCCGCCTCGTCCTGAGGCTGCTCCTCCGGCGGTGGTGGCTCCTCCTGCTGCATCTCCTCTTCGCTGGGTTCGCGCTCCGGCATACGGGTTGCGCGCGGCACCAGCACAAGCTTCATGGCGAGCTTCAGATCCTCCTCATCGACCTCGGTGCGCTGGCTGAGCGCGGCGTTGGCGATAGCAGCGCGAATCGCGAAGATATCGACGCGGTTGCCCTCGACGCCGAGGCTGATGGCGGCTTGGATAAGCCCCTTGATCTGCTCGTTGGTGATCGAAACATGAGGCAACTGCTCCCGTGCCGCACCGATGATGCCGCGAAGCATCCGCAGCTCGTCCTCGGTATCCTCTGCGTCGCGCGTGCCCATCACAAGGCTGACGATCTGCTTGCGGGCGCGGTAGTCGTTGACCGGCGTAAACGGCACGATGATGCCGATGCGGTCGAGCAAACCCATGCGTACTTCGCCATCGCTCGGGTCGTAGGTGCCGACCAGCATGAAGTCCGCAGGATGCACCTCGCTGAGACCTTCGCGCTCAACAATGACCGCGCCACGGCTCATGGCGTCCATAATGTGCGACACGGCAGAGCTGTCGAGCAGGCTGAGCGAATCAACGTAGAGCACGCCCTTGTGCGCCCTGGAGAGCACACCGTGCTGCACGACGCGCTGACCGGATACGAGGGTCGCTTCCAGATCGACGCCGCCAATCAGACGGTCTTCGGTCACGTTCAGCGGCAACTCCACAAAGGGAGTGCCTTCAGGCAGAATATCGGCAAATGCCCTTGCCAGCGTAGATTTTCCCGAACCTACGGTCGAAGGAATCACCACACCGCCAAGGGAGGGATCGACAGACAAGAGCATCAGCGCCTGCTTGGCCAGATCCATTCCTACTATGTCGGTAAATGCTATCATGCTACTGCTTCGGCTTCTCCCAAGACTTTTGCGAGTTCGCGTTCGATTTTTTCACCCGCATCGACGGTTTCGAGCGGATCCTTGCGCAGGCGGTGACGAAGGCAGAGGTCGGCGATCTTGCGAACATGCTCCATGGTGACGTTCGTGTCGCCCTGCAACGCGGCATAAGCGTACGCGGTGCGGGTGATGGTCAGCTCGCCGCGATGTCCGTCAATGCCGAGAGCCATGCAAAGGCGGGCGATGTCGGTCAGCACCGAGTCATCCATCGTCACCTTTGGCAGGAGCTTCTGGGCAGCGACGATCTCCTTCTGGAGCTTCTGCTGCTGGCGTGCGACCTTCTTGGTAAAGGCTTCCGGATTCTCGTCGTACTCGCGACGAAGTTTGACAATCTCGACCCTCTTGGCCACATCGTTGATGGTGATGATACGGGCGTGCAGACCGAAACGGTCAAGAAGCTGCGGACGAAGCTCCCCCTCTTCCGGGTTACCGGAGCCGACAAGCACGAAGCGCGCTGGGTGGCGGATGCTGATACCTTCGCGTTCGACCACGTTCTTGCCGCTGGCGGCCACATCGAGCAGCACGTCAACCAAGTGGTCATCGAGCAGGTTGACCTCGTCGATGTAGAGGAATCCACGGTTGGCCTGTGCGAGCAGACCCGGCTCGAAAGCCTTGACGCCGCTGGTGAGCGCCTTCTCAATGTCGATGGTGCCGCAAACGCGGTCTTCGGTAGCGCCGAGCGGAAGGTCGATCACCGGCACGGGAATCTTCTCGGTTTTGACCTCGGAGGCCTTGATAACCGGAGCGCCTTTGACGCCAGACTCCATCTCGATATACTGCTCGACGGTACGGTTGTAGATATCGCCCTTGACGCGGTCGATGAGCGGAAGCACCTCGGCCAGCGCGCGAACAGTCGTGCTCTTGCCGGTACCGCGATGACCCATGACCAGAACACCGCCGATCCGAGGATCGATGATATTGAGAATCAGACTGAGCTTCATCTCTTCCTGACCGACAATGGAGGTAAAGGGGAAAGCCAAGGCGGACTTCTTTTTGGCAGCCGGCTTCCTGGCGGAAGTCGAAGCCTTTGCTGCGGTGGCTTTGGCTTCCGTAGTGGCCGTTGCCTTGGCTGAAGTGGTCTTTTTTGCGGCTTTGGCAGTCTGGGTCATAGTCAATTGGTTGGTTAATACCCGACCCGGGCTCGCCGATCACGGTTTCCCGGCAGGGGATTGCTTGGTTAAGACTAAAGACAAAAAATCAATAATGAACTTTGAATTTATGCTTTTACCATAGACATAACAAACGCTTTTCAGGAATGTATCAGGGAAAAACAGTACGCCTAAAACCTGTGGCAAAAGGGCACCTCTAAAAAGTGTCATGAGCGAGCTGAGTGCAAGGCGGATGGAGCG
>CBEUNJ010000149.1:0-3314 GCA_965544465.1 uncultured Chlorobaculum sp.
CGAGCACCACCCAACGAAGCAATCGGGCTGCGCAATAAGTTTTTAGAGGTGCCCCGGAGTGGGCCATGCCAGCCCTGCACTCACAACCACCCTTTCTGCTGGTACCAGCGTAGCGTTTCGCGAACGCCGTGCTCCAGCGGCGTACTTGCATTAAATCCCAGCTCTTTTTCAGCCTTTTCGGCGCTGCACACCCAGTAGTCCTGCACCAGTTCGGCGGCTTTGTCGCGGTTGATAAGCGCGGGCTTGCCGCTTAGCTTCGCGACAGATTCGAGCAGCGCGCCGAGCCCGAAGACCAGTGGCTTGGGCAGGCTGATACGCACGAGCCGCCCGAAGCCGAGCGCAGGCTGTGCGGCTGCGATCACCTCGTCCCAGGCGTAGCTGCGCGGCGAGGTGATGAAATAGGTGCTCCCCGCTCCCGCCGGAGAACGCAAGGCCTGCAACATTCCCTCGATCAGGTCATCGACGTGGATCATGCTAAAGCGCTGACGCGCGCCGGAGCCCGCCGAGAGCAGATAACCCTTTTTCATCATGGCGAAGACCTCCAGAATGTCACGGTCGCCCGGTCCATAGACCGCCGGAGGGCGAACAATGGTAAGCGGCACCGCTCCAGCGTGGCGGCGAGCGGCTTGTTCGCCGAGCAGCTTGCTGCGCCCGTACGCGCTAACCGGTTGAGGCTGGTCGGACTCACGAACGCCGGGCGATGGCGACCAGGCCGGACCTGCGGCGGCAAGCGATGAGACGAGCAGAAAACGACCAAGCCCCGAATTGTACCGCTGCACCGCACCCAACAGGTTTTCAACCGGCATCACATTGCCCGCGACAAACCCCGCTTCATCGGCAGCCTTGGTCACTCCAGCCAGATGGATAATCGAGTCAACGCCCGAAACCGCCCGGCCAAGCGCCTCGGCGTCATCGTAAGCGGCCCGAACCTGTTCAACGCCCGCGCGTCCGGATCCCCGCGGAGATGTTGCGCTTGCAGGCCGGAGCAGCACACGGACGCGCCGCCCCTCAGCCAGAAGCCGGTCAACCATTCTCGACCCGATAAAACCGGTCGAACCCGTCACAAGCATCACTTCATCCATGCCATCAACTCTATCCATTTAACAATCGTAAGCCACCCTCCATTCCAGCACTGTTGGCACAAAGAGGGAATCCCGGCAAAAGAAAAAACATAGGGCGCTTTACCGGAAAAATGAAAATTTTAATACATTTCTGTTTCATAGCGGAATCCGCATTTTTTGCACACTTTGATTGAAAACAAAGTGCGGAAACCAGCTTTCATCAATGTACAAGCGTTCGGCGGCAACGTGGACGTAAAACAGCAACCTGTGGAAAAACCGAAAGATATATTCAAGAAGTGCGTTGATTTCACTCTCGCCGACGAAATCAAAGCTCAGGGCCTGTATCCCTTTTTCCATCCCATCGACGATACCGATGGGCCGGTCGTTTCATTTGGTGGCCGCAAACTGGTGATGGCCGGCTCGAACAACTACCTCGGACTTACCTCGGAACCGAGCGTCAAGCAGGCTTCGATCGACGCTATCAAACGGTATGGAACCAGCTGCTCCGGCTCCCGGTACATGACCGGAACAGTCAACCTGCATGTCGAACTCGAAGAACAGCTCGCCGACTTTTTCGAAAAAGAGCGCTGTCTCTTGTTCAGCACTGGATACCAGACCGGCCAGGGCATCATTCCGACCATTGTGCAGCGCGGAGAATACATCGTCTCGGATCGCGACAACCACGCCAGCCTCGTGGCTGCATCGGTCATGGCACAGGGCGCTGGCGCCAATCTCGTGCGCTACAAGCACAACGACATGGCCGACCTGGAGCGCATGCTCAAAACCATTCCGGACTCGGCTGGCAGAATGATTATCTCCGACGGCGTTTTTTCGGTGTCGGGTGAAATTGTCGATCTGCCGACTCTGGTGACGCTGGCAAAAAAATACAACGCTCGAATCGTTATCGATGACGCTCACGCCGTAGGCGTCATTGGCAAGGGCGGGCGCGGCACGCCATCCGAATTCGGCTTGGTTGATGAAGTCGATCTGATGATAGGCACCTTTTCCAAAACCTTCGGCTCACTTGGCGGTTACGTCGTCGGCGAAAGCTCGGTGATCAACTACATCCAGCACCACGCATCATCTCTTATCTTCAGCGCCTCGCCCACTCCGGCAAGCGTAGCAGCAGTACTGGCGACTCTCAAGATCATCAGGGAACAACCGGAGCTGAGCGAACGCCTGCTCACCAACACCGACTACGTTCGCCAAGGCCTGCTGAAAGCGGGCTTCACCCTCATGCCATCACGCACGGCAATCGTGACTGTCCTGATTGCCGATCAGCTCAAAACGCTCCTTTTCTGGAAAAGGCTTTTCGATTCCGGCGTCTATGTCAACGCCTTCATCCGTCCCGGCGTCATGCCCGGCCACGAATCTCTCCGAACAAGCTTTATGGCCTCTCACGAAAAAGAGCATCTCGACAAGGTCATCACCGAATTTTCAACCATCGGACGCGAACTCGGAGTTATATAAAAAAGCACAGGTTCATACAAATCCTGCACAAAGCCCCGCAATTTTTTCGGGGCTTTGTTCTTTTATCCCCTCGCCTATAACAGGAACAATCCTTTGGAGTTTGCATTATTTCACCATAAATTTACACGCTCAATGCACCACAGCCACGATTCTATGCGACTGCATACTGATGACCACGAGCCTGTACCGATGAGCAGCATCCGCACAAGTGCAACAGCGCGCCGCTTTTGTTGACAGGATTTTTTTGTGGGCTTCCCGAGACGTTGATTGTGAACAGCCCACCCGATAACGCTCACACAACACCAACAACCCAACACAAGCAACCATGAAAAAGCAGAAGACAACGGGTTCAGGCATGAAACGGCTCGCCCTGTCGGTCACGCTCTTCGCCTCGTCGGTAGCTCCGCTGACCACCTATGCAGCAGACGGCATCCTGAGAGGCCGGGTCACCGACAAAACGGACGGCGAAGGCGTCATCGGCGCAGCGGTAGCGATCGCCGGCACCAACATCGCCACGGCAACGGATATCGACGGTAACTTCGTACTGCGGAACGTTCCGGCATCGAAGCAGCAGAAAGTGACCGTCACCAGCATCGGCTACGCGCCAATCACCCAGACCATCACCCTCTCCGACGGCCAGACCGCCACCCTGAACTTCTCGCTCGGACAAACCACCATCATGGCCTCCGAAGTGGTTGTGGGCGCCGCCCTGTACAAACAGGATCGGCTCGACGTCCCAGTAACGGCCAACGTAGTCAGCAAGAAACAGATCGAAGAAGAACC
>CBEUNJ010000150.1:0-3263 GCA_965544465.1 uncultured Chlorobaculum sp.
AGTACGATTCGCAAGCACGGTCTGGTGGGAACCCGGCGGCAGGCGCTGCGGCGGCCTGGATCAAAACGTGTTAGAGCCTGAAGGTAGAGCAAGAAGAGTATGGTCAAAACGAAGAATTTTTGCAGCCATGTTTATGCGGTGGTCATGGCTGGGGGCATAGGCAGCAAGCTCTGGCCGCTGTCGCGCAAACGTTATCCCAAGCAGTTTCTCCACTTTTTCGATGGCGGAACCATGATCCGCAAGACGGTTGAGCGGATTGCGCGCGCCGTCAGGATGGAGAATATTCTCATCATCACCAGCAAGCAGCACTGGCGGCTGGTGCTTGATTCGCTGCCCGACTTCGATATCGACAACATCATCATCGAGCCCACCGTCCGCGATACGGCCACCTGCATCGCCCTGGCGACTACCTTCATCCGCAAGCGCGATCCCGATGCCGTCACTGTTGTGCTTCCCGCTGACCACCTCGTGCACGATGAAGAGCGCTTTTTGCAAACCGTTGGCAAGGGAGTCTGCCTGGCGCGGGAAAAGCAGGGGCTGATTACCGTCGGCATCCATCCTGATCGGCCTGAGACGCGCTACGGCTATATCCAGACCGAAGCGTCGCTCATGATAGATGATGAGGCTGACGATGATGATGACATTCCGTTGTTCCGGGTGAAAACCTTTGCCGAAAAGCCGGACATCGCCACCGCCGAACAGTTTCTTCAAAGCCGTGATTTCTGGTGGAACAGCGGGGTGTTTATCTGGCACGTCGATGATATTAACCGCGAGTTCCATCGCTCGCTGCCCGACCTTTACGAGGATATGCAGAACGTGCATGCCTTTATTGGCACCGAGCGGCAGGAGTCGGTCATCGAGGATGTCTATAGCTGGATTCATCCGGTCTCGATCGCTTACGGCATCATGGAGAAGGCCGAGAAGGTCTATATGCTGGGTGGTGATTTCGGCTGGACCGATCTTGGCTGCTGGGACGAGGTGATCAAGGTGGGGCTTGGCCTCGAAGGGCGCGATATGGACGGCCGCGAGGCGATCATGATCGACTCGAACCAGGTCTTCGTCCGCAAGCCCCACGGCAAGGCGGTCGTTACTATCGGCGTGGACGACATCATTGTCGTCGATACGCCCGACGCGCTCCTGATCTGCCGGAAGGGGCAGTCGAGTGATGTTTCAAAAGCTGTCGAGGTGATGAAGCGGGAGGCAGGGCTGGACAAGTTCTTATGAGGGACTGACCTGCTCTCTGGTTTTTGTCGTTCACGCTTTTTTCTTCGACCAGGTCGCGCCCTCTTTGGTGTCCTTGACCTCGATGCCTCGTTCCATGAGCAGGTCGCGGATTTTATCGCTGGTGGCGAAGTCCTTGTTGGCGCGTGCCTCCTTGCGGAGTTTGAGCAGCACTGCCATCACATCGTCGAGTGTCCGGGCGCTTTCGCCGCTCTCTCCGGCAAGCAGCTCGTCGCGGCTTTTCAGGATGCCGAACACCTCTCTGGCGTAGGTGTCGAAGAGCGTCAGTGCGGCGGCTTTTGATGCAGCGTCAAGCCCGCCTTTGTCGAGCGTGCCGTTGAGCGCTTTGATGAACTCGAAAAGCACGGCGATGGCGACCGGCGTGTTGAAGTCGTCGTTGAGCGCGTCGGTGATTTTCTGCTCGAACGCCGCCACGTTGAGCTGGCCCTTTCCTGCTGTCGATTCCAGCAGCCTTTTGTATGCTGCCTGCAACTTCTCGAATCCCGACTGCGAGGCCTTGATGGCCGTTTCGGAGAAGTCGAGCGGTGAGCGGTAGTGCGATTGCAAAATGAAGAAGCGGATCACCAGCGGCTCGAAGGTCGCGAACAGCTCTTTCAAGTTTACGAAGTTTTTGAGCGATTTGCCCATCTTGACGCCATCGACCGTCACCATGTTGTTGTGCATCCAGTAGCGGACGTACTGCTTGCCGGTGGCCGCTTCGGACTGGGCGATCTCGCAGTCGTGGTGCGGGAACTTGTTCTCCATGCCGCCGCCGTGGATGTCGATGGTGTCGCCGAGGTACTTCATCGCCATCGCGGAGCATTCGAGATGCCATCCCGGATAGCCCTCGCCCCACGGCGATTGCCACTTCATGATGTGACCCGGTTCGGCTTTTTTCCAGAGCGCAAAATCCGAGGCGTTGCGCTTGTCTGAGCGCTCTGCGACGCGCCCGCCCGCCTGCAACGCCTCCTGATCGGTGCGGCCTGAAAGCTTGCCGTACCCCTCAAAGGAGTTGACATCGAAATAGACGTTGCCGTTGGACTCGTAGGCGTGGCCGGTTTCGACAAGCCGCTCGACCAAGGCGATCTGCTCCGGGATGTGCCCAGTGGCGGTCGGCGCGATGTTCGGGCGCTTGATGCCGAGCTTGTCCATATCTTCGTAGAAGCTGCGGGTGTAGAATTGCGCCACCTCCATCGGCTCGACGCGCTCCTGTCGGGCCTGCTTCTGGATCTTGTCCTCACCCTCGTCGGCGTCGTCGGTCAGGTGGCCAACGTCGGTGATGTTCTGCACATAGCGCACCTTGTAGCCCTGCTCCTGGCCGACATGGCGGAGCCAGCGCACCACCAGGTCGAACGAAACGTAACTCTTGGCGTGGCCGAGATGGGCGTGTCCATAGACCGTCGGGCCGCAGACGTAGATGGTAGCCAAGCCTGGATGGAGCGGTTCAAACGGCTCCTTCGTGCGTGAGAGCGAGTTGTAGATATGCAGGGAAGAGGACATCCGGATTGTTCTGAATGGGTTGAAATGCGTCCGTCACAGGGTTCTGAACATGTCTCGAAAGTTACACTTTTGGCTTGGGATGGCAAGGTCTTAAACCGGAAGCGCCCGCGAATTTTTCCCATCCTGGACGATGCGCCGCCAAGGCTGGAATCGGCATGGCTGTCCTATTGCGTCGCCGGGGCGGTTTATTGGCGAGGCTGCACAATAATTGTTACCTTGCTGTTGGTGATCGTGCTTGTTCCGTGTTTTTTCATCACCATCGAACCGAGCCGAAACGCTTCTCCTCGCAGTACCCGGTGCTTCGGAAGCAATCTGGCCACTATCTCGCCACGTTCTCACCGTTATCCGGAACAAACAGGAGATCATCATGAAACATCGCACGCTGCTGATCGGGTTCTTCGCAGGTATCTTTCTGGCCGCTGGCGCGGGATTCAGGAGCGGAGGTCTTGAGGATGGAAGAATCTCAGCGCTTTCCGGATGCTTTTCACGTAAACGCTTGTACCTATGACTGAACTCAATCTTGATGCTCTTGTGCAGTATAT
>CBEUNJ010000151.1:0-3159 GCA_965544465.1 uncultured Chlorobaculum sp.
CACATTCCGGAGGGTTTTAGCCCTCCTGACATTCAAGTTCTTACATTCTCTTCAGGGCATCTCTAAAAAGTGTCATGAGCGAGCTGAGTGCAAGGCGGATGGAGCGCAGAAACCGGAGTGTACGCACTGTACACGAGGATTTCGAGCACCACCCAACGCAGCAATCAGGCCGCGCAATAAGTTTTTAGAGGTGCTCTTCAGTTACCCTGGTCTTCAGACTGAGGTGGACAACGTGGACTCCCCTCTCAACCGACCTCGCCCCGAAGCACCTGCACCGGCAGGTAACTTGTGGCTCTTCTAGCGGGCCCCACCGATGAAATCACGGCGATCAGGATGCCGAATGCAATCACAATGAGATGCGCTTCGGGCGATTCGGCGACAACCAGCCGGTCGGCGCTGACCACGCCTGCGCGACTCGGTTCGAAACGGATCGTGGCGATGAACGAGCAGATCAGGTGCCCCACCGGACTGCCGAGCAGCACACCAAGCGTGCCCATCATCAGCCCTTCGAGCATAAAGATGCGCGTGATGCTCTTGCGCTGCACGCCCATTGAGCGCAAAATGGCGATGTCCTTGACCTTCTGCAATACCACGGTGGTCATGACCGACGACACACCCAGCCCGGCCACCACGAACACGAAGCTCACCAGCACCAGCGTGATGATGCCGTTGCGGTTGTAGAAATCGATCACATTCTTGTTGCTTTCGCTCCAGCTTTCGGTCTTGTAGCCGGTCATCTTCTGGATTCGGGCCGCGAGCTGATCAGCCTGGTCGATATCGGCGATCCTCAAGCCGATACCCGTTACCGTGTTGGACGAAATCGCCTCCATGCGCTGCGCAAGCGCGAGATTGACATAGGCCTCGCTCTTGTCCTTGTTGTTAAAGCCGCTCCTGAACCGCCCGACCACCATCACCGGATATTCGTGACCATCCTTGTCCACAAGCATGATGGTATCGCGCTCCTTGACCTTGAGCTTTTCGGCCAGCAGCTCGCCAAGGATGATGCTATTCGGCGTCCAGGAAAGCTCGGTGAGCGCTTCGGGCTCGAGCAGATTCTTCTTCAGATTCGCGATGCCCGCTTCGAGCGATGGAACCACGCCCTTGGCGAAGCAGGGGGTGTAACGGTTCTTGTTACGCGCCAGCAACTTGCTAGTCACATAGGGAGAAATATCCTCGATCTCGCCAATCGACTTGAGCGTCTCGACCACCTGGCTATAGTTCTTGATCACCACCTTCTTGTCGGTGGTCACGTTCTTGTGCACGAAGGCGAGCCGTCCCGGCGCGATGCCGAACAGATTCTCGGGAACCTCAGGCACAACCCGGTCAGCGCCGATGGTGATGTGCGGCGCAATATCGATAAGCTTGGTGAAAACGCTCTGCGACGAACCCCGCGCCACAGCGATGGTCGTAATCATCATCGCCGAACCAACCGCCACGCCGAGCGCCGTCAAGAGGGTCTGGCGCTTGCGCTCGCGAAGGTGCACCCAAGCGAATCGAAGGTGGTCAAACAAGGTCATGCGGCAAGCGGCTCAGTTGGGTTAGCTGCACCGTATTTCATCATGGTGCAATGAAATATCATTTGAATGCTCTATCTTTAAAGCATACAACATATCATGTATTCACTGGTATAATTAATCAAAT
Source organism: uncultured Chlorobaculum sp. (assembly GCA_965544465.1). Classification (GTDB taxonomy): domain Bacteria; phylum Bacteroidota; class Chlorobiia; order Chlorobiales; family Chlorobiaceae; genus Chlorobaculum. Next base: position 1,642 of record CBEUNJ010000151.1, read on the forward strand.
TCAGCCATCAAAAACGAGGGACCTCTCTTTATTCGTCGCCAGAATTCCGGGAACTGCTGAAAGGATGGAGCGGAAAAACCGGCACGCCCGGCAAAATTTTTCAAGCACCGCCTGAGGCCGTCACCGGATTTCGGAGCAACGAATGAGAAACGCCCACCAACCTTAGCAACCGAGGAGAGTGCACTGTGAAAAAAATCGGTATCCTGACCAGCGGAGGCGACTGCGGCGGACTGAACGCCGTCATCAAAGGCGCCGCGCTCATGGCCCTGAACAAGGGGCTTGAACTCTATGTGATCCCCAACGGCTACGCCGGATTGTACAACCTCTTGAACCAGGATCGTCTGGTCAGGTTCGACGTCGCCCGTCTGGATCAGTTCCAGGCAAGCTTCGCCGGTTCCGAAGCGGGCCATTCGAGAGTCAAGATCAAGGCGATCAGCAACCCCGACAAGTACAACCGCATCAAGAACGGCATGAAGAAGTTCGATCTCGACGCGCTCATCATCAGCGGCGGCGACGACTCGGGCAGCGTCATGCTCGACCTGAACCAGAACGGCATCCAGTGCATCCACTGCCCGAAAACAATGGACCTGGACTTGCAGACCTACTCGGTCGGTGGCGACTCGACCATCAACCGCATCGCGCAGTTCGTCGAGGATCTGAAAACGACCGGGCGCACCCACAACCGTGTGCTCGTCACCGAAGTGTTCGGGCGCTACGCCGGCCACACGGCGTTCCGCAGCGGCGTGGCCGCCGAGGCGGACTGTATCCTGATTCCAGAAATTCCGGTGGACTGGAACGTGGTCTATGAACACGTCGTCGAGCGCTTCACCCGCCGCATCCGCCAGAGCGACGTGCACAGCGGCACCTACACCATCGTGGTGGCCGAGGGTATGAAAAACGCTGACGGCACGGACATCGTCGATGAATCGGCGGGCGTCGATGCGTTTGGCCACAAGAAGCTCGCCGGCGCGGGCAAGTATGTCTGTCAAGAGATCAAGAAGCGCTTCAAGGCCGACCCCCGGATGCCGCAGTTTATGAAAGACACCGGCATGTTTGTCGAGGGCATCTACGAAATTCCGGAGGTGCGCGAAGTGCATCCGGGCCACCTGGTGCGTGCCGGGCACTCCTCGGCCTACGACATCAACTTCGGCTTCGAGGCCGGTGCCGCCGCCGTGCTGCTCCTGCTCGCAGGAAAAACCGGCTTCACCATTTCCAAAGTCAAGGGTCGCAAGGTCGAGTACATCGACTCCACCAAGGCGATCGAACAGCGCTACGTCGATATGGATCAGGTCGCCATGTACGAAGAGCTCGGCATCTGCTTCGGTCGGAACCCTAGCACATACGAACCGATCCTGCGCGAAGTTGACGGCGTGTACGAACGGATTTACTGAGCTGAAAACGCAGTGGACGAAGTCCACTGCGTTTTCAAAAAATCCAAAACAGACTATCTTTGAAGATTATAACCCAATCTGTTTATAACTCAACGCAATCCTTATGAGCATGTCTGAGAAAATATGG
>CBEUNJ010000152.1:0-3151 GCA_965544465.1 uncultured Chlorobaculum sp.
GCGCTCAAGCTCATGCGGTATATCAGCGACGCCATCCGTGACCCGCAGGAGCTGTTTCGCACCGTGACCGACAAGCGCCGCCGTTATGAGCACAAAGACCTACGGCGGGTGGCTCTTCACGGTGGGCTGAATTGGCAGATCAAACCGACACAGTAGAGACTCATCAAGAGAGAAGTGAAAACGGAATGCCCCAAACAGAAAGCCAAATCGAGCAAAACCTGATTAATAAGCTCGAAGAGCTCAAATACGTCTATCGTCCCAATATCCGCGACAAGGCCGCGCTGGAACACAACTTCCGTCAGAAATTTGAAGCTCTTAACCGCGTCAGCCTGACCGATGCCGAATTCGCCCGCCTACGTGATGAACTTATCAATGCCGATGTCTTTCAGGCCGCCAAGACCCTGCGCGAGTACGGCTATTTCGAGCGCGAAGACGGCACCCCGCTGCACTACATGCTGGTCAACCTCAAGGATTGGTGCAAGAATGAGTTCGAGGTCATCAACCAGCTGCGGATTAATACCGACAACAGCCACCACCGCTATGACGTGATGTTGCTCATCAACGGCCTGCCGCTGGTGCAGATTGAGCTGAAAACGCTGGGCATCAACCCGCGTCGGGCCATGGAACAGATCGTCCAGTACCGCAACGACACAGGTAACGGCTACACCAACACGCTGCTCTGCTTCATGCAGCTCTTTATCGTCAGTAACCGCAATCAGACCTGGTATTTTACCAACAACCACCGCCAGCACTTCACCTTCAATGCCGACGAGCGTTTCTTGCCCATCTACCAATGGGCCGAGGAAGATAACCGCAAAATCACCCACCTGGACGATTTCGCCGAAACGTTTCTGGCCAAGTGCACGTTGGCGCAGATGATCAGCCGCTACATGGTGCTGGTCGCCAGCGAGCAGAAGCTGTTGATCATGCGCCCCTACCAAATCTATGCGGTCAAGGCCATTGTTGACTGCATCCACCAGAACCGGGGCAACGGCTACATCTGGCATACCACCGGCAGCGGCAAGACGCTCACCTCCTTCAAGGCCTCCACCTTGCTCAAAGACAACCCGGACATCGAAAAATGCCTGTTCGTGGTGGACCGCAAGGATCTCGACCGCCAGACCCGCATCGAATTCAACAAGTTTCAGGAAGGCTGCGTCGAAGAGAACACCAATACTGAAACCCTGGTGCGCCGCCTGCTCTCCGAGGACTACGCCGACAAGGTGATCGTCACCACCATTCAGAAGCTCAGCCTGGCGCTGGATGAAACCAGCAAAAAGGCCCAGAAGCACAAGGAGAAAGGTAAGCTCACCTACAAGGAGCGGCTCGCCCCGCTGCGCGACAAGCGCATGGTCATTATCTTCGACGAATGCCACCGCTCCCAGTTTGGCGAGAACCACGCGGCCATCAAGGCGTTCTTTCCCAAGGCGCAACTGTTCGGCTTTACCGGCACGCCCATTTTCGAGGAGAACGCCACCTACAAGCAGATCGATGGCACCGTCGGTTCCTACCGCACCACCCAAGACATCTTTGAAAAGCAGCTACACGCCTACACCATCACCCACGCCATCGACGACGGCAACGTGCTGCGTTTTCATGTGGACTATTTCAAAGGCGAGGGTGCGCCAGTCAAACCGGGCGATACCCTGGCCAAGCAGGCCGTGGTGGATGCGATCCTGACCAAGCACGATGCCGCCACTAACCACCGCCGCTTCAACGCCGTACTGGCTACGGGCTCCATCAACGACGCCATTGCCTACTACAAGCTGTTCAAACAGGTGCAGGCCGAGCGCCGCCAGGCCGAAGACCCGGACGACTTCAGCCCGCTGAATATCGCCTGTGTCTTCTCGCCGCCGGCAGACGGCAACAAGGATGTCAAGCAATTGCAGGAAGACCTGCCCCAGGAAAAGGCCGATAACCAGCAGGAGCCGAAAAAGAAGAAAGCGGCACTGCAGGAAGTCATTGCCGACTACAACGCCCAGTACGGCACTAACCACAAGCTCGGCGAGTTCGACCTCTACTATCAGGACGTCCAGCAGCGCATCAAGGATCAGAAGTACCCAAACAAGGATTACCCGCGCAAGAACAAGATCGACCTCACCATCGTTGTGGACATGCTGCTCACCGGCTTTGACTCCCAGTACCTCAACACCCTGTACGTGGACAAGAAGCTCAAGCACCACGGCCTGATTCAGGCCTTTTCGCGCACCAACCGCGTCCTCAACGACACCAAGCCCTACGGCAACATCCTCGACTTTCGCGCCCAGCAAAAGGCCGTGGACCAAGCCATCGCGCTCTTCTCCGGCGAAGACGCCAGCCGCTCCCGCGAAATCTGGCTGGTGGAACCGGCGCCCGAAGTGATTGAAAAGTACGAAAAAGCGGTGGCCGCGATGGGCCGATATCTATCCGGAGGCGACGCCGAAACCGATGCGGAAAACAACATGGTTTGCGAACCAGAGGCCGTGTACAACCTCAGGGGCGACACCGCCCGTGTCGAGTTCATCAACCGCTTCAAGGAGGTGCAGCGCCTCAAGACCCAGCTCGATCAATACACCGACCTGGATGAGTTGCAAAAGGAGAAAATCAACAGTCTGTTGCCCGAGGATGACTTGCGGGCATTACGATGCTCCTATCTCGAAACCGCCCAACGTCTCAAGGCCCAGCAGGGCAAGGGTGGCGACAATCCGAGCGACGAGCAGCAGGCCATTGAGCAGCTCGATTTTGAATTCGTACTCTTCTCCTCGGCAATGATCGACTACGACTACATCATGGGCCTGGTCGCGCGCTTCACCCAGGAGCAGCCCGGCAAGCAGACCATGAGCCGCGACCAGCTCATCAAGCTCCTGGCGGCCAGCAGCAACCTGATGGAGGAGCGCGACGAGATCATCGCCTACATCAACACCCTGGAGGCCGGTAAGGCCCTCAGCGAACAGGCTATCCGCGATGGCTACCAGACGTTCAAGGCGCAAAAGGCGCAGGATGAACTTTCGGCCCTAGCCGAAAGGCACCAGCTGGCGCGCGAGGCGCTGCAAAACTTCGTTGACGAAATCCTCGACCGCATGATCTTCGACGGCGAGCAGTTAAGCGACCTCTTCGAGCCGCTGGAGCTGGGCTGGAAGGCCCGCAGCAAGGCGGAGTTGGCGCTGATGGA
>CBEUNJ010000153.1:0-3139 GCA_965544465.1 uncultured Chlorobaculum sp.
TGCAATAAGTTTTTCATGGTGCTATCAGAGCGCTTTAGCTCCGATGTCCCGGCGATACACAGCGCCATCGAACTTGATGGCTGTTACGCCGCAATACGCTTTATCGAGCGCCTCTTTGAGCGACGCATCCGAAGCCGTCACCGAAAGCACGCGCCCCCCTGAAGTTACGAGCGAATCGCCCTCACGGCGCGTACCGGCATGGAAAACAAGCACTCCGTCCATATCGTTCACCGAGGGGTCGATCGAGATCGCCTTGCCGGTTTCGTAGCTGTCGGGATAGCCCGCAGAGGCCATGACGACGGTGGCAGCGGCTCCATCCCGCATCTCGAACGGCGCGGCTTCGAGCCCGCCCTCGACGCTGGCGAGCAGCGCGTCGAACAGATCGCTCTTCAGCATCGGCACCACAACCTGCGTCTCGGGATCGCCGAGCCGAGCGTTATACTCGACCACGGACGGCACGCCGCCATCGATCATCAGCCCGACGTAGAGGAAGCCGGTATAGGCGTGACCATCAGCCTTCATGCCGGCGAGCGTCGGCTTGACGACGTCACGCTCGACCCGCGCCATCACCTCCGGCGTCACCAGCGGAGCCGGAGCGTAGGCACCCATGCCGCCGGTGTTCTTGCCGGTATCCCCCTCGCCGATGCGCTTGTGATCCTGCGCGGGCAGGAAGAGCTGGTAGTTCTCGCCATCGGTCAAGGCGAACACGCTCGCCTCCTGGCCGGTGAGAAACGCTTCGATCACCACCTCGTCGGCGGCGTCACCGAAGATGCGCGATTCGAAAACGTCGTGAACCGCCTCCAGCGCCTCCTCGCGGTTCATCGCAACGACGACGCCCTTGCCGGCGCAGAGGCCGCTGGCCTTGATGACCTGCGGGAACGAACCGCACGCTTCGAGATAGCTTTTCGCGGACGCGTGGTCGCGGAACACCTCGTAGCTGGCGGTCGGAATCTTGTGACGCTTCATGAACTCCTTGGCGAACACCTTGCTCGTCTCCAGCTGCGCTGCCTCAGCGGTCGGGCCGACGATCTTCAGCCCCGCATCGCGAAAGCGGTTCACGATGCCAACTTCGAGCGGCTGCTCGGGGCCGACCACCGTCAGACCAATCGACTCTCTGGAGACCAGTTCGAGCAGAGCATCAATGTCGGTTGCCTTCGTCGGAACGTTGCGGACCTTGCCGCCCATCGTGGCCGTGCCGCCGTTGCCAGGAGCCACAAAAACTGTTGAAACGTTTGAGCTGCGCGCAACCGCCCAGCTCAGCGCGTGCTCCCTTGCGCCGCTTCCGATAATCAGAACATTCATGTGCAGGTATGGAACAATGGCCTCAAAACCACCTGTGGTTTGTCGGCGTGGATTGTTAAATTGATGCCGTCCACCCAGACTGGCTGAACGTTGGCTTTATATAACGTATCACGCCTAACAAAAACAATAAAAAAATTCCACCCGAGCTGCATCCTCCACATGCCCACCATCAAGAATATTCTGCTGGATGGCGCCACCCGCCTGCTTCCCCACGCCCTGAAATTGCTCTTTTCGACGCTGAAGATCGACGTCAAGCTCGCCGGAGAGCAACTGCCAAGCGACAACCAAGGTGCAATATTCGCCTTCTGGCACGGCAAGATGATTACCGGCTGGCTGCTGTCGCGCAAGCTTTTTGCCCAGCGCGACATTTCCGCTGTCGTCAGCCTCTCCGGCGACGGGCAGATTCTCTCCAACACACTTGACCGCCTCGACTTCCGCCTGATCCGGGGCTCCAGTTCCAGAGGCAAGGAGGTCGTCCGGCGCGGCATCGGTGAAGCGCTGTGCAGCGGCGGCGTGGTGGCGGTCACCCCGGACGGCCCGCGCGGCCCGCACCACCGCTTCAAGTACGGCACGCTGCGGCTCGCCGCGATGCACCACGCGCCGCTGGTGTTCGCCGAAATCCGCTATGAGAACGCCCAACGCCTGAAAAGCTGGGACAACTTCGAAATCCCGCTCCCCTTCAGCCGCGTGCAGGTAAAACTGCACCTCGTCCGGGTGCCAAATTTCGAGACCGAAAAGGCGTTCAGCGCCTGGGCCGACGAACTCTCAACGCGCCTTGACGATGATGTCCGATAGCACGGCACTCATCCTCCGCCCCGCCGCCGCGCTCTACGGCGCGGTGATGCGCCTGCGCAACCAGCTCTACGACCGTGGCATCCTCAAAAGCTGGCGCTCGCCGATTCCGGTGGTCTCGGTCGGCAACATCACCACCGGCGGCACCGGCAAAACGCCGCTGGTTGACTGGATCGTCAAGTTCTACGAAGCTTCGGGAATCGCGACGGCCATCGTCTCGCGAGGCTACGGACGCCAAACGAAAGGCGTGCAGCTTGTCTCGGACGGACACCGCATCCTCCTCAGCAGCCGCGACGCAGGCGACGAAACAGCGATGCTCGCCGCACGCAACCCCGGCACAATTGTCGTCGCCGCCGAACAGCGCGTCGAAGGCGTTCAGTTCCTGATGCGCAAATTCGCCGACCGACTGCCAAGGCTCATCGTGCTCGACGACGCCTTCCAGCACCGAAAAATAGAGCGCGACCTCGACATCGTCGTCGTCAACGCCAGCGCACCGAAAGAACTGGATGCAATGCTCCCCGCCGGACGGCTGCGCGAACCGCTGCGGGGACTCAACCGCGCCGATCTCATTATTCTCAGCAAAATCACCGACGACGCCAAAACCGCCACGCTGCGGACGCAACTCGAACAATTCGGTAAGCCGCTGCTCCGTTCAAAGATCAGAGCGAGACAATTGATGATGGTGGATGGAACAGCGGGCGGCGCAATCGAATCGCCCGTCAACGCGTTCGCCTTCGCAGGCATCGGCGCGCCGGAAGGCTTCCTGCACAGCCTCAACGAAGCGGGCGTCACGGTCAAGGCAACCAGTTTCTTCCGCGACCACGAGCCCTACACGGAAACCGCGATCCGCTTGATTGTCGAAGAGTCGGCCCAGCAAAACCTCGTGCCGATCACGACCGAAAAAGACTGGTTCCGCATCGCCGATGATGCCAAGCTGGCCGAACTGCTCAAGAGAGCCGGATGCCGCTACCTGACGATCGAGCCGGAATTTCCGGACGACACGGCAGAACTGGAGAAAAAGCTGATGCAAGTAATGGCGCGCTGA
>CBEUNJ010000154.1:0-3027 GCA_965544465.1 uncultured Chlorobaculum sp.
AATAGTCTTAAATAGTCTTAAAATACATAAATCACAATCGGTTCTTTTCGGAAGTTTTTCTTGTCGTGAAGTTACTCTCCATCTCTCTTCTTCGCTTTATCCGTTGTCGGTATAGTGCTTTGTTATTACATTATCACAGTGTAACTCCTGTATCGCTAAAAGCAAGGGAAACGCGCTGATAAGCTGAGGCTCTTTTGGAACCAAGGGGGGGATTTCCCATAAATTCCGATCACTCCAATCTTTCAATACGTACGCAATGAAGCAGGGTTTTTTTACGGCGATACTGATTGTCGTGACCTATTCGGTCTCTCTCGGTTTTTATGTCTGGATGGGTTCGACGCCTCCGGATTCGATGTTCCACGCGCTTTGGAAGGGCGGGCCGATCGTGTCGGTACTGATGGCGCTCATCCTGATGGTGATTGCTTACATTGTCGAGCGGATCGTGGCCCTGAACAAGGCTTCAGGTAAGGGTAACATCACCGAATTCGTACAGAGTCTCAAGCAGGATATTGATGCTGGTGCGGTCGATCAGGCTATTGCTCGCTGCGATGAGCACCAGAGCTCGCTTGCCGCCGTGATGCGGGCCGTGCTCGACCGCTACAAGATGCTCGCCGTGCACAACGTGACTGAGCGCGAAAAGCGCATCAGCGAGATGGAGAAGGCGGTCGAGGAGGCGACGGTCATGGAGATGCCGCTGCTCGAAAAGAACCTCGTTGCTATTTCCACCATCGCTTCGATCTCCACGATGGTCGGCCTGCTCGGCACCACGCTCGGCATGATCCGCGCCTTCGCGGCGATGGCCACCAGCGGCGCGCCGGATGCTGTACAGCTGTCGCTCGGCATTTCCGAGGCGCTGTTCAACACGGCGCTTGGCATTCTCGGCGGCATCATGGGCATTGTCACCTACAACGTCTTTACCAACCGCGTTGACAAGTTCAGTTACCAGATCGACGAGGCAGCGTTTTACATCATCCAGACGCTTGGCACCGCCAAATCCCAATCGTGAGGTAACGCATGTCCAAGATCAAGCGAAAAAGGGTCGGATTCCGGCTCGACATGACGCCGATGGTGGATGTGGCATTCCTCTTGCTGACCTTTTTCATGCTGACCACCAAGTTCAGACCGCCGGAAGCGGTGCAGATCGACCTGCCGTCGTCCCACTCCGATATGAAGCTGCCTGAGACCGAGGTGCTGACCGTGACCGTTTCGGGTGATAACAACTTTTACCTGGGCGTTTCGTCGCAGCCAACCAGGGAGCGCCTGTTCGATTCGGCCATCAAGCCCAAGCTCGAAAACGCCGGAGTTTCGCAAGCTGCGATTGCCGACTCGCTCAAAAAATTCAGGCTCGACGATAGTTTTAAAATCCAGAAAGAGGAGTTGGCCCGCTACATCATGATGTCGCGCTTTGCCGACCGGCGGCTCAGGCCGGTCATCAAGGCGGACAACAAGGCCAGTTACGAGTCGGTCAACTATGTCATCAAGGTGTTCAAGAAGATGAATTTGCTCAACTTCAACCTCGTCACCGTGCTTGAAAAGGAGGTTCGCTGATATGGGCATGGTCGATTCACCCGGAGAACGGCGGGGCTCGAAACGGAGCAAGCGCCAGCGCAAGCGTCTCGGCTTCCGGCTTGACATGACGCCGATGGTCGATGTGGCGTTTTTGTTGCTGACCTTCTTCATGCTGACCACCACGTTTGCCAAATCGAACACGATGGAGATCAACATTCCGCCGGAACAAGGCGAGGTGTCCGTGGCCGAACTGAACGTCATGACGCTCAGGGTTCCCGGAAATGGTTTCGCCTACTGGTCGCTTGGTGAGGATGCGCCCCGGCAGACGCCGCTGTACGGCAAGGATGACGCGCACGCTTCGCTCAGCCGCGAATTGCGGCAGGTGCTGCGGCAGGAGTTCACCCGGAACAACAAGCTGGTGATTGTCGTTCGCATCAGCGACAAGGCCAAATACAAGTCGCTGGTCGATATTATTGACGAGTTCAATCTGATGAAGATTGACCGCTTCAGCCTTGATGATTTTACCGATCAGGATGAGGCTGCAATCAAGACTGCCTCCCACCAAGCCGTGTCGGAGCACGCCGTGGGTGCAGGCGCGTGAGCAGGAACAAGACAAGAGAGGAGTACGGATCGTGTCATCCAAGTCGTCCAAATTGAAATCAATCCACGAGGATGCGGCCCGAAAGGCGCAGCGCTGGACCTTCCGTGAGCAGTTTCTTGATACTGACCAGTTGCGCCATATCAATTACGGTAACTTGACGTTGCGCCGTGAAGCGCATCTTTTTCTGACGCACGGGGTTGTAGTGTCGGTGCTGTTACTGGCGCTTTTCTGGGTGGTCAGCGCCAACTGGAACCGGCTGATGGGCTTTGGCCTGTTCGGTGGTGCCGAGCAGGAGGTTCCGGTGCAGTGCTATGAAATCGTCACCAACGTGACGCAGCTTCCGCCGCCGCCGCCGATTGCTCCACCCGCGACGCCTCCACCGGTACAAAAGGCGAAGGCTCCGGTCAAGGCTCCGCCGAAGATTGGTAAAATCAAAAAAGTCGTCGAAGCGCCGTCGGAGCAGACTTTCGCTACGCAGAAAGAGATAAAGCAGGCTATTCAGCAAGGTTCCGGCAGCGAGAATGGCGTTGCGGGCGGTTCCGGCTGCGATACGGTCGTGGAGTTCGTCAACTGCCAGACTCCGCCAACCGTCGTAAGCATTCCCGCCTTGAGATACCCGGAGATGGCTCGGATTGCAGGCATCGAAGGTCGGGTGTTCGTGCGCGTGCTCATCGGCGATGATGGCCGTGCCATACAAGCCAATATCGTCAAACGTATTCCCTCGGATTGCTCAATGTTCGACAAGGAGGCAATCCGTATCGCCATGAAGACCAAGTACACTCCAGGCGTCCAGAATGGCCGCAACGTGAGGGTCTGGATGACCATCCCGGTGCGCTTTACGCTGCGGGAGAGTTGATAGTTGATAATGGATAATTGTCGGGGCGACCGGGGTGGGTCGCTCTTACTTTTTTCTCAAG
>CBEUNJ010000155.1:0-3012 GCA_965544465.1 uncultured Chlorobaculum sp.
CTTGAATAATTGCTTCGGATTTTAGTCTGTGGTTTCTTGATAAGACGCAATAAAAAGGGACGTTAGCCTAAAATATGTTTTGGAAATAGATGAAATAGATGTCATGTATTCCTGTTTGAGTGACCACAACGTTGATACTCACGATGGTTGCCAAGCCACATCTGCTTTGATCGTGACGTGCGACGAAAAATATCGCACTTGCGATTCCGATCTGGACGATGGCGATTGAGGTCTGCGTGAAGGTTGGCTTGCCTCAGAGCGTCAGTTCGACAGACACCGGAGCGTGGTCGGAGCTTTTCTCGTCGAGATCGACCGATACGCCGGAGACCTTACCGGCAAGCGCGGTTGAGAGATAGACGCAGTCGATGCGCCAGCCGAGGTTGCGCTCGCGGGCGAACTTCCAGTTGGGCCACCAGGTGAAGAGGTCTGTTTTGTCGGGATTCAGCTCGCGGACAATGTCGTGCAGGCCGAGGTCGAGATGCGCCTTGATGGCTGCCCGCTCTTCGGGGCGCAGGCCGGTTGCGCCGGGCTTGTTTTGCGAACGGTGCACGTCGAGATCGGTCAGGGCGACGTTCACGTCACCCGCCAGAATGACCTCTCGCCTCTCGGCCATGAGATTGGCGATATACTTCTTCAGATCGTTCAGATACTGCAACTTGATGGCGTAGTGCTCCTCGCCGTTGCCTCGTGGCACGTAGGTTCCGATGAAGGTGAATTGCGGCGCGTGTAGCACGAGCGTGCGGTTCTCGACGTCGAATGGCGGCGGTGCGCACTCGGCATCATCGAACAGTCCGTCCCGGACAAGCAGGCCGACGCCGCTGTACCCCTTTTTGAACGACGAGCCGTTCCAAAACTTGCGATAACCGGCGATTCCGGTGATGCTTTCGGGAATCTCCTCCTGGCGCGCCTTCAGCTCTTCGAGCACGACGATGTCCGGCTTGCGGCTGTCGAGCCATGCGGCGAGCGCCTCCTGGCGGGCGCGGATGCCGTTGATGTTCCAGGTGTACATGTTCATGACGATTGCTGGTTGAGCGTTTCAACAAGGCGAAGGGCAATGCGTTCGGGCGGAATTTCCATCATGCAGCGGAAATCTCCTTTCGGGCAGGTGGCGCGGCCAATGTGCGAGCAGGGGCGGCAGGTGAGCCCTTCGGTTTCGAACAGCTCGTACTCCGCGCCCCACGGCATGAAGCCGAACTCCTTGACCGACGAACCAAAGATAACGAAGAGCTTTTTGCCGAACGCTGAGGCGATGTGCATCAGGCCGGTGTCGTTGGTGAGCACGAGCGCCGAGCGTTCGAGCAGGGCGGCGGACTGCATGAGCGTCGCTTTTCCGGCAAGCGACACCACGCGGTTTCTCGCCGTCTTGGCCAGCATTGTCATCAGCTTTTCAGCTTCCGGCTTGTCCTCCTTGCCGCCGAGCAGCAGCACGCGCGCAGGAGTCGTCGCCGCGACGATTTCGATGATCCGGGCGAAGCGTTCGAGCGGGTAGCGCTTGGTGAAGTGGGTTGCGGCGAAGCAGATCGCCAACACAGGCTCACCCTCGCCGAGCGCATCGGCGGCGAAGGCGCGATCCTCCGGTGAAGGGTAGAGGCGGCACGGCGCGGTGACGTTGGGCGCGAATCCTTCGAGCGCTTTGCCGTAGCGCTCGACGACCGACTGGTAGCCGTCTGAAACGTTGATGTTGAAGCGCACCAAGAGCAGCTTTTTCCAGTTTTGCTTGTGGTAGTGCCTGACTTGTTCGGCACGGATTTTCCGGACGAGGGCGCGAGACCGGCGGTTGTTTTGCAGATCGATCACCAGATGGTACGACGCACCGGGCGCAATCGACTCCGGCGTAACGACCGACGACACGTCGGGATTCGTCGCGACGAGCGGCGCGAAGGGCGCTTTGGTGCAGTAGTCGATCCGCGCCTTTGGAAGCGCGCGACGCAGCTCGGCAAGCACGGGCGTGGTCAGCACGATGTCGCCGATGGCGCTGAGCCGCACGACGAGCACGTTTCGGATCGCTCCGGATTGGGTCACGACCAGAACTCCCACCAGGCCTTGTAGCCAGGCTTTTTATGCTGGTTCGACGCGCCGATCTTCGCGATCCGGTCGCTGGCGACCTCTTTCATCCGTTCCTTGCCGGGCGTCTCGCCCTTGCGCTCGTCGATCATTTCAATCGCCTTGCGGAACTCCGGCAACGCCTCTGCGCCACGCCCGAGGCCGTCGAGCGCAAGGGCACGGCTGTAGACCGCCGAAATCCAGAGCTTGCCCTCGTCCTTGTTCAGCTCGCCGCGCCGGTTGAAGTGGTACAACGCCTTGTCGGCGGACTCAAGCGCCTCGCTGAACGAGCCAAGTCCCGCCAGCGCTTCGGCCAGTCCGGCGTGGCAGAAGGAGTCGAACCCGGCGTGGTCGAACGCCTCCTCGGGCGGCATCGTGTGCGAAATCTCCATCGCCTTGCGGCAGCTCTGCGCCGCCTCGTCAAACGCTCCAGCGACAAGCTGCCGCTGCGCCTCCGAAAGCGCCAGATACGCCCCGGCAACCTCTTTAAGTGGTTTCATAAACTGGTAACAGAGGTGAAAACAAGATTCACGCTTTCTTCAATGATTCTTGCAGAAATCTTTAACAAATCTTGTAAAAAACTTTAACAAAAGTGAACCACACTGTCTTGCTAATGGTTTATTTTATAACTCATTGAGTGTAACAAAATCACTAACATTTTCGATCACATGAAAGAGGTTATGACCTTTAAAGCTGGCAAGTTCGTCTTCTGCGACCAGTACGACAAGCTCCGGATCGAGAAACTGCTTGTCGAGGCTTCAACCCTGAACTCCGCCATCAGCGATTTGCCGATTCTGCCAAAGTGGTCATCGCAGATCGATCCGGAACTTCTTTACCGTGCGGTCGCCGGTACCGCCGCCATCGAAGGAAATTCTCTCAATGCAGAGGAAGTACGGGAACTCGACGAGGGGAAAATACCCGACGCGGGCCACACGGCAAAGGACAGGCTTGAGATTACCAACCTGATCG
>CBEUNJ010000156.1:0-2974 GCA_965544465.1 uncultured Chlorobaculum sp.
GTATCCCGGATTTTTTGTCAAAAATATCTACAATCTCAGAGGAGCTGACAGCCCTTTTGCATCAGGTAAAAATACTGGCGCAAACGATGTCAAACTTCTCGGCCCATCGCCATCGCCACTCCTCACTTCTCTCCCTTCCCCTCGCTTTTTTTCAGCACTTTCTCCGTTATCGCCTGTTCGATGTCCGATGAAAGCGTGAGGCTCTTGAACAGGTCGAGCAGATTTTGCTGGATGGTGAGGTTCAGGTTCACCGGTCTGTTGTTTTGAAAATTGGGGTTGCGTCCTTTGAGCTTGATCGAAATCACGGAGTCGCCGTTGGGCTTCATGGTAATGGTGGAGAGCAGCTTTGAGTAAAAGAAATTGTCAAGTGCTTCGTAGGTGAGCCGCATCCCGGCTCCGGCAGCAGCCCGTTCTTCCGGCGTGGTCGAGTAGATGATGCGGCCCTTTGTCTCCGCATCCATGCTGCCTTCGGGAATGCTGAAGGCGTCGTTGTCGAGCAACAGCGGAATCTCCGCGCGGATGGTTCCGGTGGCGGAGAGCTTGGAGGCGCCTTGCAGGTCGAGCAACGACTGGATCGGAATGCCACTGAGCTGCACGCGGGTTTCGGTATGCTTCGTGTCGAGGTCGTAGTCCATGCGGTTGATGGAAACTGTGCCGTCGAGCAGGCCCGCCGAAAAGCCGGACAGGGAGACGAGTGAAGGCCTGTCGGGCTGTGCGAACATCGTCAGCGTGCCTTTCGGCGAACTGAGCAGCAACTCGCCGCTGCCGGTCTTGCGTTTGAGGCTTTTGAGCTTGATGTTCATCGTCATCTTGCCCGCCGCTTTGCGGTTCAGCGTCACGGCAGGATCGCTGAACGTCCACTCCACTTCGCTGCTTGTGGCTTTTGACAGCAGCTCGTCATCACTGGATCGCTGTATCGGCAGGGTCTGCCGGATCGTGCTGGAGCCTTTCGCGGTCAGCCTGGCGTTGGTGATCGCCACGCCGCTGCGGTTGAGCCGGAAAGGAATCGTGCCGGAAATTCGACCGCTCATTCGACCGCTGAATTCACCTTTCAGACCAAGCCGGTTGAGGAGCGAAACGTTGCCGAGCGTGATCGTGCCGCTGGCCGTGCCGGTTTTGAGGTCGTAGCTCACCGGCGTCGATCTGAGCGTGCCGCCGAGCCACTGCGCCGACAGCGAGTCGAGCGTGATTGCCGAGAGTGAACCGCTTGCGGTATCGAGCCTCACTTTCGCGTTGAGTTTGCCGATCAGCGGCGGGCCGCCCGGATGGCGTCCGGCATCAAACGTGACGCTCGTTTTTTCGGTCTTGAAAACAAGCTCTGTTCCCTTTGCAGCGTTGATTTTACCGTTGTTGATCCGGATCGTCGAATCGAGATATTCGACCGGAATCGTACCGCTGATTTGGCCCGTGATGACGGCTTGCTTCGATTTCGAAGAAATTTGTTCAAGCGGCACGTTTGCAAGCTTCAGCTCGAACGCGGTGTGCTTGTCGCGGAGGCTGAACGCCACGTTCGGCGCGGAGGCCTTGATGCCGGAGAGCTGAAGCGAGCAGTCGGTGAAGATCAGCGTGCAGGGCTTCATCGGATTTTTTTGCAGGCCAAAAGTCGCCTGGAGGTTGCTCACCGGCGTTGTGGTGCTGCCGGAGAGCAGCGATCCCGCCTTGAGCAGCGCGGGTTGCTGTACCCAGTCATGCGAACGGGTCAGAAGTACAGCGTAAGAAATATCGTTGAGGCGCAACTGCCCGGCTTCCACGATGCCTTTGCGGATCGGCACGGCAATGGAGTCGGGTGAAACGGAGGGCAACAGGGCGCCGGATTTCGTCACATCAAGGCGTGCCTGGAGCTGTGGATTCGCCTGACGAAAGCGGATGCCGGAGGGCAATTGGCGCACCGCCACCGAATCGGCGTCAAGCTCGATCCGCCAAGCTGGCGTTGCGCTTCCTCTGATGCGATGCCACGAGAGCCGCCCGTTCAGGATCGAGGCGTTGTACGTCACGACGGTCGCCGTGCAGGAGTCGGGCTTGACGGTCACGGCGGCCTTGAGCTGGCCAAACCCGATACCCGAAAATCCGGGGCGATGGATGTTGTTCAGCTCAACGGCAACGTTCTGCCCTGTAGTCAGCCGCTCAACGAGCGCTGGGGCGTACCACGGAAAACTGATCCACGCCCCGGCAAGAACGAGCGCCACCAGAAGCGCCAGCGCGGCGAAAATGCGGAGAATCCATTTCACGACAAGCGAGTTACTTCTGTGACCACTCGCCCTTGATCTTCACCCACGTACCGGCGGGGAAGTTGGGGTAGCGCTTCTGGAAGGTGCGTTGACCGATGACTTCAATCGAAATGCCGTTCTTTTTGGCGATCTGGGCATAGACGTTGTGGCGCTGCTGGTTGACCTCATCCACAAGCCCGGTGGCATCGGAGCCCGCCTTGGGCGGAATGGCGATATAGCCGTTATCAACCTCGCCGACCAGCCCCTTCGTCAGCGCGGTCTGAAGGTCGAGTGCGAACGCTGAGGCCGTGGTGGCCAACAGCAAGGCGATAAACAGAACGAAGGTTTTTGCCAGCGTTGATATGCGATACGTGTTGTTCATCTGCATGGTTATGCTCCTTGAATTAGAAAATGTCTGTTCTTTTATTGAGCGCCTTGTCGATGTCTCGATCGATCTTGACCCTGATTTCATGATCAATCTTGATATTCATATTGATCGTAATCGGCTTGTCGGGCGCCTGCACCTTCACGGTAGGGCTGCACCCGCCGATGACGAGACCCGCAAGCAGCAGCATGGTTGCGCGCAAGGGAAAAACGGTCAGTCTGTTCATGTCGTTGTAGATTAATTGGTCATGGATACGGATGTGAACCGTCTCCAGGTTGAGAAAGTTCAGAGAAGCCAGCACTCTATGGCTCTGGCGGTGGACGATTCAGGATTGATGGTCATCCTTTGTTGCCAATCGTTCATGTTATCGTTGCTGGTTGTT
>CBEUNJ010000157.1:0-2796 GCA_965544465.1 uncultured Chlorobaculum sp.
AGGATTGATGGTCATCCTTTGTTGCCAATCGTTCATGTTATCGTTGCTGGTTGTTATATAACTCTTGGAAATGTAATGAAAGAGCTCAATAAACATGCACCGCGCATCTTTTCTCAATCGACACAACAAATGACAGGCACCTTTTAAGGGCACCTCTAAAACGTGTCATGAGCGGTTCGCCTGCAAGGCGGATGGAGCGCAGAAGCCAGGGTGTACACAACGAACACGAGGATTTCGAGTGCCACTTAGCGCAGTCATCGGGTCGCGCAATACGTTGTTAGAGGTGCCCTGAAATTGAGCGCTCGATGCTGGCGACCGTGTCAATCATTTTCGGGACGCTGTCGGGATTGAGCGAGATTGAGTCAATGCCGCATCGCACCAGGAATGCCGTGAATTCTGGGTAGTCGCTTGGGGCCTGGCCGCAGATTCCAACCGTCGTGCCGTGGCGATGCGCCTTGACGATTACCTCCTCGATAAACGTTTCGACCGCCTCGTTCCGCTCGTCAAAAATCTCCTTGAGCGCATCATTGTCGCGGTCCACGCCAAGGACGAGCTGCGTCAGGTCGTTACTCCCGATGGAAAAGCCGTCGAATCGTTTGGCGAACTCTTCGGCCAGAATCACGTTGGCCGGAATCTCGCACATGACGTAGAGTTTCAGGTTTTTTTCGCCGCGCTTCAGGCCGTTGCTTTCCATCACCTTGATGACGTTGTCGGCCTCCTTCACGGTTCGGCAGAAGGGAATCATCACCATGATATTGTCAAGCCCGATCTCCTCCCGAGCTTTTTTCACCGCCCGGCATTCGAGGTCGAACGCAGGCCGGTAGTTCGGATTGTAGTAGCGGCTTGCTCCACGGAATCCGAGCATGGGGTTCTCCTCCTTTGGCTCAAACTCCTTTCCGCCGATCAGGTTCGCGTACTCGTTGGTTTTGAAATCGCTCATCCTCACCAGCACCTTGTGCGGATACTGCGATGCGGCGATCATGGCAATACCTTTCGACAGGTGGTCAACGAAATACTCTGCTTTGTCGGCGTAGTTTCGCGTCAGCTTGTCGATCTGCTGTTTGGCCTCCCGGTCGCGCAACTTGTCGGCGTTGAGCAGGGCCATCGGGTGGATTTTGATGATGTTATTGATGATGAACTCCATCCGCGCCAGTCCGATGCCTCGCGCCGGAAGCCGCCACCAACGCAACGCCGCCGAGGGGGTTGCGATGTTCATCATGATGTCGGTTCTGGTTTTCGGGAGACTGCTGATGTCGATGTCGGTTTCCGTAAAATCGAGCTCGCCGTCATAGACTATGCCATCTTCGCCCTCCGCGCATGAGAGGGTGATCGGCATTCCGTCACGCAGTTTGTCTGTGGCTGAACCGGTGCCGACCACTGCTGGAAGGCCAAGTTCCCGGCTAACAATCGCGGCGTGCGACGTTCTGCCGCCATGATCGGTAATGATGCCCGCCGCCCGCTTCATGATGGGCACCCAGTCGGGATCGGTCACGCTCGTGATGAGAATAGAGCCGCGGTTGAACCGGTCAATATCCCTGGGGCTTTCGATCACCTGCGCCTTGCCGGCTGCGATAGCCTCGCCGATAGCGATGCCTGTTGCGATTACTGCGCCTTTTTCGTTCAGCTTGAACGACTTGAGCGCCGTGCTCCGCTTGCGTGACTGCACGGTTTCGGGCCGGGCCTGGACGATGGAGATTACGCCAGTCTGGCCGTCACGCGCCCACTCCATGTCCATCGGTTCACCGTAGTGCTGTTCGATCAGCACCGCCCAGTTCGAGAGTTGCAGAATTTCACTGTCGGTCAGAACGAAGGCGTTGCGCTCCTCGCGAGTGGTTTTTTCATTCTTCGTCGTTTTGCTCCCACCGGTGGCGTAAACCATTTTCTGTTCTTTGCTTCCGAGCGTCTTTTCGATGATCGGGCAGAGATTCCGGTTGGCGAGCAACGGCTTGAAGACGCGGTATTCGTCGGGATTGACCGTGCCCTGTACGACGTTTTCACCCAGCCCCCAGGCGGCGTTGATGACGACCACATCCGGGAATCCGCTGTCGGTATCGATCGAGAACATGACGCCGGAACCGGCAAGGTCGGAGCGCACCATTTTCTGGATTCCCGCCGAGAGCGCAATACTCATGTGGTCGAACCCGTTCTGTTCGCGATAGACAATTGCGCGGTCGGTAAAGAGCGAAGCGTAGCAGCGGCGGCAGGCGTCGATGAGGTCGTCTTCGCCGGAAATGTTGAGGAATGATTCGTGCTGACCGGCAAAGCTCGCTTCAGGAAGGTCTTCGGCGGTGGCGCTGCTCCGGACGGCAACGTCAACGTCATCAACGCCGTACCGCTGGCTGAGTTCCCGGTACGCTGCACGAACCGGATCGGCAATGGCTTTCGGAAACTCCGTGTTGAGCATGAGCCGCCGTATCGCTTTTCCGGTGCTCTCAAGGGTGATGTGGCCCTGCCTGAATCTGTCGATGAGTTCGCGAATTTTTGTGTCGAGTCCCCCTTGCGCCAGAAATAAACGGTAGGCGTGGGCTGTGGTGGCGAAGCCGTCCGGGACATTGATCTCTTTTTCTTTCATGGTACTGATCATCTCGCCGAGCGAAGCATTTTTTCCGCCGACCAGCGCCACATCCCCGGCCTTGATGTCGGCATACCACAGCAGGATTGTTTCATTGTTCGTGTTCATCGTCCACCTCCCGTTTTTTCATTCCGGTTGTTCATCACCTGTCACTGCAATCGTATAGCTTTCAATAATAAAGCCGCGAATAAAATTCCCAGCCTACGATGCCTTTTGGGCTGTTG
>CBEUNJ010000158.1:0-2713 GCA_965544465.1 uncultured Chlorobaculum sp.
ACGCCGGTCGGGTTCGGCTGTTGGGCTATCGGCGGGGCGAACTGGGCTTATGGCTGGGGATCGCAGAGCGACCGTGACGCCATCGAAGCCATCGAGAAGGCGGTGGAGCTTGGCATCAACTGGATCGACACGGCGGCAGTGTACGGTCTCGGCCATGCCGAGGAGCTTGTCGGCAACGCCTTGCGAGGCCTCGACGAGAAGCCATTCGTCTTCACCAAGTGCGGGCTTGTGTGGGACGAGAACCGCGCCATCGGCAACAACCTCCGCTCGGAGTCGATCCGCCGGGAGTGCGAGGCGAGCCTGCAACGGCTCGGAACCGACCGCATCGATCTGTACCAGATTCACTGGCCGAATCCGGACGCTGAGATCGAAGAGGGGTGGCGCGAGATGGCGCGACTTCAGGAGGAGGGGCTTGTGCGACACATCGGCGTCTCGAACTTCAATGTCGCGCAGATGGAGCGAGCCGCGTCAATCGCGCCAATTGCGTCGCTGCAACCGCCCTACTCCATGCTGCGGCGGGCGATTGAAACGGAGATTTTGCCCTGGTGCGAGCAGCACGACATCGGCGTCATCGTCTATTCGCCGATGCTTTCGGGAATGCTGACCGGCGCGATGACGCGCGAGCGGGCGCTGAGCCTTCCGGCGGATGACTGGCGACGCAACAACAAGGAGTTCCAGGAGCCGCGCCTCTCCGCAAATCTCGAACTGGTCGAACTGCTGCGGCGTATCGGCAAGCAGCACAACGCTTCGCCAGGCCAGGTCGCCATCGCCTGGACGCTCCGCCATCCGGCGGTCACGGCGGCAATTGTCGGCGGGCGCACTGCGGCGCAGGTCGAAGGCACGGCAGGAGCTGCCAGCCTCATGCTTTCGGAACAGGAGATCGCACAGATCGAAACCTTTCTTACCTCCATGCCTGCCTAAGCGACACAACGAAACTGTCTTGCCAACCTCACGGGAGAAGCTATGAGCGGCATCTACGAAAGCAAATTGCGAGCCTTGCTCGAATCGGCCGGCATTGCCGTCGGGGGAAGCAATCCGTGGGACATCACCGTCCACAATCCCCACTTCTACAAACGCGTCATCACCGAGTCGCATCTCGGCATCGGCGAATCCTACATGGACGGCTGGTGGGACTGCCCGGCGCTCGATCAGTTCTTCTACCGCGTCCTTCGCGCACGTCTCGACACCAAAGTTTCGCAAGCGACCCGCACGCTCGGCAACCTGCTCGGCATGCTCGTCAACCTGCAAAAACCCTCACGCGCATTCACGGTCGGCGAAGTCCACTACAACGTGGGCAACGACCTGTACGAGGCGATGCTTGACAAGCGGATGCTCTACAGTTGTGGCTACTGGAAGGACGCCCGCAACCTCGACGAAGCGCAGGAAAACAAGCTGCGGCTCATCTTCAACAAGCTCGAACTCCAGCCGGGAATGCGGGTGCTCGACATCGGCTGCGGCTGGGGCGGCGCAGCGCGCTTTGCAGCGGAACAGTACGGCGTGAGCGTCACCGGCGTGACGGTTTCAAGCGAACAGAAGAAAAAGGCCGACGAACTGCGGAACAACCTCCCGGTCGAAGTGCGGCTCGTCGATTACCGCCAGCTCAACGGCAGCTTCGACCGCATCTACTCCATCGGCATGTTCGAGCATGTGGGCGTAAAAAACTACCGGCGCTTTTTCGAAATCACCCGCAACTGCCTCAAGCCTGACGGTCTGTTCCTCCTGCACACCATCGGCAGCAAGCGCTCCTCGACCCACACCGACAAATGGACGCACAAGTACATCTTTCCCAACTCCATGCTCCCATCGGCCCGGCAGATCACCACAGCCGCCGAAGGCCAACAGCTCATCGAGGACTGGCACGCCTTCGGCAACGATTACAGCCACACCCTGATGGCCTGGCACCGGAACTTCGAAGAGCACTGGCCGCAGCTCCGCCACGCTTACGACGCACGGTTCTACCGCATGTGGCGCTACTACCTGCTCAGCGCCGCAGGATCATTCCGCGCCCGAAACGTCCAGCTCTGGCAGATCCTGTTTTCAAACAACGGAATTACGGGGGATTATTACGTGACAAGGGAACACAAAAAAGTTCTGGTGAAACCGTAGCCTGCTGCCACAAAAAAAGCCCCATGTCGGAACCATGGGGCTAGGGAAGGTATGTGTGCTGAAGCAAAATCAGCTAACGGGAACCTCTTTACTCTTTTTCGCTTCTGGCTCCTTTTTCGGGACAACGACCTTTAACACACCGTTGTCGTAGTTAGCTGTAATGTTATCACTATCCACGTTGTCACCAATGGTGAAGCTTCTTGAGAGGCTACCCCACGAGCGTTCCACGCGGTGATAGTTCTTCTTTTTCTCCTCCTCTTCCTGGGTGCGCTCCGCACTGATGCTGATAACATCGTCCTCAATGCTTACCTTTACATCCTCTTTCTTTACGCCGGGAATGTCGGCTGAGAAATAGATAGCCTTCTCGTCTTCACTGATATCTACCTTAAAGGTCGGAGCCATCATCGATCCCATTGAGCTGATAAACGGCGTCAATCGCTCGTTAAAGACATCTTCGAACACCTTCAGGGGATCCTTACCATAAAGTGTGAGTGCCATGGGTCATCTCCGTTTGTCTGTTCATGGAAGTTATCATCAACCACCGAAATACGATCACAGAAACACTTTTCCAGCCATTAAAGTTCCCTTTCCAGCGACAGATCGTTCA
>CBEUNJ010000159.1:0-2702 GCA_965544465.1 uncultured Chlorobaculum sp.
GCCTTTTCTGGCAGCCCTTTTCTCGTAACTGTGCGTCCTCTTGCAGCTTACTTGGTAGCGGCGATGAGGGCGTTATAGTTTGCCTTGACGGTTTTCTCCAGGTCTTCGTCGGTGTGGACGAAGCTGGTGAACATGGCCTCGAACTGCGACGGGGCAAGGTAGATGCCCTGATCGAGCATGGAGTGGAAGTACTTGCCGTACTTGGCCGTGTCAGCGGTGACGGCGCTGTTGTAGTCAACGACCTCGTTCTCAGTGAAGAACAGGCAGGCCATCGAACCGACGCGGTTCTGCGTATAGTTCAGGCCGAGCTTGTTCATGTTCTCTTTGAATCCGGCTTCGAGAAACGCGGCTTTCCTTTCGAGCTCCGGATAGGGATTCTCCTCCATGAGTACCTTCAGGGTTTCCAAACCAGCGGTCAAGGCGAGCGGGTTGCCCGAAAGGGTTCCTGCCTGGTAGACCGAGCCGAGCGGAGCGATCTTCTCCATGATGTGGCGCTTGCCGCCGAATGCGCCAACCGGCAGGCCGCCGCCGATGATCTTGCCCAGCGTGGTGAGGTCGGGGGTGACGCCGTACAGCTCCTGCGCACCGCCGAGGGCTACGCGAAAACCGCACATCACCTCGTCGAAAATCAGCACGATGCCTTCAGCGTCGCAGAGTTCGCGGAGGGCGACAAGGAACTCTTTCTTGGCCGGGATAACGCCGGTGTTGCCTGCGACCGGCTCGATGATGATTGCCGCGACCTGCCCTTTGTTCTCGTTGACGATAGCTTTGACCGACTCAATGTCATTGTAGGTGGCGTTGAGCGTATCGTTGGCGGTGCCTTTGGTGACGCCTGGGCTGTCGGGGTCGCCGAGGGTGAGCACGCCGGAACCAGCCTTGATGAGGAAGCTGTCGCCGTGGCCATGGTAGCAGCCCTCGAATTTGATAATCTTGTCCTTGCCGGTGTAGCCGCGGGCGAGGCGAACGGCGGACATGGTGGCCTCGGTGCCGCTGTTGACCATGCGGACCATTTCGAGCGACGGCACGATCTGGCAAAGCAGCTCGGCGATTTCGATCTCGATTTCGATCGGCGTACCGAAGCTGGTGCCGATGTTGCGCAGGGTGTATTCAATCGCGGCGGTCAGGCGAGGGTGCATGCTGCCGAGGATGAACGGCCCCCACGATCCGACATAGTCCAGGTAGGTGTTTCCGTCAACGTCGGTCATATAAGCGCCCTGGCCTTTGGCCATGTAGATCGGGGTGCCGCCAACAGATTTGAAGGCACGAACCGGGGAGTTGACGCCACCGGGAATGAACTGTTTGGCTTTTTCAAAAAGCTCGGCAGAACGGGTAAGTACAGGCATGTCGAATCGTTCGGTTTGAATTAGTCAAGGAGTGATGATGTGAAAAATATCTGGTCAAGATTATCAAGATAGAAAATAGTCCTGAAGATTGAAAAAGCTGACTGCCCTCAAGCAGAAGTCAGCCGGGAGACGATCTCAAGGTGCTTGCGGTGTGGCATCCGGCCCAGGTGGCGGGCGCAGTACTCCTGCAACAGCGCCGTAACCTCCTCGATCTCTCCGGGTGGAGCATCCGGGCACGGCGCAGGGCTGGCGGTCGCGGCCAAGGCGCGAATGAAGAGGTAGTGACTGACCGGGACGCGCCGGATGGCAGCGCCAAGCGGCACGTCGCTCCCCGGGAGGGCAAAGCCACCAAGGTCATGCACGAAAAGCAGCTCATCGAGTTGCAGAACGTCAATGCGGTCGAGCAGCACGCTGTTGCTGAACACGCAGCGGTGAAGCGCAGGGGCGAAGCCAAGCACGCCCGGCAGGCGCAGCAGGAACCAGGCGAAGATCGACCGGAAGTTTTGCGTGGCGTTGCAGAGCCGTTCGATGGTGGCCGCAAGGAGCGTAAAGAGCGGCACGTTTTTCTCTGCCGGGCCGGAAGCGTAACGGACAAGGTCGAGCACCCGGTAGAGCACGCTGAAACGTTCAAGGATGGGCGTTTCGGAGAGAGGACTACGAATCAGGCTGGCGTCGCTCAGGAGCTGGATGTCGCGGTTGCCTTTCTTGTAAAGCACCGTATCGAGGAGATTGCCCGGCGAAAACAAGATGCCGGTTTTGCTCTTCGCACTTCGCCCGCCCTTCAGGATCACCGACACCTGCCCGTGCTCCCTTGTCAGAAGCAGGCATATCTTGGACTGGTCGCGATAGTTGATGTCGCGGAGTACGACTGCGCGCGTTTTTACGATCACCGGTGAAACTTTTTTTTGAAAATAAAAATTCTTATATAAAGAATCGAATCTTACCGGTTTTCACCGGCCAAAAATAGTATCGACATACCCGGAAATAGATTCCTAACGGAGGACACAAGCTATGCCTACATACCATTACCGTTGCAGCAAGTGTGGTCATGAAGAGGATATTTTTCAGCGCATGACCGATGATAGCCTCACCAAATGCACCAAATGCGGCGCGGAAGCTTTCGAGCGCGTCATCAGCGCTGGCGGCGGCTTTGTGCTCAAAGGTTCGGGCTTCTACAGCACCGACTACTGCGGCAGCAAATCCACATCTGGCGGTTCCGACAGCGCGGGCGCAAGCGGCAGCTGCTCAACCGGCTCCTGCCCTTTCGCCCAGTAAAACAAAACAATTTATCATACGCAGCTCAAAAGCCTTCTCGCCCAAAACGGGGAGGCTTTTTTTATGGCTGTTTTCCAGCACCCA
>CBEUNJ010000160.1:0-2668 GCA_965544465.1 uncultured Chlorobaculum sp.
TCAAGTGCAATAAAGATAATAAAAAAGCCCGGCGATTGCTCGCCGGGCGTGAGTCATACCTTTTTAGCCGGAAATCAGCGCAGCTTTTTGGCGGCTTCCTTGGCGTAGTAGGTAAAGATGATGTCAGCACCTGCGCGTTTCATGCAGAGCAGCGACTCCATCATGATGCGATCTTCGTCGATCCAGCCTTTGGCGGCGGCAGCTTTGACCATGGTGTATTCGCCTGAAACATGGTAGATGGCGATCGGCACGTCGAAGCGCTCTTTGGTGCGCCAGACGATGTCGAGGTAGGCAAGGCCCGGTTTGACCATGACGATGTCCGCGCCTTCGACGATGTCGAGTTCGATCTCTTTCATTGCCTCTTCGGTGTTGGCCGGGTTCATCTGGTAGGTGCTCTTGTCGCCGAACTGCGGGGTGGAGTGCAGCGCGTCGCGGAACGGGCCGTAGAAGCTCGAAGCGTACTTGGCGGCGTAGGAAAGAATGCCCACGTCGGAGTGGTCGGTTTCGTCGAGCGCCTCGCGGATTGCGCCGATGCGGCCGTCCATCATGTCGCTTGGGGAGACGAAGTCAGCGCCAGCTTCTGCGTGCGAAACAGCCATTTTCTGGAGCACTTCGACGGTTTCGTCATTGAGGATGATGCCGTCCTTGACCAAGCCGTCGTGGCCGAAGGGGGTGAACGGGTCGAGCGCGACGTCGGTCATGATGCACAGTTCCGGCACAGCTTTCTTGATGGCGCGAATGGCCTGCTGCAAGATGCCGTTGTCGTTGTAGGCTTCACTGCCGTCTTCGGTTTTCTGCTCCGGAATGCCGAACAGGTCGATACCCTGGATGCCGAGATCGTATAGCTCCTTGCACTCTTCGACAGCGCGGTCGATGGTGTAGCGGAAACTGCCGGGCATGGAGGAGACCTCTTCAACGTTGTTGGTGCCGGGCATGACGAACAGGGGAGACACGAGGTCGTTGACCGTCAGCGTGTTTTCCTGCACGAGGTTGCGGAGCGCGGCGGTTCTGCGAAGTCTTCTCGGGCGGTGGACGATGTTGAGGAGATCTATCTGGCTCATGGTTCTGGAATGATTTTGTTATGAAATGAATAAACATCAAGATAAGAAAATCCGCCAACATCGTGAAGGCGGCCTTGTGTTTTTCAGGCTATATCGTTAGGTTCGGTCTCAGTTGATTATCTTACGTCATTGTTTGCAGTATCAATCATTTGACAGAACCGTTTTCCTATGACTCCCGACCTTCAGCTTGCGCTTGAACTGGCCGAAAAGGCTGGAAGATTGACGCTTGACTATTTCGGCCGCCGGTCGCTTCAGGTCTTTTCAAAACGCGACCATACGCCTGTGACCGAGGCCGACCGCAAGGCTGAGGAGCTGATTCGCCAAGGCATTTCGGCACAATTTCCCGGGGACGGCCTGTATGGCGAGGAGTTCGATGAGCGTCCATCCGGCAACGGGCGTCGCTGGATTATCGATCCGATCGACGGCACTCGCTCCTTCATTCACGGTGTTCCGCTGTACGGCGTGATGATTGCGCTTGAAGTCGAAGGTTCGATGCAACTCGGCGTCATCAAATTCCCGGCGCTTGGCGAACTGTACCATGCCGAGCAGGGGAGTGGCGCGTTCATGAACGGCTCGTCCATCAAGGTCTCGGCCATCGCGGATACAGCCGCCGCCACGGTGGTGTTCACCGAAAAGGAGTATTTGCTTGACCCGCCTTCGAATCACCCTGTCGATTGTCTGCGTTCGGATGCCGGGCTGGTGCGAGGATGGGGCGATTGCTATGGCCACATGCTGGTAGCGTCAGGCCGCGCCGAGGTGGCTGTGGACAAGATTATGAGCCCGTGGGACTGTGCAGCTGTGATTCCGATTGTCGAGGAGGCTGGCGGTTGCTGTTTTGATTACCTGGGACGTCAGTCGGTCATTGATGGCCAGGGGCTGGTGAGCGCCAACAAGGTGATGGGCGCGGCGCTTGTTGAGGCCATCGCACAGAAGGAAAGCGCCCGATGACGTTGGTGACGCTTTTGCTCGCCGTGATTATTCTTCTTCTCGCTTCTTCTCGGTCTGATCATTGTTATGATGGTGACGGGGTT
This sequence comes from uncultured Chlorobaculum sp., assembly GCA_965544465.1. GTDB lineage: Bacteria > Bacteroidota > Chlorobiia > Chlorobiales > Chlorobiaceae > Chlorobaculum. The sequence continues at coordinate 2,093 of CBEUNJ010000160.1, forward strand.
GCCCGGACGGCAGCGAAAAAAGATGGAACGGCTGTGCCTGAAAAACCCATTGGCCTTCAGCTGGAAGCTGACACCATCAACATGGGCTACATCGATGACATTCCGGATGTTGAGTGAGTTGCGATGAGATGGTGTTGAGCTCGTCGGATTGATATGTTTCCAAGGCCGAAGGCAGTACCGGAATGAATACGAGTAAGGAAAGAATATGCTGAATGTAACCGACCAGGAAAAACAGGAGATCGTTCGCTTTCTGGAAGCGGGCAAAGAGTTGCCGGAGAAGTATCGTTTCCTGTTGTTTGAGGACAAACGCGAGGTGGAGTTGGTCTGGAATGGCAAGACCAACGAGGTCTGCAATATCGTGCTGCCGTTTCAGACCATCGAGCAGGTGGATGAGCCACGCGCCGAAAAGTCCGAGGACACGGCGGATGATGCCCCGTTGTTTACGGCTGCCGGAATCTCGCTGGATGGTCGGGGACGGCAGCTCAAGGGTTGGACCAACAAGCTGATCTGGGGCGACAATAAGCTGATCCTCTCATCGCTCAAAAACGGGCCGCTGCGGGATGAGATCGAAAAACA
>CBEUNJ010000161.1:0-2638 GCA_965544465.1 uncultured Chlorobaculum sp.
GCCTTCAACACCGCTTCGCATGACGATTACGCTAATATTGATGACAGCGAGCGTGATGCTTATCTGATTGGTCTGAAGGTCGGTAAAACCAAAAAACCTGGCCAGCTTGCAGGTTCGGTTGAATATGTGAGCATTGAGCGTGACGCTGTCACTTACCTGACCGACGCCGATCGCAATGCTCCTGATGGGCACAAGACCAACATCAAGGGCTTCAAGGTGGGCGCCAAATACCAGCTTGTGCAGAACATGACGATTGGCGCGACCTACATGAACTTCGAGAGGCTTCATGATGTCGTTTCTGGTCAGAATGACAAGACCAATCACCTGTTCCAGGCTGACGTTGTCGTTAAATTCTAAGGATGTTTAACTGCTGTTCTTTTTGTGTGATGTTCTTTCTTCGTTGGGTGAGTGTGTGGTGCTCATCCGGATTGCTGCTAAGGCCGCCCGGGTATGGCCGGGCGACCTTTTTGCGGAGACTGGCAGCAGAGTGTTTTTAATAGTGTACTTTCGAACAAAACAAATCAAACAAATCATCTAACCAGGAACAAATCACTATGAACCTGTTCAAGAAAATTATTTTCGGTGCGGCTGTCATGGGCCTCATGGGCGCAGGTAATGCTTCCGCTGCTGGCAACAAGATTGTCCTCGATGGTTCGACCACCGTCGGCCCGATCGCCAAGGCGTTCGCCGCTTACTTCACCAAGAAGACTGGTGTGGACGTGACCGTTAGCGAGTCTGGTTCCGGCAACGGCGCAAAGAGCCTTATCAACAGCGCCTGCGACATCGCCGACATGTCGAGGGCGATGAAGCCTAACGAAATTGCTGCCGCAAAGTCCAAAGGTGTCAATCCGGTTGAGCACGTTGTTGCTCTCGATGGTATCTCCATCATCGTGAATCCTGGCAACAGGGTTGCTGCTCTGACCAGAAAGCAGATTCGTGACATCTACTCTGGCAAAATCAAGAACTGGAGGGTGGTTGGCGGCCCGAATGCGCCGATCGTTATGGTCCAGCGTGAGTCGAACAGTGGTACCCAGGACTCCTTCGAGCACCTCGTCATGGGCAAGGGAGTTTCGATTTCGAAACGCGCTGAATCCCAGGCCAGCAATGGCGCTGTCAAGAGCCGCGTTGCTGCGACCCCTACGGCTATCGGTTTTGTTGGCCTCGGTTATGTTGACTCTTCGGTCAAAGCTCTCGCCGTCGATGGCGTCAAGCCGAGCGTCCAGACCGTTAAGGATGGTTCCTATCCGGTTGCCCGTCCATTGTATATGTACACCAATGGTCAGCCGACCGGTAACGTTGCCAAGTTCATTAACCTGAACAAAACCCCCGAAGGCAAGAAGATGATCAGCGAAATCGGTTTCGTGAACAAGTACTGATTCTTTGACCTAACAGCAAAGCATCAAGTCTTTCTCTACGGAAGCCTGCCCTGACCAGCAGGCTTCCGTTTTTTCGTTATGAGCAATTGAGCCGGATTTTCGTATGGGCGGTTCGCAAACAGTCCTTACAGCGCACGTGATAATGCAATCTTCCTGCCTCATCGACAGACGAAACCACTCGCAGGAATGTTGCTTGAAAAGAGGGCGTTCATTCATTAAATTCCGGCACAATAAAGAGCACCTTTAACCGCGCTCTTCTCACTATCAGATGCGGCTTGAGCGGTGTTGAGCGGATTGTTAACGAGATGGAGAATCAAATGAAGAGAACTGGAATGCTCTTGTTGCTGCTTGGGCTGCTCGTCGGCTGGGCAGGGAATTCTGAAGCGGTCGCCAAGGGAATTGTCATTGACGGCTCGACCACCGTCGGCCCGATTGCCAAATCTTTTGCGGCTTACTTCATGAAACAGTACAAAACGCCGGTGATGGTCAGCGAGTCCGGCTCGGGTAACGGCGCAAAAAGCCTCATTAACGGCAGTTGCGACATCGCCGACATGTCCCGCTCGATGGAGCCGAAGGAGATTGCTGCAGCCAAGGCCAAAGGCGTTCGCCCGGTCGCTCACGTGGTGGCTCTCGATGGTATCTCCATTGTCGTGCATCCTTCCAATCCTGTCCGTTCGCTCACCATTGCGCAGATCGCCGATATTTACTCCGGCAGGGTGCGTAACTGGCGTCAGGTGGGCGGACCGAATTTCCCCATCGTCATCATCCAGCGCGAATCGAACAGCGGCACGCAGGAGACCTTCCGGGAGCTTGTCCTGAAAGGGCGCAAGGTTGCTCGCAGCGCTGAAAGCCAGGCCAGCAACGGCGCGGTCAAGAATCGCGTATCGCAGACGCCAGGCGCTATCGGCTTCCTCGGCCTTGGCTACGTGGACGCTTCGGTCAAGCCGGTTCCCGTCAACAAGGTGAGAGCCTCGGCCTTGACGGTCAAAAAGGGCACGTACCCTCTTTCCCGCCCGCTCTACATGTACACGAATGGCCAGCCGACCGGCAAGGTGAAACTGTTCATTGATCTGCCGAAAACGCCGGATGGCAAGCAGATCATCCGCGAGCTTGGCTTTGTCTCCAAGTACTGATAGCTGTAGCGGTTACCGAACATTTCGCTCATGCTTTGCATACCCGGCGGCGACCCATCGACGGATGATGGGTCGCCGCCAGACCGAATGAAATGTTGAATGAATGTTCCTGAATTGTAACAGTTTCTC
>CBEUNJ010000162.1:0-2620 GCA_965544465.1 uncultured Chlorobaculum sp.
ACGACTTGCGCGGGGCGATGAACGCCGACGACTTCCGCGACTATATGCTGTCGTTCCTGTTCCTGCGCTACCTCTCCGATAACTACGAGGCGGCGGCCAAAAAGGAGCTGGGGCCGGATTACCCCAAGCTGGAGGAAGACGATCTACGTGCGCCGCTGGCGGTCTGGTACGAAGATAACGCCGAGGACGTGCCGGCCTTTGAACAGCAGATGCGCCGCAAGGTGCACTATTGCATTCACCCCGATTACCTCTGGAGCAGCATCTACGAACGCGCCCGCACCCAGGACAACGAGCTGCTGCAAACCCTGGAGCGGGGCTTCAAGTACATCGAAAACGAATCCTTCGCCAGCACCTTTCAGGGGCTCTTTTCCGAGATCAATCTCAATTCGGAAAAGCTGGGCAGAACGCCTGCCGATCGCAACCAAAAGCTCTGTACCATCATCACCAAAATCGCCGAAGGCATCGCACAGTTTTCGACCCGCAGCGACATCCTGGGCGACGCCTACGAGTACCTGATCGGCCAGTTCGCTGCCGGTTCCGGCAAGAAGGCGGGGGAATTCTACACGCCGCAAACGGTCTCCACCATCCTCTCGCGCATCGTCACCCTCGACAGCCAGGACCCCGCCACCGGCAAAAAGAACAAGCTGAGCTGTGTGCTCGACTTCGCCTGTGGCTCCGGCTCGCTGCTGCTGAATGTTCGGCACCAGATGGGGCCGCACGGCATTGGCATGATCTACGGCCAGGAAAAGAACATCACCACCTACAACCTGGCCCGCATGAACATGCTGCTGCATGGCGTCAAGGACAGTGAATTCGAGATTTATCACGGCGACTCCCTGACCAACGACTGGGACATGCTGGGCGAAATGAATCCGGCCAAAAAGGTCAAGTGCGATGCCGTCGTAGCCAATCCGCCCTTTAGCTACCGCTGGGAGCCAAACGAGACGCTGGGCGAAGACTTCCGTTTTAAAAGCCACGGCCTGGCGCCCAAATCGGCGGCGGACTTTGCCTTTTTGCTGCACGGCTTCCACTTCCTTGGCGACGAAGGCACCATGGCCATCGTTCTGCCCCACGGGGTGCTGTTCCGTGGCGGCGCGGAGAAGCGCATTCGAACCAAGCTGCTCAACGATGGCCATATCGACACCGTGATCGGCCTGCCGGCCAATCTGTTCTTCTCCACCGGCATTCCGGTTTGCATTCTGGTGCTGAAAAAGTGCAAAAAGCCCGATGACGTGCTCTTTATCAACGCCAGCGAGCATTTTGAGAAGATTAAGCGCCAGAACGCCTTGCGCCCTGAGGACATCGACAAGATTGTGGATACCTACCAGTATCGCAAGGAAGAGGAGCGCTACTCCCGCCGGGTCTCGATGGAGGAGATCGAGAAGAACGACTTCAACCTCAATATCTCCCGCTACGTCAGCACCGCCGAACCCGAGTCGGCAATCGATCTGGCCGCTGTCCATACACAACTGGGCGACATCGAAAAGCGCATCTCCGAGTCGGCCAAGAAGCACAACCAGTATTTAGAAGAACTTGGTCTGCCGCCTGTGTGAGTGCGCATGCCGTGATCGTGATGAGTTGTAGGGGCAACTTCTCGTGGTTGCCTGAGCTGTCGGGAGGTGCCCGTCTGGCACAGGAAGACCGATGACCGTGTCAGCCTGTCGTTCAGCTTCGGTATGATAACCGTATTTTCTGTACATTGCACCATGAGCGGCGTTATACAAGCGCCTCAACGCTTGCCAGCGTTTCAGTTTCATTGGGTTCTCGGGTTCAATTCTTAACGACGAAACATCATGAAAACCATCACCCGTCGATTGTTCGCCACCGTGCTGCTGCCGGGCCTGTTGCTGTCGGCATGTGGCGACAAGAAAGAAGCTACAACGTCCGGCGGCGCTTCAGCGGCTGTTGAGCAGTCGGCTCCAGCCATCGCAGGGCCATTCACCGGCGTGCTCACCATGAAAACCACCCTGCCGAATGCCGGCACGAGCAACATGAAGCTCTATATCGGCCCAAAAGGGATGCGCGCTGAGAGCAAAACCGACATGCCGGCTCATGCGGGCGTGGTGTCGATGACCATCCTGTCGCTTGCTGACAAGCCCGACACGGTGTACATGATCAACGATGCCACCCAATCCTGCATGGAGCTGGATGTATCGAATGTGAAGCAGGAGGCCGCCGCAGACGATCCCTACCTGGACGCAAAGGTTGACAAACTTGGCAAGGAGCGGGTTAACGGCTTCGACTGCAACCACGTCCGGCTCACCTGGCCTGACAGCGACAGGAGCGTTGAGATGTGGGTGGCCAAAGATTTTCTCGACTACTTCGCCTATGCCCGGATGCAGGGCTCGAAAGAGCGGCGCTACGAACGGCTCGCCCAAAAGCTCAAATCAGCCGGACTCGACGGTTTTCCAGTCAAGATGGTCATGTCGCCAGAGGGCATCGTAACCGAGCTGGTCAAAGCTGAGCGAACTACTCCCGACAGTTCGCTGTTCGAAGTCCCGGCCAATTGCACGAAGATAGAAATCCCTACGATGCCCACCGGTCCCCAGGGGATGAACAACAAAAACCTGAAAGAGCTGCAGAACTGGGCCCGCAAAATGCAGCAACAAATGCCGCAGCA
>CBEUNJ010000163.1:0-2567 GCA_965544465.1 uncultured Chlorobaculum sp.
CCATCCCCCCTCTACTGCGTTGTAACATTTTGTATATTTGTCCTGAATCGATTTTACCCGATCTTTGACTGACCCGGCCAAAGGTCGCCTCAACCAGTGCAAGACCCTACAACTATGAGACTCGCCGTTAACATCGACCACATCGCAACCCTGCGCAACGCCCGTAACGAAGGCTATCCCGATCCGGTAGAGGCCGCTATCCTCGCCGAACAGAGCGGCGCGTCCGGCATCGTTTGCCACTTGCGCGAAGACCGCCGCCACATCAAGGACGACGACCTGACGCGCCTGCGCGAAGCAATCGAGACCAAGCTCGATCTGGAAATGGCCATGACCGACGAGATGCAAAAAATCGCGCTGTCGGTCAAGCCGGAGCTGATAACGCTCGTGCCGGAAAAACGCGAGGAGCTGACCACCGAAGGCGGTTTCGCCATCCACACCCACTTCAAGCGGCTCACCGAGTTCATCAAGCCGTTGCGTGACCATGAAATTGAGGTGAGCATCTTCATCGAGCCCGAAGACGACGCCATCGAACTGGCTGCCGAGGCAGGCGCGAATCTGGTGGAGCTGCACACCGGCCCCTACTCGCTTGCCATCGGCGACAACCAGATAGCGTTCGAGCTGGAGCGGGTCCGCACTGCGGCACGCATCGCCCGTGAAGCTGGGCTTGCGGTAGTGGCAGGCCACGGACTGAGCGTGCACAACATCGCGCCATTCCGTGAGTTGCACGACATCGAAGAGGTCAGCATCGGCCATGCCATCATCGCCCGCGCCGTGCTGGTTGGGCTGCCGGTGGCCATCCGCGAAATCATGGACCTCATCACGCGCTGAAGTAACATGGAGCAACACGAATCCGCCGGGACGATCGACATCGTCCTGGCGACCGGCAACCGCGACAAGGTTCGCGAGCTCAAACCGGTGCTCGAAGGCATTCATCCGGCAATCCGGGTGCGCGCGCTCTTCGAACTCGGCCTTGAAGCTGACATCGCGGAAACCGAACAAACGCTCGAAGGCAACGCGCGGCTCAAGGCTGACGCGATCGTTTCGCTGCTTGAGTCACGATTGCCCCGCTTCATCGCGCTGGCCGACGATACCGGCCTCGAAGTCTCGGCGCTCGACGGTGCGCCCGGCGTCTATTCGGCGCGATTCGCCCCCGTACCGGCGGGACAGTCGCCAAGCTATGCGGACAACGTGCGTCACCTTCTCGACCAAATGAAGGGCGAAACCAACCGCTCGGCACGTTTCAGAACAGTCATCGCCATGCAGGGCCGATTGCCGTCGCCGGAAGGCAAGCCGGTGATGATCGCCGCAACGGTCGAGGGCGACGTGGAAGGTGAGATTACCGAAACAGAGCAAGGAGTGAGCGGCTTCGGCTACGATCCGGTCTTCATGCCAACCGGTATGGACAAGACCTTCGCCCAGCTCACCCTTGACGAAAAAAACGCCATCAGCCATCGCGGACGCGCCGTCCAAGCCGCCGTGCGATGGATCAGGCAAATTCTTGAGCAATACGACCTTTAGTAACCAACCCCCAGTAACCATCCCCCCAAGTACTCCATGAACCTCTTTCAGGCCATTGTCCTCGGCATCGTCCAGGGTCTCACCGAATTCCTTCCCATCAGCAGCTCCGCCCACCTGCGCATCGTACCCGCCCTCTGCGGCTGGGCGGATCCCGGCGCGGCCTTCACAGCGATCATCCAGATCGGCACGCTCGCGGCAGTGCTGATCTACTTCGCAAAAGACATCGTCTCCATTAGCAGCGCGGTGGTTTCGGACCTGCTCAAAGGCAAACCGCTTGATTCGAACGAATCGCGCACCGGCTGGATGATTGCTGTCGGCACGATACCGATTGTCGTGTTCGGGCTCTCGTTCAAGCACGACATCGAAACCACCCTGCGCTCGCTCTATATCATCTCCGCCTCAATGATTGGCTTGGCCGTCGTGCTGTCGTGGGCCGAATGGCACACCAGACACCGCAACCGGCAGGGCCACCGTGGCAAGTCGATCAAGGAGCTGAGCTGGACGGACGCCATCATCATCGGCTTTGCGCAGGCGATGGCGCTCATTCCCGGCTCGTCGCGCTCCGGCGTCACCATCACCGGCGGCCTGTTCCGCAACCTCGACCGCGAAACCGCCGCGCGCTTCTCCTTCCTGCTCTCGTTGCCCTCGGTCTTCGCCGCTGGAATGCTCGAACTCTACGAAATCCGCTACTCCCTGTTGAGCTCGGCGGACAACATCATCAACCTCGTAGCCGCCACCATCGCCGCCTTCATCTTCGGCTACCTCTCCATCGCCTTCCTGCTCAACTACCTCAAGCACCACAGCACGGGAATTTTCATCGCCTACCGCCTGATCCTCGGCGTCGGGCTCATCATCCTGATCGGCACCGGGCATTTGATGCCATAAGGCGCGACAGTGCCTGGCGATCGGGATGATAATCGGGATGCAGAATTGTACGGGCAACCCCTGTGGTTGCCCTTTTGGAAGTACCGACGCGCCACCCAGAAATCAGGGCAGACGCAAAGCCTGCCCATACCAATCGCCTCACATCTCTTCCCAACATTATCAAG
>CBEUNJ010000164.1:0-2553 GCA_965544465.1 uncultured Chlorobaculum sp.
AACGGCCTGCTGAAACTCGGCAAGATCGGGGCATCGGCAGTCCCAACAGCGTGCCCGCTGGCGAATACGCGATGCAGACTATCGTGAAATCGGGGCTTGAGCCGAAGCTCGCCGGCAAGCTCATCATGGCCAAGGATGTGCGCGAATGCCTTATGTACGATGAACTTGGCGAAGTTGACGGCTCGTTCGTCTATCGCACCGACGCGCTGCTGGCGCAAAAGGCGAGGATTCTGTTCGTCGTGCCCGGCAAGCTCTATCCGCAGATCATCTACCCAATGGCGCTGACAGTTTCCGGCGCGAAAAACGCCGATGCGAAGAGCTTTTACGCTTGGCTAAAGAACAATGAGGCCAGAACGATTCTGAAAAAATACGGCTTTACCGTGAAGTAAAAGGCTTCGAACGCGCCCATGAAGCTCACCCCGGACGACCTCTCGGCCATCGCGCTTTCGATGAAGATCGCCGTCACCGCCACGGCGCTCTCGCTGCCGTTCGGCTTCGCGACGGCCTGGCTGATGGTGTTCAAGCCGTTCCGGGGCAAGGTGCTGCTTGAAGTGCTGGTGAATCTGCCGCTCACCCTGCCGCCGGTAGTAATCGGTTACTTCCTACTGCTCATGCTCGGACGCAATGGCTGGCTCGGCCAAGCGCTCGCCTCGGTCGGCATCGAGCTGGTTTTCACCTGGAAAGCAGCCGTACTCGCCTCCTCTACCGTCGGTTTTCCGCTGCTGGTGCGCTCCATCCGGCTCGGCATGGAGTCGATCGACCGCCAGCTCCTCGAAGCCTCGCGCAGCCTCGGAGCGCCGTGGTACGACACGCTCGTAACGGTTATTCTGCCGCTCTCGCTGCGCGGCATGGTGGCCGGTTCGTCGCTCATGTTCGCCCGCAGCCTCGGCGAATTCGGCGCAACAATCATTGTTGCGGGCAACATCCCCGGTCTGACGCAAACGATTCCGCTTGCCATCTACGACTACGCCAGCTCACCAGCAGGAACCTCGATGGCCCTGTCGCTCTGCATGATCTCGGTCGCCCTGTCGGTGTCGGTGCTCTTCGTGCATGAAGTGCTCGGCAAAAAGCTCGAACACGGGAGGCGGGCGTGAAGCTGCAAATCGACCTCGAAAAGAGGCAGGGCGACTTCTCGCTGAAAATCAAGACCGGACTCTCGGGTGAGCGGATCGGCATCTTCGGCGCGTCGGGCAGCGGCAAATCGACGTTGATTCACCTGATTTCGGGATTGACAAAGCCCGACGCCGGGCGAATCGAGCTGGATGGCGAGTGCCTTTTCGACAGCCAGAAAGGAATCGACCTGTCCCCTGAAAAACGGCGGATCGCACTGGTCTTCCAGCAGGCGACGCTTTTTCCGCACCTTGGTGTAAAAGCAAACCTGCTTTACGGTTACAAGCGCTGCAAACCAGCCGAACGGCGCATCAGCCCCGACGCCGTCATGAAGGCACTCAATCTGGAGCACCTCGTAGGGCGCGGCGTGGGCAAGCTCTCCGGCGGCGAAAAGCAGCGCGTAGCGCTCGGACGAGCGGTGCTGGCCAACCCGCGGCTGCTCGTGATGGACGAACCGCTCTCGGCACTCGACGACTCGCTGCGCTACCAGATTATCCCGTACCTCCGAAGCGTCAGCGAAGAGTTCGGCATCCCGTGCCTGTTCATCTCTCACTCATTGACCGAAATGCGACTGATGACCGAACAGGTCATGGTCATCCGCGACGGGCGGCTCGCCGGAATCTCAACGCCGAACGAACTGGCGCGAGCCAACATGGCGCTCAGCCCCTACGGCTACCTCAACCTCCTGCGCCTCAGCAACCCATCGATTCGCGAAGGACTCTACCACTACCCCTGGGGCAGCGGCTTGCTCATCATCTCGGGCGGAAGTCACGGCGGGGAAACGCTCTTCGAACTCTCCTCGCGCGACATCATCCTCTTCAAAAAGCATCCCGAAGCCATCAGCGCCCGCAACCTGCTCGAATGCGAAGTGACGGAACTCTTCGACGCCGATGGCCGCAAAGGCGTTGTGCTGGACGCCGGAGGCCAGACACTCGTGGCCGAAATCGTCCACGCCGCCGCTGAAGAGCTGGGAATAACAACAAGATCGACAGTTTTTGCGGCGATCAAGGCCTCGGCGTTCAGGCGGCTAGGGTGAGAAAAAAAACCGCATCCTTCGCTCTTGTCAAAAAGAGCTTGTAGGCCTCACTTTCACGAATAAGTTGCTCGATCAGCTCACCCGCAACATCGGGGGTTTCTCTTGTTGTCTGCACATACCTTCCCCAGTTCATCTGCAGGGGCTGGAACCCCTTGACCTTCTTGTATGTGGGTTGCACTCCATGGCGCTTTTTGGCATCGTCATTGTCCAGAACCGTCGTATCAATGCCGAGCACAATCACTTCCGGCTTGGTGTGCTTCAGGCGCCAGACAAACACATCCTGCAGCAATCTCCGGAACAGGTAAACCCGGCAGAAGGAGATGGCTCCAATAAAACGCTTGACGGCATGCGACGAAGCCAATCGAGCGGTACCGAGCAGGCCGGCGTAGGCATCATCAGCCTTAAGA
>CBEUNJ010000165.1:0-2449 GCA_965544465.1 uncultured Chlorobaculum sp.
TGTATAACAAAACCAAACAAGAGTGAAGGAGGTAAGCATACTTGACAATGTAGAGATTTTGCTGCATTCTCCATCAAATGCACTCGGCCTACAGGCTCGACTTTTAACGCCTCCCGCCATCGAAACCGGGCATAATGCTCACGAATGGCTATATTCATGAAATTTTATTCACCCTCAGCCCGAAACCGCCGCATGAACTCCGGCCCCGGAAAAAAACCCGACTGGCTCAAGATCAAGCTCACCTCCGGCTCATCGTTCGCCTCGACCAAAAAGCTGCTGAACCGGCACAGCCTGCACACCGTGTGCCGCTCGGCGATGTGCCCGAACCTGCATGAGTGCTGGTCGAACGGCACGGCCACCTTTCTGCTTCTCGGCAATGTTTGCACCCGCTCCTGCCGCTTCTGCGCGGTCGCGACCGAACGCCGTCCAGCACTGCCCGACGCGGGTGAGCCGTCCAAAATCGCCGAGGCGGTCAAAACGATGAAGCTTCGTCACGCCGTCCTCACCAGCGTCAACCGCGACGACCTCGCCGACGGCGGCGCAGCGCACTGGGTCGAGACCATCCGCACGATCCGTGAGGTAAATCCCGGCGTGAGCATCGAGTGCCTCATTCCCGACTTCCAGGACGACCAACAGGCGCTCGATTCGGTCATGCGGGAGCGGCCCGAAGTGCTGAACCACAACATTGAAACCGTGCCATCACGCTACAGCGCCGTTCGCCCGCAGGCCTCGTACGAACGCTCGCTTGCGGTGATCGAGCGGGCGAAGCGCCAGTTCCGGCTCGCCACGAAATCGGGCATAATGGTCGGCATGGGCGAAACGTCCGAAGAGCTCGAAGCCGCGCTGCACGACCTGCGCCACCACGGTTGCGACATGGTCACCATCGGCCAGTACCTGCAACCGACCTCGGCGCACATTCCGGTCAGCCGCTACGTCACGCCCGAACAGTTCGAGCGCTACCGCCAGATCGCGCTTGACGCCGGGTTCCGGCATGTGCAGTCCGGCCCGTTCGTGCGCAGTTCGTACCACGCCGAAGCGTTCGAGCCCGTCGAAGAACTTTTCAATCCTTAACTAAAACCGTAACGCTCCATGCATACCATTCCGGCGCCTTTTCAAATCTACGCCTACTGGACGCTGGCAATCCTGATCGGCCTTGTATTGTTCCGCAAGGATCTAACTGCCCCTAATCCGCCATTCGACGCACGGCGCATCGGCCTCCTCATCTTCTCGGTGGTGATTCTCGGCCTGAACGCTTATATCTACTCCAACTCCACGAGCGACGGAGGGCGTCTTCTCGACCCCTGGAGCGTGCTTATCTTCAGCGTCGGCAACGGCATCGCCGAAACCTTCATGTTCTACGCCATGTTCCGCCTTGGCCAGACGCTCATCGGCAAAGTCACCAAGAATCAGTGGGCGGGCTTCGCCGTCGGCTTTCTCTTTTTTATAATGTACAGCGGCCTGATTCATGGCCTGTTCTGGCTCAATATTCTTCCGCAGCACGTCGTGCAGACCAGCCCGTTCAAGCCGTTCTTCTTCCCGATTCAGCTCATGATCGCCCTGAGCTGGGCGCTGGCGTTCTTCTGGTATCGCGACTTGCGCACCGTTTTTGTGCTGCACGCCATCGTCGATTTGACAATGATTATGAATGTCAAGTTCTCGATCTTCCCGTGAAGAAGTCAACGGATGCTGCAGCATAACTCTTTAACCTGTAGGGGCAGACACGCAGGTCTGCCCTTGCAAGAATCCCCTCAATGCTCATGAAACCACCATTCAACGGAACCGTGCTGGTTGCGGGAGCGACTGGCAGAACCGGCCAGCTCGTCGTCCGGCGGCTTCAGGCGCACGGCATCGATTTCCAGCTCTTCGTGCGCTCCGGCGAAAAAGCGGTCGAACTGTTTGGCCCTGAAATTGTGGATCGACTCGTGATCGGATCGGTGCTCAGCGACGAGGAGGTCGAAGCCGCCGTGCGCAATATCGACGCCCTCATCTGCGCCATCGGCGGCAACGTGATGGAGCCCGACGCTCCTCCCCCATCAGCCATCGACCGCGACGGCGTGATTCGCCTCGCCCGCGCGGCAAAAGCGGCGGGCGTCGAAACCTTCGTGCTCATCAGCTCCCTCGGCGTCACCCACCCAGAGCATCCGCTTAACAAATACGGTCGTGTGCTCGACATGAAGCTCGCCGGAGAAGAAGCCGTGCGCAAGCTCTACGGCGAAGCTGGATTCCGCTACACCATCCTCCGCCCCGGCGGCTTGCTAAACAGCCCCGCATTCCGGCACGAACTTTGCTTCGAGACCGGCGACCGCATCAGCGGCTCGATTTCGCGCGGAGACGTCGCCGAAGCCGCCATCATTTCGCTCTGGCACCCAAAGGCGGAAAACCGAACGTTCGAGCTGATTAATGCTGCTGAGGAAGAGGTTGCTCAGTCGTCGCTGGAGGGTTTTTTCGA
>CBEUNJ010000166.1:0-2442 GCA_965544465.1 uncultured Chlorobaculum sp.
CAAGGTGAGAGGGAAAAAGGTGTTCATGAAATACGACAACGTGAAACACGATAACCGCAAACATTGATGGCTAAAGAGTGGATTCTCAACAGCGCAATGAACCGTTTACGGCCAGTTACAGCACGATCTCGACGTGAACATCGAGCCGGCTCCGGATGAATGGGATCGGCTGTACAACGTCGATTTCTTCATCAAAATCGGCGAGAGGTTTATCGGATTGCAGATCAAACCGGTGACTTTTGGCGGTGATGCGCCACAGCTTCCAGAGATTTTCAAGGAGAAATCCATTCACGGAGCGACGCATAAAGTCTTCAGCGAGAAATTCGGCGGGAAGGTGTTTTATGTCTATTCGGCCAAAATCGGGGCGAAAAAGGAGATCTGCAATCCGGAGGTCATCGGTGAGATCAAGGCGGAAATGAAGCGTCTCGCGTGAAGAGTCGCCGCCAGACCGGAACGTATTGCATTGCATGCGCTTTTTTCTACCTTTTGGCTCGGTTGGTTAACGCATGAATGACTGATGATCGAGAACCTATGAGCACCGTTGCTGAAGACAGTTTATCCGGAAATAATGGCGACCCGCCCGCCTCGTCCTCCGGGCGCGGGACGAAGACGAGGCTGCTTGCGGCTTTTCCTCCTTTCGCAAGTCGGAACTTTCGGCTCTATTTTGTCGGACAGATCATCTCAATGATCGGCACCTGGCTCCAGATGGTGGCCCAAGGGTGGCTGGTGCTTGAAATGACCGGTTCGGCTTTTTGGGTTGGCGTTACGGCGGCGACCGCGACCGTGCCGACGCTTTTGCTCTCGCTGTTCGGTGGCATGGTCGTTGACCGCTATCCGAGAAAAACCATTCTGCTCTGGACGCAGGTGTTGTCGATGATTCTAGCCTTCATGCTCGGCGCGATCACCATCAGCGGCCATATCACCATTCCCGCTATTCTCGTGCTGACGTTCCTGCTTGGCAGCGTCGGCGCGGTCGCTACACCGGCGATTCAGGCGTTCATCAGTGAAATAGTCGAGCGCAAGGATCTGCCTGCCGCCGTGGCGCTGAACTCCTCGATCTTCAATGCTTCGCGCGTGGTTGGCCCGGTGCTGGCCGGTTTCATGATTACCTGGGTCGGCACCGGCGGGGCGTTCATTGCCAACGCGATCAGCTATGTGGCGGTCATCGCGGCGCTGCTGGCGATCCGGCTCGCCGCAGAGCAGCAGCGCCCGGTTTCCAACGAGCATCCTCTTCAGGCGATCCGCTCGGGCATTGACTATACCCGCCGCCATCCAATCATCAGGGCGATTGTGCTGTTTGTGGGCGTGGTTTCAATTTTCGGTTGGTCGTTCATGTCGATGCTCCCTGTGGTTGCCAAGCACATTTTTGGCATCGGGCCTTCAGGTATGGGCTATCTCTATTCGGCGTTTGGTCTCGGCTCGCTTTCCGGCACGGTTGTCGTCTCCGTGACGAGCGGCAAGGTGCGCGCCGACCGTATGGTAATTGGCGGCATCACGACGTTTGCGCTCGGGCTGGCGGCGTTCACCTTCGCCACCTGGCTTCCGCTGGCGCTCTTTTTTCTCTACCTCGCCGGCCTCGGCATGTTGTCGGCCTTCGCCACGATGAGCGCCACCGTGCAGCGGCTGGTCGATGACCGGTTCCGCGGGCGCGTCATGAGCATCTACCTGATGGTTTTGCTCGGCCTCATGCCGCTCGGTAACTTGCAGATGGGCGTGATTTCGGAACATTTCGGCACCTCTGTAGCGCTCAGAACCGGCGCGCTGGTGACAATCATCGCCACGATGTTTCTCTTCATCTCCCTCAAGGATATTTCGAAGGCGTGGGACGCCTATCGTGCATCGAACGAATCGTAGCCGGAACGCTGGCCGTGGCGGGGTGGTTATGGTGAAAAACCGTGATCGCCATGAAAGCCGTCAACGCCATTGTCTCGCTGCTCCTGATCGCCCTTTCGGCCTGCCAGTTCTCGCCATCGGGAGCCGTGGCACCGAACCCCGGAACCGCCATGAGCAACACCAGTCATCCGCATAATCCCTACTACTCCCGCACCGACACCACGCGGCTCGACCTGCCGGATTCTGTTTGGAAAAAGGTGCTCTCGCCCGAACTCTACGCTGTGGCGCGAAAGGGCGAGACCGAGCGGGCCTTCACCGGCAAGTACTGGAATGCTGCGGGGCTCGGTACCTACTACTGCGCGGCGTGCGGCAACGCGCTGTTTCGCTCCGACGCCAAGTTCGCCAGCACCTGCGGCTGGCCGAGCTTTTTCGCGCCGGTGCGCCCCGGCAGCGTCATCTATCGTGAGGAC
The DNA here is from genome assembly GCA_965544465.1 of uncultured Chlorobaculum sp. Taxonomy (GTDB): domain Bacteria; phylum Bacteroidota; class Chlorobiia; order Chlorobiales; family Chlorobiaceae; genus Chlorobaculum. Next base: position 2,304 of record CBEUNJ010000166.1, read on the forward strand.
AAATCGTATGGCATGGATCGCACCGAAGTGCTCTGCGGACGCTGCGGCGCGCACCTCGGCCATGTCTTCGATGACGGCCCGCCACCCACCGGCAAACGCTTCTGCATGAACTCGATCTCACTTGATTTCGTGCCGGACA
>CBEUNJ010000167.1:0-2192 GCA_965544465.1 uncultured Chlorobaculum sp.
TTCTTTCTGTATAAGACAAACCCATAACCATACTCACAGACCAGTCAATTGATTATTTTTATACGGCTTAATCACATTAACAATTATTGAATCTTGCCGGGTTATACAGATCAGTCTAAACCGGCAACACACTTGGCATCACTCAAAGAACGCTTCACGCAAATTCAGCAGTAACAGTAGAATCAAAGCGCCTGTCAGCATGTTCGTCGTTTGTGCAACATCAGATCAGTTCTGCTCATTCGGAAGCCCGTCTCGTGAGGGGTACTGCATAAGCCCGACGGCGAGGCTTACGGCGTATATTTACGAAGATTACGAGAGTATCTCAAGCATAAACTGAATAAAAAGACGCCAAGCTGGAGCATGGCGCTCCCAGGTTGCTCCCAGCTTTAAGCCGATCTTCCCGCTTCGATCAGCTCTTCGGCGAGCTGGAGAGAGGTTGCGGTGATGTCCGCGCCGCTGAACAGGCGGGCGACTTCGCGTACGTGCTCGTCCTGCGCGAGTGGCGCAACGCCGGTGAGGGTGCGTTTTCCTTCGATACGTTTAACGACCGCCAGGTGCAAATCACCCATTGCGGCGATCTGGGGAAGGTGGGTGATAGCCACGATCTGGTGCATTCGCGACAGGCGCTTGAGGCTGAAGCCGACCGATTGAGCCACCTTGCCGCTGATGCCGGTGTCGATTTCGTCGAACACGAGAATCGGCAGCTCCGCCGAACGGGCCAGAGCGCTTTTCATGGCGAGCATGACACGCGAAATTTCGCCGCCGGAGGCCACCTTTGCCAGCGGTTTCGGTGACTCGCCAAGGTTGGTCGAGATCATGAACTCGACACGATCGCAGCCGTTGTCGAACGCCCGGTAACGCACGCCGTCGATTTCGATGTCGCCGTCCGGCGCTGCTTCGCGGGTGAAGCGAACCTCGAAGGTGCTGTGCGGAATACCAAGCGTCGAGAGGCCGGCCATGATCTCCTCTTCCAGCCGCCCGGCGGCTTCACGCCGATGCTCCGAAAGCAAGCTCGCTGATGCCGAGAGCGCCGTGCGCGCCGTGCGGATTTCAGCTTCGATGGCCGCCAGCTCGCTCGTCAGATTATCCTCCAGCGACAGCTCTTCGGCGAAGCGGTTGCGCAGGGCGATCAGTTCGTTGATACTCTTGCCGTGCTTTTTGGCGAGCCGCTGCAAAAGCATCTGCCGCTCACGCAGCTCTTCGAGGCGGTCGCTGTTGAAGTCGATGCTGCCCGTGTAGCTTCCGACGAAGCGGTTCAACTCTTCGACCGTGGCAGTCGCGCTACGCAACTCTTCGAGCCAAGACGCGAAACTCTTGTCAATCTCGCTAAGCTTTTCAAGCAGATGCACCGTCGACGAAAGCGCCGTGTAGGCCGAGCGTTCCGATTCGTAAAGGTTCTGGCCAAGCTCCGCACCAAGGCTGAAGAGCGTTTCAGCGTTTTCGAGCAGATTGATCTCCTCCTCGATTAACGGCTCCTCGCCTTCGACCAGTGCAGCAGCATCGAGCTCCTTGTACTGGTAGTCGATGAAGTCGCGCTTTTCGCGGAGCGCGGCGGCGCGTTTGTTGAGACGTTGCAGCTCGTAGCGCAGCGTGCGGTACTCGTCGAGCGTGGCGCGGTACTGCGCGGTTTCGGCGTGTAACAGGCCGAAGCCGTCGAGCATTCCAGCGTGTGTTTCGGCGTGCAGCAAAAGCTGGTGGTCGTGCTGGCCGTGCAAATCGACAAGCTGCTGGCCAGCCCGCTTGAGCAGCGAAACCGTGCATGGCGTGTCGTTGATAAAGCAGCGCGACTGGCCCGTCACTGAAATGTCACGTCGCAGAATCAGCTCCGGCGTGCGCTCGATCTGTCCCTCGTCCAGCATGCCGCCGATGCTCTCGTAATGCTCGCTGCCGAAGGTTGCCTCGATTACCGCCTTGCGTGCACCAGCTCGTACCAGTTCCGTGCTCGCCCGTTCGCCGAGTACCATGTTCAACGCGCCCATCAAAATCGACTTGCCCGCGCCGGTCTCGCCAGTGATAATGGTGAGTCCCGGCGCGAAGCTGACCGAAAGTTCATCGATAAGCGCGAAATTTCTGACGTAGAGGCTTTTGAGCATGGGAAGGATTGAGAGATGTTCGGATGCTCTGCATTTCAGCTCCAAAGATAACGCTAAAATAGCGCGTTTGAAAAACGTTGCTCTCTTTCAGGCACCTCT
>CBEUNJ010000168.1:0-2094 GCA_965544465.1 uncultured Chlorobaculum sp.
AAAAATTACGTTACAATGACTGAGAAACATCAGAAACCACCGCAGAAGCCACAACAACCACCACCGGCGATCGGGCCATTTTTCTTTCCCGCCTTATTGTTTTTTCTGGGGCTCTGGTGCGTATATGATGGCTGGATAAATATGGATCCCGAGATGCTGCGACATCAAATGTTCAACAGGATCATGGGGGGAGTATTCTTGCCTTGGTCGGTCATAGATTTTGTTCGCACCTGGAAGTCGGAACAGTTACGAAAAGCGAAGAACGCCATCGATAAGATCGCCAGTAAAGATGATTCCGAATCGTAGGCTTTTCGTTGCATACGTGGCGCCATATTTCGCGTATGTATTAATTGCTTCGACTGCCAGAAGTTTTGTTCCGATGGCGGTAAATTATAGTTTTCGGATTATTGCCGTCACGATTTTATTGCTTTGGGCAAGGCGATGGTTTTTTTCTTTCAAAGGCCCAAAGTCGCCACTCGTTTCAACGTTCATAGGTGTTCTGGCGGGCGTGATCGGGCTGATTCTCTGGATCGTTTTGTTGACCCCCTTCGTCTCCGGCGTAGAGCTAAAAGCTTGGACGAACAGCGCATTTGTGTTGCGATTGCTCGCTGCGGGCCTGTTGGTGCCGGTGTTTGAGGAGGTGTTTATTCGTGGATTTGTGTTCCGTTTCGCCTTGCAGTGGGACGAACTCAGCAAGCACAAGGCAAACGATGCTCTGGAGCTAGCGCTGGATGAATGCTCTGTCAACGATGTCCCGCCGGGCGCGTGGTCGTGGATGGCGGTGATTCTTTCAACGATTGTCTTTGCACTGGGACATACCGTTCCGGAATGGCCCGCAGCAATCGCCTACGGTTTGCTGATGGCCGGCTTATATATCTGGCGAAAGGATCTGCTGAGCTGTATCGTTGCTCACGGCGTAACCAATATTGCGCTTGCCCTCTACGTTTATCAGACCGGTAACTGGCAGTTCTGGTGATTTATATTTTTATTTATTATTCCGGTCATAGTAAGCTGCAATCTAATTGAGGAGAATCGTCTGTCATTCTGAATGAAATGAAACGGAATGAAGAGTCCTGTTTATTACTGAATAAAAATTCTAGACTCTTCGCTTTGCGATTTCTTCAGGAGCTGGTTTTTCCAGTATAACATCCATCTCCGTGGAATATCTTTCCTTTACAGCAGCACGCCCTTGAGCAGAATCGAGGCGAAACTGAAGTAAATGATAATACCGGTGACGTCCACCAGCGTGGCGACGAAGGGCGCGGATGAGGTTGCTGGGTCGAGGCCGAGGCGCTGGAGCAGCAGGGGGAGCATGGAGCCGGCCAGGGTGCCCCACAGCACGATGCCGATCAGGGAGAAGCCGACGGTGATGCCGATCAGCAGCCAGACGCCTGTGTACTGGCCGAGAATCATGGCCCATACAATGACCCTGAAGACCCCGATTACGCCAAGGATGCCGCCAAGCATCAGGCCGGAAAGAATTTCTCTTCGCATCACCTTCCACCAGTCCTGCAGGGTGATTTCACCGAGTGACAGTGAGCGGATGATAAGCGTGGCGGCCTGCGAGCCGGAGTTACCACCGCTCGAAATGATGAGCGGAATAAAGGTCGCCAGCACGATTGCCTTGGCCAGTTCTCCTTCAAAGTAGGTCATGGCTGAGGCAGTGAGCATTTCGCCGAGAAAGAGCACCACGAGCCAGACGGCGCGTTTCTTGACCAGCTCGGGCAGCGGCAGGTCGATGTATGGCTCTTCGAGGGCCTCAATAGCGCCAAATTTCTGGATGTCTTCGGTCTCCTCCTCCTCGGCGACGTCAAGCATGTCGTCAACGGTAACGATGCCGATCAGGTAGCCGTTTGAATCGACAACCGGTAGCGCAACCCGGTCGTAACGTTTGAAAACTTCGAGAGCATCCTGCTGATCCTGGGTGGCCGTGAGGGTGATGATCTTGTCTTCGGAGATGATCTCACCAACTTTCTTGTCGAGCGGCGAGAGCAGAAGGTCGCGGGCCATCATTTCGCCAACGAGCTTGCCGTGGTCGTCAACCGCGTAGATGACGTTCAGGGTTTCGCTCTCGTGGCCGTGGGTGCGGATGTA
>CBEUNJ010000169.1:0-2091 GCA_965544465.1 uncultured Chlorobaculum sp.
TCACCACGCCCGACCGCCCCGCTTCGAGCAGTTCGAGCGTCAAAATGCCCGTAGCTCTGTACAGCTCTTTTCTTAAAATAGTTCCAGCCACCAGATGACTTCGTGGCTGCGTACGACAATGATTGTTAATTTTTTCTTAATTTTCGGAACAAGTTTCTCATCAACGCATAAACGTCCATGAAGTATTGAACCACCTCACGGGACTGTTCGGATTACCGGCAAGCACGCTGACGGAGCTGCTCGACCTTGCCGCCAAGTACAGAGAGGGCCTCAACAGAGAACCCGAAACCTTCGCCCCGTTGCTCTCGAACCGGCGAATTGCCCTCGTTTTTTTTGAGAATTCCACCCGCACCCGCTTTTCGTTCGAGCTCGCCGCACGGCATCTCGGCGCGGGGACGCTGAGCTTCACGGCGGCATCGAGCAGCGTCAGCAAAGGCGAAACCCTGTCGGACACCATCCGCAACCTTGAGGCGATGAAGGTCGATGCGTTCGTCCTGCGCCACCCGTCGTCCGGCGCGGCGGATTTCGTGGCCTCGATCACCGACAAGCCGGTCATCAACGCCGGAGACGGCACACACGAGCATCCGACGCAGGCGCTGCTCGATATTTTAACCCTCCGCGGCTACTTCGGAAAAATCGAAGGGCTAAAAATCATGATTCTCGGCGACATCCTGCACAGCCGTGTCGCCCGCTCGAACATCCTCGGGCTGAAGACGCTCGGCGCAAAGATCGCCGTCTGCGCACCTTCGACGCTCCTGCCCGGACGCATCGACCAGCTTGGCGTGCAGGTCTTCACCAATCTCGACAAGGCGCTCGCCTGGGCCGACGCGGCCATTGTGCTGCGGCTCCAGCTCGAACGCGCCACCGGAGGCTACATTCCGTCGCTGGAAGAGTACTCGGCAGGCTACGGCCTGACCAATGAGAAGTTCGACCGCCTGAAACGGCTCATGCCGGTGCTCCACCCCGGCCCGATCAACCGTGAAATCGAAATTTCAAACATGGTGGCCGACCGAATCCAGCCGCCCGGCTATTCGAGCAGTATGCTGATGGAGCAGGTCACCAACGGCGTAGCCGTCCGCATGGCCGTGCTTCACCGGCTGCTGGCCAGGTGAGGCAGCGGCAAAACAATAGTTCACTCAATCACATCATCCAGCAAAAAACAACAGACCATGAACAAGCGCCTTTCAATAGTAACCACCGCGCTGTTGGCGACCGTCGGCCTCACCGCTCCCGCCACAACGGCCCACGCTGAATCGGCACTGCATCCAACGCTCGACACCTTGTTCGAGCCGCTGCTGGCAGACCCGATGGAGCCACGCATCGCCGTCATGCCCAAGCTCGGCAAAAAGCAGCTTCAGCTCGACATCGGCACCTCGGCTGACCTGTACCAGAACGAGAAAAAAACCTTCGCCGCCGGCATCGACTTCGCCACTTGGTCGCTCTTGAACCGGACAAGCAACTTTAAATTTCCGGTTGACTGCATCGACTACATGTTTGGCGTCAACGCCACCTTCCGCCGCCAGCTCAACGACACGCTCATTCCGTTCGATGAAGCCGCCGTCCGTGTGCGCTGGAGCCACATTTCAGCGCACTTCGAGGATGGCCACACCGACGACGATGGCAACTGGCTCCATCCGGAGGAAACGCCCTTCGGCATTCCGTTCACCTACAGCCGCGAGTTCATCAACGTCACGGCTTGCCTTAGCTCGCCAGGCCGCAGGGTCTATCTTGGCTATCAGTACATGTACCACACCATTCCCGACAACATCAGCGCAAGCTCGTTCCAGGCGGGCGCGGAAGTCGGGCTGCCCTACCACGCCTATCTTGCCGCCGACTTCAAGCTGTTGCCAGTCTGGCAGTGGGACGAAGGCAAAACCGACGGCTATCGCGGCACCTGGAACCTCCAGGCCGGAATGCGTCTCACCTCGCTCGGGCTCGACAACGTGCGCCTCGCCGCCAACTACTTCTCCGGCATGAGCCGTCAGGGCATGTACTTCTACAAGCCCGAAAGCTACACGACACTGGGCATGATTGTTGATTTGTGAGATGATGTAGGGGCGACATCAGAGCAGGCGCAAGACCTGTTCCTGC
>CBEUNJ010000170.1:0-1989 GCA_965544465.1 uncultured Chlorobaculum sp.
GGGTGAGGAGTGGCGAGACGACAGATTCTTTCGTGCTCGATATGCGATTCCCTTTTTCCAGACGCTTAACGTGAGCGCTTCGGAAACCCTGCTTTACAATATCCCGCCGATAACGTATTATGCGGCATGCGTACCGTTTCAGCGGAGCGAGTACAGTTCTTGCACCTAACCCACATCCATGGAAATCCTTTTTCTCTTTCTTCTTCTCATTTTCTTGAACGGCCTGTTCGCCATGTCGGAGATGGCTCTGATTACCGCCAAGCGCTCGCGGCTTGCCAAGCTGGTTGAGAGCGGCGACAAGGCGGCTGATGTGGCCATGAAGCTTGGCCAGGAGCCGACGCGCTTTCTTTCGACTATACAGATTGGCCTGACCATCATCGGCGTCATGAACGGCATTATCGGTGAGTCGTCGTTTACGCCGCCACTGGCTGCCTTGCTCGAATCGTACGGCGTGAGCTCGGAAACAAGCCATATCGTTTCGACCGCGCTGGTCGTCTTCGTCATCACCTATATCACTATCGTTATCGGCGAGCTGGTGCCTAAGCGGCTCGGCCAGTCCAATCCGGAAAGCGTCGCGCGTATCGTGGCGCGGCCCATGCAGCTTCTGGCGACGGCGACCCGTCCCTTCGTCAAGCTGCTTTCATTCTCGACCGACGGACTGTTGCGTCTGCTCGGCAAGCAGGCCGACGAGCACCCCAGCGTGACCGAGGAGGAGATTCACGCCATGCTCGAAGAGGGGTCGGTGGCGGGCATCATCGAGCGGCAGGAGCACGAGATGGTGCGCAATGTCTTTCGCCTTGACGACCGGCAGCTCGGTTCGCTGATGGTGCCGCGCGCGGATATCATCTATCTCGACACGGCGCTCTCGGTCGAGGAGAACATGCAGCGCGTCGGTGAGTCGGAGCATTCGCGATTTCCGGTGTGCCACAACGGGTTGCAGTCGCTGCTCGGCGTGGTCAACGCCAAGCAGTTGCTCGCTCAGACCATCAAGGGCGGCGTCATCGACCTGGCCACGCACCTGCAACCGTGCGTCTATGTGCCGGAAACGCTGACCGGCATGGAGCTGCTCGACCACTTCCGGACGTCGGGCACGCAGATGGTGTTCGTCGTCGATGAGTACGGCGAAATTCAAGGGCTGGTGACGTTACAGGATTTGCTTGAAGCGGTCACAGGCGAGTTCGTGCCGCACAACCTCGAAGACTCCTGGGCCGTGCAGCGTGAGGATGGCTCCTGGCTGCTCGACGGGCTCATTCCGGTTCCTGAGCTGAAAGACAAGCTCGAGCTGCGTTACGTTCCTGAGGAGGAAAAAGGGGTCTATCACACCTTGAGCGGCATGGTGATGTGGCTGCTCGGACGGATGCCGCAGACCGGCGACATCACCTTCTGGGAGAACTGGCGGCTCGAAGTGGTGGACATGGACAGCAAGCGCATCGACAAGGTGCTCGCCACCAAACTTGACGAACAGGCTGCGGAAGGGGCGAAACTGGATGGCTGAGGGCCATAAACTACGGCCATACATTGAAACGCGACCCATAGGGGAAGTGAAGGAGAACAGCAACCATGAGCATTCAACGAAACATCACGGTTGAACGGAGCAACGCTGTTCCGATGGAGGAGCAGCCGGTCGAGCTGGTCGAGCGCAAGGGCGCCGGCCATCCCGATACGATCTGCGATTCGATCATGGAGGCGGTGTGCGTCGAACTGTGCGGCTACTACGAAGAGCACATGGGCCACATTTGCCACCACAACCTCGACAAGGGGCTGCTCGTGGCGGGCCGCAGTATGCCAAAGCCGGGCGGAGGCATGATTCTGGAGCCGATGAAGCTGATCTTCGGCGACCGGGCGACCTACTCATGCCACGGCCAGCTCGTGCCGGTGGGCGAAATTGCCGAAGCGGCGGCGAAACGCTGGATCAGGGAGAACCTGCGTTTTGTCGATCCGGCACGCGGCGAGGAGGGCATCTATCTCACCGTGCTTGGCACCTCGGCG
>CBEUNJ010000171.1:0-1974 GCA_965544465.1 uncultured Chlorobaculum sp.
TTTCTCCCTGACGGCGGCGATTTTCCGGAGTTTGGTGGCGTGCGGGGCGCGAATCATCGCGGGCTTCTGCCCACCGGCGAAACGGCGCAGTTTGTTATTGCGGGTGACGATCTCGAAAAGCGGCTGGAGGTGCAGCGCATCCTCAGCAACGATCACTGGTTCGCCAGAGAGCACATTCTCTGGCTGGAGCCAGTGCCGGAGGGCGAACCGGTCATGAGCGGGCGGCTGACGCTGAACCCGGAGGTTGTCGAACAGCTCACGCTTGGCACGGCGAGCAAGCCGCGCTTCAGCATGGACTTCCCCGCCGAGCCGATCGAAACCGACATGGAGTGGAGCGATCTGGTGCTACCCGCAACAACCCTGCAACAGATTCGGGAGATCGAACACTGGATTCTGCACAACGACACGCTGCTGCACGAGTGGGGCATGAAAAAGCGCGTCAAGCCCGGCTACCGCGCGCTCTTCTACGGCCCACCCGGCACCGGCAAGACGCTGACGGCGACGCTGCTCGGCAAAGAGACAGGCAAGGATGTGTTCCGTATCGACCTGTCGCGCATCATCTCGAAATACATCGGCGAAACCGAAAAGAACCTCTCACGTCTGTTCGACAAGGCGGAGAACAAGAACTGGATCCTCTTCTTTGACGAAGCCGACGCGCTCTTCGGCAAACGCACCGACATCCGCGACGCGCACGACAAGTACGCCAACCAGGAGACCGCCTACCTGTTGCAACGCATTGAAAACCACGACGGGCTGATTATCCTCGCCTCCAACAAGCGCAGCAACCTCGACGAAGCCTTCTCCCGCCGCTTCCAGAGCATCATCCACTTCCCGATGCCCAAGGCCGACGACCGCCACACCCTCTGGATGAATACCCTGCCGGAGCAACTGAACATCGACAACGGAATCGACTGGCAAAGCATCGCCTCGCGCTACGAGCTCTCTGGCGCGGGCATTCTGAACATCGTACACTACTGCGCCCTCGAATCGCTCGCCAACCCCGAACACCCCCTCAACAACAAAGGCCTCGAAAAAGCGATCATGCGGGAATTCATCAAAGAGGGCAAGGTGGTATGATGAAGCGAGGCGGAACCAGCATCATCCTGCAGAACAGCCGCTACGAAGTACTGCTCTTGCTCAGGGACGACAAACCGGAAATTCCCTATCCGAACCTGTGGGATCTGCCCGGCGGCCATGTGGAACATGGAGAAACGCCGGAAGAATGCATCCGAAGGGAGATGCTGGAGGAGATCGAGACCGATGTTTCCGCCTGCCGCCGCCTGTCGGTGTACGACTTCGACGATCGGATCGAGTATCTCTTTTTCATGGAGTTCAATGCCGAGACCGACGACATTGTGCTGCACGAGGGGCAGCGCCTGCAATGGTTTTCGGAACCAGAGATTCCATGGAACCACCTCGCCTACGGCTTCGAGCTCGTCCTGCAAGAATTCTTCACCGGTCGTGAGCGCCGAGACAAGTAGCCACCTCTTCCATTCGCCCACTTAGTCCATCGTGTACATCTTCTTCCCCTTCCCTGACGTGATAGAGCAGGTGTACTCCCCACTCCCCTCCTGCCGATCGACATGCTCATGCAGCGCCTGAAGCAGCTGGTCGATCTCTGCAAGCAGATGCCGGTGATTGACCGCCAGCGAAACCAGAAACAGCGGAAAAGAGATGTGCTCCCGCCGAAGCTTGCGGAGCACGTTGCCCATCGCAAGGGTCATGGTTGAAAAAAGATGCTGATCGTCGAGCTTCCGCTCCTCCAACTCAAGCTCTTTCCGGTCAACCTCGGTCAGGTACCGGCACGAAAACACAAAATCCCCATTCTCCCGCCACTCGACGTAAATGCTCGACGGCTTAGGCTTGTTCGATGATTGCTCCATGATGGCTTGTCGGTAGGGTTAACAGGTCTGCCTAGTTAAATAACACACCTATCGAACGCTTACCTCCCACGAAGTGCAACAAGCCTGCAAA
>CBEUNJ010000172.1:0-1965 GCA_965544465.1 uncultured Chlorobaculum sp.
TAAAAACGGACGATTCGCTGCCATCATGTGATGAGAGATTCCTGGAAGTGGCGCGCTTATCTGCTTGAAAAAAAGTGATCGATATATCATCTTTTGTATCGAACATTTTCTGATTTCGTCCGTAGATCCCATGCACGCTGAACAACACCTTTTTTCGACCAATCCAATTCTGGGCAGGTTCCTCAGGAACAAGGCCGTGCAGCGCCTTTTTGCAAGCAAGAGCCGCGAAGCTACGGTAGCTCTGGCAGAAGCGGTTGAAAAGGGACATCCGGAAGCAGACGAAATTTTCCGTCGTCTTCTCAACCTGCGGCACGAGCGCGAACCGGTGATGCACACGGCGCTCTGGAACTACTGGAAATCGCGGCGGTTCGAGGAGTTGCTGAAAAGAGCGCAGGAGGAGTCCGAATTGCTTGAGTCGGATATGTTGCAAGCGCTCGAAGCCATGCCCGAAAGCGACTGGGGCAGCGGACTGCTGTTCGCACTCTGGAGCCAGCTCGACCGTGACGACATCGCCGCAATCATCGAAACACAGAGTCGCCATGCACCTGCGCTTGAGATGGATGCGTTGTTCGGACTTGTATGCGGCAAGCCGGAGCGCTATCTGCATCTCGAAGACCCCGATTACTCCATTTTTGAAAAGACCTGGCTCGCCGCTTCGAGCGCTCAGCGGCAACGCATCAGCCTGACGGTGCTCAACAGCCAGCAGTCTCGCCTGATTGCTGCCTACGATCACGCCGTCCGGGATGAGCACGACCCGCACCTGGTGATCGAAGCCCTGAAGCTCTGCGGCGATCACGATGCGCTGTTCGAGCGGTTGCACGGCTTGCCCTTTAACGGTGTGCTCGAAGTGATCGCGTTCTGGGCGGAACGTGGCGGACGCCCGAACGCTCTCGCCAAAGCCGCCATTGTCGAGCAGGCCGTCCAGCTGTATCGTGAAGTTGCCGAACAGCTTTCAGAATCCCGACCGCCTTCGCTGTCGGGTACGCGGGAGATTTTTGGGTTCTGGACGGAGCGGTATCAAACCGACGAGTCGATCCGGCATGATTTGGCAAGCCCCGATCCGTTCCGGCGAGCCGGAGCGCTGTACTGTGGCGCGCAGCGGGATTTGATCCCTTATAGCCAGATTCGGGAGATTTCCGTCAACGGCACGTGGCCGGAGAAACTCGCCGTGCAGTACCTGTTCAACGCGCCGGATAACAGCGCGCACAACGAGCATGTGCTGTGGCTCCGTCCGCAGAATAACGTTGTCGCCAGCATCCTTTCGATGCGCTTGCCTGGCACGCTTGAAGAGAGCAGCCAGTTGGCCGACCAGCTTCAGAATGCTTCCGGAGAGCGTTATCAGCACAAGCTCCTGCAACTGCTCACGCTTTTTCAGAGCCACTTTCTGCGTGGCCTTATCACCGTTGACAGCAGCGATGACGCCACGGAAAGCAACGCGGTGGAGACGGAGGAGGTGACCGATGTGGAGTGGTAGGGGCATCCTGCAACGTCTTCTCGCAGCCCTGAAAGGTGACGATGGCGCTGAAGCTCAAGCTATCGCTGAATTGCGACTTGCACTTTCTGAGCGAGACAATGAGACTGCGCGGCTGAGGAAGGAGTATGCGTTGCTGCGGGAGCGGTCGAAAGCTCAGGTTGAGCGGGCTGGAATCGAGGCTATCGAGGGCATCGTCCAGCAATGCGCTGCGCCGCTGGCTACGCTTTCGGCGATGCAGGCTCGCCACGCTGAACAGGGCGATCTGAATCCCGCCGATCTGTTACAGGTGGCCTCGTCATTCCGGACAATTCTTGCAGAGCGCGGGTTGGCAGAGATCGGCGCTGTTGGTGAAACGCAGCCGTACGATCCGGCGCTTCACCAGATGCTCGACGGCACTCGCCCCCAGCTCGGCGAGCCGGTGCTGATTCGCTTTGCAGGATTCCGGTTTAACGGCAAGCTTGTCGCCAAGGCGCAGGCCGGAGCCGCGAAGT
>CBEUNJ010000173.1:0-1957 GCA_965544465.1 uncultured Chlorobaculum sp.
GCCGGTTTATACAGATCAGTCTAAACCGGCAACACACTCGGCGTCTCTCAAAGAACGCTTCACGCAAAGTTCAGCAGTAAACGCAGGATCAAAGCACCTATCAGCCATTCCATCACTCGTGTTGCATCTGGTCTGTTCTGCTCATTCGGACAGCCGTCTCGGAAGGGATACTGCATAAGCGCAACGGCGAAGCTTACGTTGTATAATTACGAATAATCACTGCATTTGTCAAGTTACCGGCATCAAAGCGTCGCCAAAAAACCACGCAAAAAGCGATCAAAACCATACGACAACAAGCCCCCCTCCTCGCCCACCGCGAACACTGGCAAACCGAACCCCACCCCGAAACCGCCGAGCTGACCAGACTGACCGAAGCGGAGCGCTCGCTCTACGACGACCTGTGCCAAAACCGCCTCGGTGAGAGCGTCCGGCTTGAGCAGGAGCAGATCAGCTTCGAGACGATTGTAACAGCGCCAGGCCGCTGCGTTCTTAATCCACCACGTTCACCGGTTCGGCGTGGACGATAATGCGTGAGGTTTCCGGAATGGCCTGGTAGATCAGGCTTTCGAGACGGCTGGTGAGCGCGTGGGCGTCCGCGAGGACGATGTGGTCGTCGAAGCTGCAATGGAGCGTGATGCAGGGTTTGTTGTGCTCCGAAACGAGGATGTTGATCGCGTGCACATCGTGAATGCCCGGAATTTCAGCGGCAGCCTTGCGGATGGCGGCGGTAATGTTCGCCTCGGTTTCCGGGTCGGCTGGCCGTGCGTCGCGAGCCGTGCTGTTGAGCGGGTCGAGATGAATGCAGAGGTCGATCTGGCCGTTGAATTCGCGGTGCAGCTCCTTTTCGAGTTCGGAGACCGCGTCGTGCGCTTTGCGGAGGGTCAGATTGCTGTCAACTTCAACGTCGAAGGTGATCTGCTGGCGCTCGCCGGAGAGCGAATTGAGTACGTTGTGCGCGTGCATGCCGTGGTTCAGAGCGACGGCGTGAATGCGTTCGGTGACGGTTTCGTTGTCCAGCGTCACCGGGCGGGCGTTGACCATGATGTCGCTCTCCGGAATTACCTCTTTCAGCCGCCGCTCCACATCCAAGCATATCTCCACCACTTTTTCCTGCGGCAGGGTGCGGCTGACCGCAATGGTGAGGTCGATGAAAACGAACGGCCCTGCCGGTTTGATGCGCAGTTGACGGATGGCGACGACGCCGGGCGCGTTGGCGGCGATTTCTTCGATCTGTTCGGAAAGTCCGTCCGGCGCGGCATCGACCAGCACGTCGAAGGTTTTACGGCCAAGCTCCCAGGCCGCGTGGCCGATGAGCAGCGCCACAGCGATACCCGCCACGGCATCAGCCCACTCAATGCCCAGCGCCACGAATCCAAGCCCGGCGAGCACCACAGCCGAGGAGAGAATATCGGAGGTGAAGTGCAGCGCGTCGGCCTCCAACGCCTGGCTTTTGGTTTCCTTCGCCACTGTGCGCAGCGCGATGGAGCGGGAAATATCGACCAGAATCGAAACGACGATCACCGCAATGGCGTACCAGGTGACCTCGATTTCATGCGTGCCATGCCTCAGCCGGTCGATGGCCGCCGAGATGATCCAGAACGAGGTGAGTAGCAGAATGACGGTTTCAATCAACGCGGTGAAGCTCTCGACCTTGGTGTGGCCGTAGTGGTGCTTGGTGTCCGCGGGCTTGCCGCTGATTCGGACCGCCAGCCAGGTGAGCGCCGCCGCGCCGAAATCCATGATCGAGTGCGCGGCTTCGGAGAGAATGCCGATACTGCCGGTCATGAGGCCGACAACCAGTTTCAACATGCTCAACAGCAAGCTCGCCAGAACCGAACTGAGAGCGACGCTCTGTTTTTTTTCTTCGTGGGTGCTCATTGCGATAAAGAAGACGGAATCCGTGGTGTCCTTACATGGTGGGCATCACTAACAAGTGCCGTGAGCAAAGTCAAGGGCA
>CBEUNJ010000174.1:0-1946 GCA_965544465.1 uncultured Chlorobaculum sp.
CGGGAGTTGCAGAAGCGAGGGTTTGAGGTGGAGGTCGTAACCGGTTTCCCGAATTACCCTGGCGGCAAGCTCTATCCCGGTTACAACATTCAGTTACTCAAGCGCGAAGTGATCGACGGAGTGCAGGTAACTCGTCTTCCGCTCTACCCAAGCCATAACCAGAGTGCACTTGAACGGGTGGCCAACTATGTCAGTTTTGCGACTTCTTCTCTTGTGTATGGCCTGTTCGGGGCCAAAAAGCCTGATGTTATCTATGCCTACCATCCGCCACTGACAGTCGGCATGACCGCTGCCCTCATTCGACTCTTTCGGCGGGTTCCCGTTGTGTATGATATTCAGGACATGTGGCCGGATACGTTACGCGCTACAGGCATGGTGTCAAACACACGCGTGCTGAACATTGTGGGGCGAATCTGCAAGGCGGTCTATCGCTCAGTCGATCAGCTCGTGGTGCTCTCGCCCGGTTTTAAGCGGCTGCTTATCGAGCGAGGTGTTTCCGAAAGCAAGGTTGAGGTGATCTATAACTGGTGCGACGAAGCATCACTGGGTAATTCTGCCGGCAAGCCAGAGGCTGATTTCCCTGTTTCAGACAGGTTTACCATTGTTTTTGCCGGTAACATGGGGAAAGCTCAAGCGCTTGATGCCGTACTTGACGCAGCAGCCATTCTTCAGAACACGGCGCCCAAGGTCTGCTTTGTTTTTATTGGCGGCGGCGTAGAGGTCGATCACCTGAAACAAACCGCTGACAGTAAACGACTACAGAATGTTTGTTTTCTGCCACCAGTACCAATGTCGGACATTGGGGGCGTGCTTTCCCAGGCCGATGCGCTACTGGTTCATCTCAGGAAAGACCCGCTGTTCACCATAACAATTCCCTCCAAAACGCAAGCCTACATGGCCGTTGGAAAGCCGTTGCTTATGGCTGTTGAGGGGGACGTGGCTGACTTGGTGAACGCTGCCGATTGTGGCGTTATCGCTGAACCTGAGAATCCCGAATCGATTGCTGAGGCAGCGTGCGCCCTGTATGGTATGAGTCCCGCTGATCGAGAGGCTATGGCTGCGAACAGTAAAAACTATTACCAGTCAGAGTTGTCATTGCAGGTCGGGATAGGTAAATTTGCAGATCTTTTCAAGAAGGTTGCGAAGGAGTGGAGTGATGCTTAAACGTCTGTTCGATCTTCTGCTCACTATTCCCGGCACACTCGTGATTCTGCCATTCCTGCTGGTGCTGGCGCTGCTGGTTCGCCTCGTTCATGGCAGCCCGCTCTTGTTTGTGCAGACGAGGCCCGGAAAGGATGGTAAGCCGTTTAACATGTACAAGTTTCGGACTATGACCGATGCTCGGGATGCTAAAGGCAATCTGCTGCCGGATCATGAGCGGTTGACTCCCCTTGGACGCTTTCTCCGCGCCACAAGCCTCGATGAGTTTCCGGAGCTGATCAACGTACTCAAAGGCGATATGAGCCTTGTCGGCCCACGTCCGCTGCTGATGGAGTATCTGCCTCGGTATTCTCCCGAACAGAGTCGCCGCCATGAAGTGAAGCCGGGCATGACCGGCTGGGCCCAGGTCAATGGCCGAAACGCCATAAGCTGGGAGGAAAAGTTTCGGTATGACGTCTGGTACGTCGATAACCGCTCGCTGTGGCTCGATATCAACATTCTTGCCATGACGATGCGGAATGTGCTGTTGCGAAAGGGAATTAACCACAACGCAACGGAGACCATGCCTTTTTTTCAGGGATCAAACCACCGAGAGCCAACAAAAAAAGCATGATCATGATTGCACGGTTACCGATGGCGTTCATATCAGTCCGGTGGCTCATCTGGGAGCCGTCGTTGTTGGTGATGTGCCATCCGGCGTGACCGTTGTTGGTGTTCCCGCGCGTGAACCAATCAGAACATGACCATGAAAGAGAAAATTGTTGCCATTCTTCGTGACATGGCTG
>CBEUNJ010000175.1:0-1834 GCA_965544465.1 uncultured Chlorobaculum sp.
CTTATGACGAGCCCCGATTGCTGCATTGAGTGGTACTCGAAATTCTCACATACTTGCAAGTACGCTCCGGGTTCTGTGCTCCATCCGCCTTGCCGCCCTCGGTTCTCTCATGATACGTTGTAGAAATGCCCATTAACCCCTGACAATCAGGGCCCTGTGGCTGCGAGGTGCGTCGTTGATTCCGGTTTAAAGCACGATTTTGATGGTGAGAATTGCATGACGATGTACTCAAATTCCCGGTTTTTCCATAGATTGGAGGCATCGTTTCGTCAACCCATAACATCAGTTGTTCCTATGGCTATGATGGATCCGACAAGCTGGATGTTTGTGCTTGTTGTCAGTATCATTTGTTCGATTGCCTGCGCGATTGTTTCGTTCAACAAAGGATATCGAGGTTCTCCGGTTTTCGCCTGGTTCGGAGCCGGATTTGTTTTCAGCGTATTCGCTCTGATTGCCGTTACCCTTGCCCCGCACCATCAGGAGCAGTGAGTAGGCGAGCGGAATGGAGCAAGGCAAAAGGGAGCCCGTGCGTGGCTCCTTTTTTTGCTGATCCCAGTATGCGCGGTCACGGCGGCGCATATCGTTCCGGTTATGCCGTCTGATCGGCCAGGGCAGATCGCGATAGTGTACTGAGCTCCACGGGCCACGGTAATGGTGCGAGCGGAACCAGCCGCCGTTGCGCTAGATGAAAGAGTAATCGCCGTAGCGGATGACATCGTAGTCTCAGCCGTGCGAAACATAAAAACCGTCATTATTGAGGTAGATAAAATCAGGGCTGTTCACTACCCCGGCAACAGTACCTCCCCGCCAAGATTGATGTGCAGCTTCAATTCTACGTGGGCATTACCTTGTGGCGAGCAAAGCAACATGCCTGCAATCCTGGTGGTTGCCAGAAAACGTGATTTTTTCATGCTTGGAAGCGTTGGTTTGTAAAGCAATACAAAGGTTACCCCCTGAAGAAAACGTTGCCAGCCTTTTCTTTTCCTCTTTATGACGTTGCCGTCATGCGGTTGCTTTCGATTGTCTATAAAAAATCTGTACCGCGATATTGTCATTGCCCGGCAGCTCGAGCGTTCCTTCCGCAAAGGCCGGAGTCAGCGCAGGCTTTGGATTTTTTCCAGCAGCACCTGGTGCGCAACAAGGTCGGGATCATGTTCGGAGAATCCATCGGAGTCAAGGTTCTTGGCTACAAACTCAAGCATCCGGCGGTCAAGGTGTTCGGCAATACCGAGCATATGCGAGCGGTGATGCAGCAGTTCGAACAGAATGACTTTTTCGGCCTGATTCCGTTTCATCTTTTCGAAAACGCGGGCCATAAGTTCGTCGTCGAGGTGACGTGATACTTCGCTGAAGTATTCGAGCGGAAGGTCATTGGCGTAACCGACAGCCTGGTCAACGCCCATCGTCCGGCAAACGCCCGCCGAAATCTGTGGGCGGATATGCTCGACCATGAGCGGAATGACAATGAAATGAGGAATGAATCGCACGATCGAGCTGATTGCCTGATAGAGTTCGTCAAAACCGTCGGTTTTGTTGTTCACCACCTCCTTGACGTAACCGGTGAGCGCCTCCTGCGCTTCAGGATCGAGTGTTTTGAGCGGTTCGGGCAGCGGGGTTTCGGTCCAAGCGAGCAATTGTTCGATAGTGGCCATAAAAGAGATGATTGTATGGTGGCGGAGAGGCGGAGTTGGAGCCGGTAAGCTAACCGGCAAACTGCTGCATTTAGTAATGGTATTTAAAATATCGGTGAAATGAAAAGCATTGACCTTCGACCGATGAAGTCCGTCGATCTCGTCAGTTGGCCATGATGGCTCTGTCACGATTGTTGGTCTTG
>CBEUNJ010000176.1:0-1828 GCA_965544465.1 uncultured Chlorobaculum sp.
ATCTGATCTGATCGATTGAAGAAATCAAAAAAGGCTGCTCGGAATGTTCCGAGGCAGCCTTTTTTCGTTACCAGTATCTCTTGGTGGCTTAGAGGGCCTCTTTGGTCGAAGGGATGCGCGTGCCGCTGACTCTGACTGCCTGCTTCATTGCATAGGCGAGCGACTTGAAGAGTGCTTCGATCAGGTGGTGCGTGTTCTGCCCTTCAAGCACAGCAAGATGCAGATTGGCGTTCATTGTACGGGAGAGCGAAATGAAGAAGTGCTCCACCATTTCGGTCGAGAGCCCCTGAATGGTCGGGCGCTGAAACTCCGCTTTGAAGACGCAGTAGCTGCGTCCGCCGAGATCGACCGAGCAGCGCGCCAGCGCCTCGTCCATCGGGATGATCGACCAGCCGTAGCGCTCGATGCCTTTCTTGTCGCCCAGTGCCTCTTCGATGGCTTTGCCAAGCACCAGTGCCACATCCTCGACCGTGTGGTGGTCGTCCACGTCCAGGTCGCCGCTACACCGGAGCTGTACGTCGATGCCCGAGTGGCGGCTGAAGCTGGTGAGCATGTGGTCGAGGAACGCCACGCCGGTCTGAATTGAAGACGTTCCTGTGCCGTCGAGCTTAACCGTAGCGGTAATATCGGTTTCCGCGGTTTTGCGGGCGTGTGAGGCGATGCGTTGAGTCATGGAAATAAATCTGTGATGAAAAGAGCTTACCTGAAAAGTTTATTGATGAGCCTGATGACCAGGCTCAGGATAACCGACAGCAGAATCGAGCTGCCGATGGGGAAGAAGAGCCGGAAATTTTCCTTCTGGATATTGATGTCCAGCGGTAGGTGTCCGAACCAGCCGAACCAGCCGTTTCCTCCCGATTTCTGGGCGAGCACGATCAGCAACCCGAGTGCCGCGATTGAGGCTCCAAGAAAAATGAGCATTTTGCCCATATCTGAAAACTGGTCTTGCATATTGTCAAAAAGTTGCTAAATTATGCCCTCATCATCGTAAGATACTATAGCGAAAGAGATTTTCGGAATTTACAGAAGTCGCTTGACATGCTCAACGGATTGATCGTCATACTGGCTCTGATCGCCTCGATCCTCCTGATCGTGTCGGTTCTGTTGCAAAGTCCCAAGTCGGGCAGTGGTCTGACCGGTGGCATTGCAAGCCTCGGCACCGTGCAGACGCTCGGTGTTAGGCGTACCGGTGACTTTCTGAGCAAGGTCACGGCTGTTCTGGCTGGAGCCGTCATGCTTCTTTCGTTTATCGCGCAGTTTACTCTTCCGGCCCGTCACCAGGCAGGCAGCGGAACTGGCATTTTGCAAAAGGATGTTCCGGCATCGCTTCCGGTCAACAACCTCCCGCAGGCGCTACCGGAAACCGGCAATCTTCCGGCTCCGAATCAGCAGCCTGCTCAGCCGGCAAAATAAGCTCTGCACTCGTAGCTCAATTGGTAGAGCAACTGACTCTTAATCAGTGGGTTCAAGGTTCGAGTCCTTGCGAGTGCACCACCAAAAAGCCCTGTAAGATAAAAACTTACAGGGCTTTTTGCTTTTCTGCCTCTGGATGATGCTTTGAATTGTTCTTTGCCAGCCGTTGTATTCCTGCCTGTGCGAGTTCCTCTTTTTGATCACGAGTTCTTCAGCAATGCTGTTTTGAGCCGGACTGTGCTTTGAGCTGCCTTCTCATTCATGAGGCATCAGTTTTCTGCTGGTGTTGCTGTTAATCCTTCCGATTTATTGGCACATTATCGGGAAGGGCATCTGCCCATCGTCATGCTAAAGGGCACCTCTAAAAACTTATTGCGCGGCCCGATTGCTTCGTTGGGTGGTGCTCGAAATCTCG
>CBEUNJ010000177.1:0-1811 GCA_965544465.1 uncultured Chlorobaculum sp.
CCATGCGCCACCAGATAAAAAGCCTGCTCGTCGCCCTGCTGCTCACCCTGACCGCAACCCCGGCCATCGCCGGTGAAATCCGCCTCGCGGCGGGCATGGGCATGAAAGAGGTGCTTAACGTGCTCTCGGAACAGTTCACCAAAGCGCACCCCGGCGTCGTCTTCGTCAAAACCTACGCGGCGGCGGGCGTGCTGGCCATGCAGATCGAAAACGGCGCGCCAATCGACCTGTACATTTCAGCCGATACCAAGTGGGTGAACTATCTGCAAAAGAAAAAGCTGATCGACGGAGAGTGGATCGCCCCCTTCGCCTGGAACGACATTGTCATCGCTGGCCGACCGTCGCTGAAGATTGCGTCAATAAAGGAGTTGACGAAGCTCAAACGAATCGCCATCGGCAACCCAAAAAGCGCCGCCGCCGGTGAGTCGGCGATGGAGGCGTTCCGCAACGCCGGAATTGCCAAGCAACTTTCAGGAAAACTGGTCATAACCCGCGACATCCTGCAATGCCTGATGTACGCCGAAACCGGTGCCGTCGATGCCTCAGTCGTGCACCTCACCGAAGCGCTCACCGCGAAACAATCAAAAATCCTCTACACCGTCCCGCACGAGCTTTATACGCGCACGCCCTTCACGATGGCCGTAACCCAACGCGGCGAAACCAACGCCGATGCAACAGCATTGTTCAGCTACCTGCAAAGCCCCGAAGCAAAAGCGATTCTGGAGAAGTACGGCTATTTGAAAAAGTAAGGGCAGACCTTGCGCCTGCCCTGCTCCGCTTGCAAAAAAACTTTTCGTGACCAGAGCAAAAACTGCAAGCGATTAGCCATCCAGCATGGCGAGCAGGTCTTTGATCAGGAGAAACAGATGATACGAATCGGTAGGACTTGGCTCGAATCCCCATTGACGGTACCAGTTACGGGCGGCTTCATCCTTGGCATGAACCAGAATAGCCCGAATGCCTGCAATATCGGCAGCCTGGGCTGTGCGTAACAGAGCATCCTTGAGTAGCGCCCGACCGAGACCGGCCCCCTGATACCGAAGGTCAACCGCAAGTCTCGCGAGAATCATCACCGGAACCGGATGCCGGGCGAGGCCTTTGGCGAGTCGCCCGGTTGCCGCTGATGGCTCGACGCTACCGACCGCAAGGCTGTAAAACCCGGCCACACTATCGGTTCCGCGCTCGCATGAAACATACGTTTGAGCGCTGTTAGCCTTCTGGTTGACCAGCGCAAACCGTTGCAGAAACTGATTCAGTGCAGGATGGCCACAATCGAATGCCGCAACGTCGTGAGAAGCTGCGAGCTTCTGAACCTGAGTGAACCGGACACTCAATCGAGAACTCCCGGCTTGGTCAGCAGCTCTTTCATGCGGCTATCGGGTGCGGAAACGGGCCGGTCGAGAAGCTCCTGAAACTGCTGCCACCGCTCATCATCCAACTCAAACCGGCGACGATCGGCAAGCGTCTGGTTGGCCGCAGTGATACCGGCGTCAAGCAGAAATTCGCTGACGCTTTTGTGGCAAGCCCTGGCTGCCTCCTGCAACAGTTGCTTGACCGGCAGATTGGCGCGGACATCGATCCGTTCGGTTTTGATTGTGACGTTTGTCGCCATGAGGTTCGTGTTTTATGCATCAAAGCTTAAAGATAATGTACGGACACTGTCACGACAACAGGAATATCGAGGAAATGGTTTCCATAATTCAGAGATTGGCGTGACTGGGCATCCCGACCAGTCGGGACTGCCCCTACAACTATCAACTGTCAACTATCAATTGTCAACTCTAACAAATCCGCGGCAACTGCTCGCCGAG
>CBEUNJ010000178.1:0-1728 GCA_965544465.1 uncultured Chlorobaculum sp.
CCGAGTATCGGGAGTACGCCACACGGGTCGGCAAATTCTTTCCAGGACTGGGAAGACTAAAAACGTAGCGCTGCTTTTCACGATCGATCAGATCGGGCTGATCTTTCCGATCATTGTTCTCCATCCTTCACGCACCGCACTGACAGCCATAGCCCTTGCGCGACGTGCACTCGTTGCAGCTTGCCGCCCGCTTTGCTGATTTCGCGGCTCCAGGCGTCAAACGCTCCCGATGGCGTGGCCATCCAGAACAATGCCGCGCTTCCCTTTCCGAAAAAGAAGCCAAGGCAGTTGCGACTTCCGGTAAAATCTGTCTCGAAGCCCCGGCCATCGGTCGCCGCTTCGCGTTCCCGCCATTCGGCATCGGTCGGCACGTGCCACCCTTCGGGTGCAAGGCCGCGCAGATCGTCAACGACGAACCAGTTGTAAAGCCGCCCACCTCCCCCGATTCGTTGCCGTCGTTGCACCACGCACTCTCCTGCCTTGAAATCGCGTCATGCCACTCCTCGACGCTCTTCGTATGGCGGATAAAGTCGCCATTACGATACTTGTCGGTTGTGAGGTTTTCGGCCATCCAGACCTGCTTACCAATCGTCAGGCTTCTGATGCCCGCGCAACAGTGAGGCACCTCTAAAAACTTATTGCGCGGCCCGATTGCTTTGTTGGGTGGTGCTCGAAATCCTCATGTACACTGCGTACATTCCGGGTTCTGCGCTCCATCCGCCTTGCACTCAGGCCGCTCATGACACTTTTTAGAGGTGCCCAGTGATTTGAAAAAATCCTGCATGATCCGATTTCTATCAGCGATGTTCAGAGCATCAGGCGGTTTCAAAAGCTCCATCTTTTTCATACCATACCATGAAAAGGCTCTCCTCCCAAACATAAATCCTGACCACCATGAAAAAGATCGGAGTCATTCTCTCGGGCTGCGGCGTCTATGACGGCTCGGAAATCCACGAGGCGGTGCTGACGCTTCTGGCACTCGACCGCGCCGGAGCTGAAGCAGTATGTTTCGCCCCCGACATCGAGCAGCACCACGTCATTGACCACCGTACTGGCAAGGAGATGGCGGAAACGCGCAACGTGCTGACCGAATCGGCCCGCATCTGCCGCGGCGCAATCAGCGATCTTGCGGAGATCAACATCAACACGCTCGATGGCCTCATTCTGCCCGGAGGCTTCGGCGCGGCCAAGAATCTCTGCGACTACGCTTTCAAGGGCGTAGAGTGCGAAGTCAACGAACACGTTGCCGCCGCCGTCAGAAGTTTCCACCAGGCAGACAAGCCTGTCGGCTTCCTCTGCATCGCGCCGGTCATCGCCGCAAAGCTGCTCGGCCCGGAAGGGGTTAAAGTGACCATCGGCAACGACAAACAGACGGCCTCGGACATCGAGGCGATGGGCGCAAGCCATGTGCCAGCGACGGTCGATGAAGCAGTCATCAGCCCCGGCACGAAAATCGTCACTACTCCGGCCTATATGCTCGGCCCCGGCATCAGCGACATCGCCAAAGGCATCGAAACACTGGTTGGAAAAGTACTTGAACTGGCGTAAAGCGTAAAGGATAGCTCTTCAGGGCACCTCTAAAAAGTGTCATGAGCGACCGGAGTGCAAGGCGGATGGAGCGCAGAAACCGGAGTGTACGCACTGTACATGAGGATTTCGAGCACCACCCAACGAAGCAATCGGGCCGCGCAATAAGTTTTTAGAGGTGCCCTTCAGTCGAATCCGACC
>CBEUNJ010000179.1:0-1629 GCA_965544465.1 uncultured Chlorobaculum sp.
GCACAATCACCAACAAATCATCGAGCGCCAAGAGCAAGGACGTTCTGAGTTCGATAACGACGAACTCTTCCTGGTCACTCATGGTTTTGCTGAAGTTGTGCGGCGTATGGGGAAGGTCTTCGATTGAATCGCGCGTTTTCCATTGCAGGGCTGTGGCTTTGCTGATGCCATGCCGGGCAGCACCAGCTGACTGGCCGAAAGGCTGGAGGCCTGAATTTCCCGACGGATCGCCGGTGTCGTCCGGGCGTTACTGTGGAGGTTACTCTGCATGACCGATGTGCCGTACACAGGGTCTCCGGTTCGCCTTCATGAAGCTGCGTGCTGAACAGTAGCACAGCTTCTCATAGGCACCTGTTCCTTCCGAGACACAACACAAAGTAGGCATCAGGGCGCCGCTTAGAACCACTTCCTCGATCGGTAGTAAACCATAAACCCGATCGCGATCAGCACCATCAGGCCGAGCACGGCGTAGTAGCCCCACCAGAGGTTCAGTTCCGGCATGTTTTTGAAGTTCATGCCGTAGACACCGGCGATGAAGGAGAGCGGCATAAAAACCGTGGCGATCATGGTGAGGAACTTCATGATTTCGTTCATGCGGTTGTTCACGCCGGCCAGATAGGTTTCGTGCATGCCGTTGACGATTTCGCGGAACACTTCGATCGTGTCGATCACCTGCACGATGTGGTCATAAATGTCACGGAAATAGGGATCGACCGCTTCGCCGACAACGTCGAAATCCTCCCGCGTGATACTACCGATGAGCTCCCGCAACGGCCAGACGTTCTTGCGGAAAATGATCAGCTCGCGCTTCAGAGCGCAGAGCGCATTGAAGGTCTCCTGGCTGAAATCGGCCATCATTTCCGAGTCGAGCGTGTCGATGCGGTTTTCGATCTCTTCGAGGATCGAAAAGTAGCGATCGACCACCGCATCGACGAGGGCATAGGCGAGAAAATCGGCCTCGTGCTTGCGAACTTTGGAGGCGCTGCTTCTGATGCGCTGGCGCACCGGCTCGAACATGTCGCCGGGCTTCTCCTGAAAGGTGATGACGTAGTTCGGCCCGAGCACAATGCTCAGTTGCTCCTGCGTAATTTCGCTCAACTCCCGGTTGAAGTCGAGCATCCGGAGCGACAGAAAAAGGTAGCGCTCGAAATCCTCGACCTTCGGGCGCTGGCCGGTGTCGAGAATGTCCTCCTGCGTGAGCGCGTCGATGCCGAACAGCTCACCGAGCTTGCGGATCAGCTCAACCTCGTGCAGGCCATCGACGTTGATCCAGAGTACCTTGAAACGCTCCTTCAGGGCACGGCACTCATCGACGGCTTTGATCTCGATGGTGACCGCCCGCCCCTCGTCGTAGCCGAAAACCGTAATCCGCGGCTTCTCGACCTTCTGCTCGCCGATGTGGATCAGCGCTCCCGCCGGCTTGCCGAGCGACTGAACGCGGCTTCTGAAAATCCGCTTGTTGCGACTCTTCCTGTGGGACGAATGCTTCTTGGTGGACATCGGTTGCGAGATTAACGTTGCGCGACCAGCTTGCATCTGCAAGGTAAGCCCGCCGGAACCATTCGAACAAACAGGGGACGCCAGAGGACGGCCATCATGCGGCGCACCTTTTCGGCAACTTCTTTTGCA
>CBEUNJ010000180.1:0-1613 GCA_965544465.1 uncultured Chlorobaculum sp.
TGAGCGAATCGACCGGAACTATCGTTAATCTATACAGGTTGCGGGGCTTTGCGCTGGCGTGACCTGAACGCCTCTCAATCAAGGCCTGTCCATGAAAGAACAACTGATCTTTGAGCTTTCCCGCAGCGGTCGCAAGGGCTACCGCCTCTCTCCGTTCGACATTGACGAACGCCCAGCGGATGAACTCGTACCGTCGAAATTCCTTCGCAAGGAACCGGCTGAACTGCCGGAGATGCCGGAGAGCGAGGTGGTGCGCCACTTCATCCGGCTCTCGAACCTGAACTACCATGTTGACAAGAACATGTACCCGCTCGGGAGCTGTACGATGAAGTACAACCCCAAGATCAACGACTACACCTGCGACTTGCCGGGCTTCGCGTCGATGCATCCGTTGCAGCCGGAATCGACCTCGCAGGGTGCGTTGCAGCTCATGTACGAGCTGGCGGAAATGCTCAAGGAGATCGCGGGCATGAAGGCGGTCACGCTGCAACCGGCGGCGGGCGCGCATGGCGAGCTGACCGGCATCCTGCTTATCAAGAAGTATCACGAAAAGCTCGGCAACTCGCGCCACAAGCTGCTCGTGGTTGATTCGGCTCACGGCACTAACCCGGCCTCGGCGACGCTCGGTGGCTACACGTGTGTGTCGGTCAAGTGCGACGAGTCGGGCTGCACCGACATGGCCGACCTTCGCGCCAAGCTCGATGGCGATGTGGCGGCACTGATGCTCACCAATCCGAACACAGTCGGCATTTTCGAGAAGCAGATGCCGGAGATCGAAAAGCTGCTACATGGCAACGGCAGCCTGCTCTACATGGACGGCGCGAACATGAACGCGCTGCTCGGCATCACCCGCCCCGGTGACATGGGCTTTGACGTGATGCACTACAATTTGCACAAAACCTTCTCCGCGCCCCACGGCGGCGGCGGCCCCGGCAGCGGTCCGGTCGGCGTCAGCGAGCGGCTCGTGGAGTTCCTGCCGGTGCCGGTAGTCGAAAAGGTTGAGGAGAACGGCCAGACCCGCTACCGCTTGAACTCCGGCAAGCCCGACACGATTGGTCGTATGATGAACTTCTACGGCAACTTCTCGGTGCTGGTGCGCGCTTACACCTACATCCGGATGCTCGGCGCGGAGGGGTTGCGCCGCGTCTCGGAGAACGCCATCATCAACGCCAACTACCTGCTCCAGCGGCTCGTTGAGTACTACGCGCTGCCTTACCCGCGCCCGGTGATGCACGAGTTCTGCCTGTCGGGCGAGCGCCAAAAGAAGGAGTGCGGCGTCAAAACGCTCGACATCGCCAAGCGGCTGCTCGACTACGGCTACCACGCGCCGACGGTCTATTTTCCGCTCATCGTCAGCGAGGCGCTCATGATCGAACCGACCGAGACCGAGGCCAGGGAGACGCTCGATGCCTTCGCAGACGCCATGATCGCCATCGCTGAAGAGGCCAAATCGAATCCCGACCTCATCAAGTCGGCGCCCGTCACCACGCCGCTCAAGCGGCTTGACGAAGCGCAGGCTTCGCGCAAGCTCAATATCTGCTATCCGCTCTGAAGCGGTAGATTGGCGCAAGCTTCAAGGCTGCTCCGGCAACAGACCAGAGCAGCTTTTTTTT
>CBEUNJ010000181.1:0-1589 GCA_965544465.1 uncultured Chlorobaculum sp.
ACCCCAAACAACACAGTTGAGTTTCGAGCCCAAACGGAACTATATTGTGCCTTGAAGTCCGCCAACTGTGCCGATCTGGTATTGATTCAGTGGATAGCGGGAAGAAATTTTCTAAGCTCTTATTAAATAGTGTGTTACGTGCTCTCATGATTCTTGTTATAGATAATTACGACTCCTTTACGTATAACCTCGTTCAGTACATCGGCGAACTCGGCGCCGAGGTGGTGGTGTATCGGAACGACGAACTCACCGTCGAACAGGCGCTGGAGCTAAAGCCCGAGAAAATCGTTATTTCGCCCGGCCCTGGCACTCCCGCCGATGCGGGCATCTCCATTCCGCTCATCAACGCCGCCAAAGGCAACATTCCGCTCTTTGGCGTTTGCCTCGGCCACCAAGCTATCGGTGAAGCACTCGGCGGCAAGGTCGTTCGCGCCGAGCAGATCATGCACGGCAAGACCTCGGAGATCTACCACAACGACAAAGGGGTGTTCCGCAGCCTGCCCAACCCGTTCACCGCCACACGTTACCACTCACTCGTCGTCGAGCGCGAGAGCCTGCCCGTCGAGCTGGAGATTACGGCATGGACGGAAGACGATGTCATCATGGGGCTTCAGTCCAGCGAACTTGGGCTGTATGGCGTGCAGTTCCACCCCGAGTCGATTATGACCTCCGTCGGCCACGATCTTATCAGAAACTTTCTCGAACTCTGAGTGTTATGAAAGATCCAAAAAACTGTAAGCCGGAATGGGCCGTCAGGCCCGCCGAGGCCAGCGCGCCGCAAGCGCCGTTAACCGGTGGCAGCGAGTTCATGGCCGATGGCTGGCGAGTGTTCAAGATCATGGCCGAATTCGTTAACGGCTTCGAAACTATGTCGCACGTCGGGCCCGCTGTCACCGTGTTCGGCTCGACCCGCGTGCGTGAGGGCGATGCCGAGTACCAGCTCGGCGAAACGATGGGCCGTCTGCTTGCCGAGTCCGGCTTTGGCGTCATCACCGGCGGTGGGCCGGGCGCGATGGAGGCGGCGAACCGTGGGGCGCAAAAGCAGGGCGGTGCCTCCATCGGCTTTAACATCAAACTTCCCAACCAGCAGCACCCCAACCCCTACGTTGATTACGACAAGCTCATCACCTTCGAGTACTTCTTCGTGCGCAAGGTGATGTTTCTCAAGTACTCGCAAGCTTTCATCGTGCTGCCCGGCGGCTTCGGCACGCTCGACGAATTCTCCGAAGCGATCACCCTCATCCAGACCGGCAAGAGCCAGAAATTTCCGGTGATTATGATGGGCTCGGACTACTGGGGTGAGCTGTACCGCTGGTTCAAAACGCGGATGCTTGATGAAAAAGGGTTCATCAGCGAAAAAGACCTCGACTTCATCTACCTCGAAGACGATCCCGACAAGGTGATCGCCATCATCCAAGGCTTCTACCCGGAAGGATATTCGGTCAATTTCTGAATTCAGCATGGCCGAACTATCGCATCAGGCAGCATTTCCATTGCGGTATGGGCAACCCTTGCGGTTGCCCATGTGTCTTCATCGCATTCTTTTTTCTATGCGATGAATTGTTTCCTGTTTCAGAGGTGTCCTTTAG
>CBEUNJ010000182.1:0-1576 GCA_965544465.1 uncultured Chlorobaculum sp.
GTTGTAAGGAGGGTTGCATCACCGACAAACGCCTCTTTCGTTGAGACGCCGAAGCTGCGTGCCGCCGGGCAGCCGGGCGTGTCAGTTAAGCCACCGCTTGCCGCTACGCTCAAGCCGCTACGCGCCTGGCGACCTGATCCCTCCACGATTGCCTATGACGGTGATCAGTACGAGCAGCTCAAATCGAACGTCACGAAGTGGAACCGGATGCGCAAAGAGCAGCCGGGCCTCAAGATCAGGCTTGCGCAAGCGCCGCTGGAGAACAGGGTGCTGGCCTATGCCGATCTGCATGGAGCCGATCTTAGCAAGGCCTCATTCAAGCGCACCGATTTGGATGAAGCCGATTTGCGCGACGCCAATCTCCGAGGGGCCGATTTGCGAGGCGCCAATCTCCAGCAGGTCGATTTCCGCCGGGCTGATCTCCGAGGGGCGAATTTGTGGCTTGCCAACACCAGCCGCTCAAAATTTGACGGAGCGATCGTTTCGCCGGAAACGGTGCTCGATAATGGAAAGAAAGCCACCAGGGCCTGGGCTGATGACCATGCGGCCCGATTCACCGAAGAGTAGTTGCCAACGAAGTAGCGATGTTTTGCAGAAGGAAGATTTTTTATGGTACGAAGCGCTTCGCCTCTGGTTACGGTCACCATACCGATGTATAACAATGAGCGCTATATCGCAGAAACGATCGAGTCTGTTCTTGCGCAGACGATGCCCGATTTTGAACTGCTGATCTATGACGATCATTCGACCGACCGTTCGCTTGAGATAGCTCGGTCTTACGATGACCCGCGGATCAGTATTTTTACCAGCGAGAAAAACCTTGGCCCAGAAGCTAACTGGAACCGCTCAATCAGCGATGTACGGGGGCGGTACGTCAAGCTGCTCTGCGCGGACGATCTTCTGTTCTCGGAGTGCCTTGAAAAGCAGTGTGCAGCCTACGAGCTTTCGGGTCAGGAGAAGGTGAGCCTGGTCTCATCGTCGCGAACCATCATCGACCACGAGGGCAAGACGCTTATCAACAAAGTCAGTTTCCTCGATGATGGCCTGAAAAGCCCTTCGGATGTTGTCAGAAAAATGGTGCGCACAGGCACCAACATCATTGGCGAGCCGGTCTGCGGGCTCTATCCAGCCAGCCTGATCGCTTCGACCAACGGCTACAGCGCACGTATTCCCTATACCACCGATCTCGATTTCTGGGTGCAGTTGTTGCAGTTCGGCAATCTCTGGATGATCGACGAAGCGCTCTGCGCGTTTCGGATTTCCGGCCGCTCGTGGTCGTCCAGAATAGGGTCGATGCGCCATGAGCAGTTTGTTGAATTCATGAACGAGGTTGCCCTCGATGAGCAGTTTCAGGTCAACGAACTCGATCTGTTTATCGGCCGCCTCAACTCGGCGGTGCAGTCCATGACCAGCCTTATGGGCTTTAAACTGTTCGCCGGATCGGCAAGTCCGAAACGGGTGATTCCGGTAACGTAACCAGACTTGCCCGTAAAAACCTGCTAACCATTATTTCATTCAAGCTATGAGACTGAAAGGCAGGATCGCCGTCGTGACGGGGGCGGCAGGAGGCATCGGT
>CBEUNJ010000183.1:0-1526 GCA_965544465.1 uncultured Chlorobaculum sp.
GGCAGCCGTTTTGCTTTTTGAGCGCGGTTTCGTTCAGACCTGCTCGACGCGGGCGATTTCGGGGATGGCTTTCTTGATGGCCTGTTCTACGCCAGCTCGGAGGGTCAGGGTGCTCATGGGGCAGGAACCACATGCGCCGAGGAGCTTGACGTCCACGACCATGTCTTTGGTGATGCCAATGAGCTGGCAGTCTCCGCCATCGACCTGGAGGTAGGGGCGGACAGTTTCAAGGGCGCTGATGACTTTGTCGTACAATGGGTCGCTGTTGGGCAGATAATCTTTCATGGTGCTTGAACTTGTTGATTTTCGTTGAAAATAGATGGGTCGGCTCAGCGTCCCTAAATTAACTTGGAATATAGGCAATGGAAGGATAACCCTGAAAAGTTAACGGGCTATCCTTCTCTGCGTTATCCTTAGTCGGTCGGGCAGGCGGCGTTGTGAATCGAGACCTGCCGGGCGACTTCGCCTGCAACCTTGCTGGCCGCTACGGAGGTCGGTGCGTCCGGCTTGGCAATGATCGCGGGTGTACCGCTATCGCCGCCTTCGCGCACCTGGCTGCTGATCGGGATCGAGCCGAGGAAGGGCAGGGCGTTGATCTTGGCGAATCGTTCGCCGCCTCCCTGGCCGAAGATGTAATCCTTCGTGCCATCGGGGAGTTCGTACCAGCTCATGTTCTCCACCACGCCGAGGATCGAGACATCGACCTTGCGGAACATGGTGAGCGCTTTGGAGACGTCGGCCAGCGCTACATCTTGCGGCGTGGTGACGAGGACCGCCCCCGAGAGCGGCAGCGCTTGCACGAGTGTGAGCTGAATGTCGCCGGTGCCGGGCGGCAAATCGAAGATCAGGTAGTCGAGCTCCTGCCAGTCCACATCGCTGATGAGCTGGCGGATGGCACTGGAGGCCATCGGGCCGCGCCAGATGAGCGCAGTCTCCGGATCGACAAGGAAACCGATCGACATCAACTTGACGCCGAACTTTTCGAGCGGCTGGATCTTCTGGTCTTTCACCTCAGGCTTGACATTTTGCATCCCGAACAGGGTCGGAATGCTCGGGCCGTACAGATCGGCGTCGATCAGGCCGACCTTCGCGCCGGATGCTGCGAGGCTGACGGCGAGGTTTACCGAGACGGTGGATTTGCCGACGCCGCCCTTGCCGGAGGCGACGGCGATGATGTTCTTGACGTTCGGAAGCTCGATCTGCTGCGGTGCGCCATGTCCACCGTGGCCACCATGCGAGTCGTGCCCTCCATGACCGCCGTTGCTGCACGAGGAGGTGACGTTCGAGGTCATGGTGATGTCAATCGAGCCGACGCCGGGCACCGACGCCTTGATGGCCTCGACGCAGGAGTTCTTGATCTTTTCCTTCATCGGGCAGGCAGGGGTGGTGAGCACTACCGAAAACGAGACATTTCCCGCTTCATCGACGGTAATATCTTTGACCATGTCGAGCGTCATGAGGTCTTTGCCGAGATCCGGCTCCATAACCGTGCCGAGCGCGGCCTCGATCTGTGATTTCTGTATTGA